>CAIPZZ010000114.1 GCA_903869665.1 uncultured Opitutia bacterium | reverse complement strand
GCAATTGAGCTGGCGGGTGGTGAAGGAGAGCGCGCCACCGGCCTGCGTGTTGTGGCACGAAAGACACTCGGCGCGGCTGGGGATGTGCCAGCGCTGCGTGTAGGGCGAGCCGTTCTGGCTGACGGAGACATCGAAGTCGGCTGCACCCCATCACGATCAGCCGCGATGACGCGGTGAGCGCGGGGTTGGTGAAGCCCGGTGTGCGCTCGGTGGCGTTTGTCGCCGCGCCCGGCGAGCAGGCGGTTGTGGATTTCGAGGGCACGGCGCTGCGCGAGGGCACGATGCTGCACCGGCGGATCAAGGACGGGCTGGTAGCGGCGGGGATCAACCTCGTGCCGCTCATGCTGGTGCAAGTGGACTCGACGAAGGACAGCGTCGCGCGAGTGAAAACCAAGCTGCTCGGTCTGGGTTTCACGGAAGCCCAAATTGCCACGCACACGTCCGACGAACCGGATGCCAACCTGCTGGCGCTGGCGGTGAACGAGGAAAAGGAAGTGCTCATTTTCAAGATGGCTGTGGCGTTGGGCTTCGATGCGCCGCGTGCGTTCACGCTCGTCTCAATGCGTGGCATCGCCGACACGGACTTTGGCACGCAGATCGTCGGCCGCATTTTGCGGGTGCATCCCCGCTGCCAAGGCCGCGAGCTGCCGCCGCTGTTGCAGCACGCCTATGTTTTCCTCGCCGACTGCGAGGCGCAGGCCGGCCTCTCGACGGCGGCGCAGAAGGTCAACCAGATCAAAACCGAGCTGGCCAAGGTCTCGCCGTATGCGGTTATCGTGAGCGTGGCGGGCAACCAGCAATTGCAGATCGTGAAGAACGGCCAGACGTGGCTGCTGCCGGCGGCCAACATGATCCCGACAGAGGCGACGGCGACGGGCGAAACGCTAGCTGGCAATCAGGTCGTGGCGTTCTCGCAGCCGGTGTTGCTGGATTTGCTCGAAGGCACGGCGAGCGCGCCGCCGGGTGGGAGCGCGGCGACGGGCGGTGGAACCAATGCGGCCGGCGGCGGCGCGGCGAATAGCCAATTTTCCTATCCGCTGCGGTCGGGCGTGCCGAGGGAGTTTCTCACCCAGCGTATCATGGCCGTGACCGAGGACTTGGCGCGCAACATCGCGCAGGCGATGCGTCTCGACGATAATGCGCTCTTGGCCGGTGTGCGCGACATGGTGGAGGTGGTGCGGCGCGAGCAGGAGGTCTTCAGCGTGGCGGAAGAGAACCAGCGACGGATTCAGGCCGAGCTGGATTTGGGCGCAGCGGAGATCAAGGCGCAGGGGATGCTTTTGGAGCTGGGCGTGGTTGACCCGCGTGACCTGCATCGCGAGCTGATCGGGCGGTTGCGTGATGCCTATCAGGCGACCGGCAAGACGCTGGCGAACGAAGACGCGCTGGAATCTGCGCTGGCGCTTATCCTCACGCAGCAACCACGGCTGTTGCGCGATGCGAAACGACAGGCGATGGGCGCGTTTGCGGAGTCGGTCGCTTCCGGCCCGCTGCCCGACAAAATCTCGTCGGATGCACCGCTCGCGCAGTCGGCCAAAAATGTCTATCGAGTCATGCCCGGCGGGATGAACACCTGGGAAACCGCCTTCGCGGAACTGCTCGATCAGGACACAGATGGCATTGTCCTTTGGTGGCATCGCAACGAGCCACACAAACCTTGGTCAGTGGCAACAACCTTGCCGGATGGACGGCAGTTTTTCCCGGATTTCTTGGTGGGCGTGAAAGGCCGCAGCAAGCCCGACGGCGTGCTGCTCGTGGACACCAAGCGCGCCATCAACGACGACCTGAACGCCAAGGTGAAAGCGGTAGTTGAGCACAAGGCTTATGGCCGTGCGGCGATTTTGTTTTATCAGGAGGAGCGCCGCTGGATGATCGTTCGTTACAATGAGGCAGCCGACAAAAACGAGCTGGATGCGACGTTCACACTTACCCTGATGGTAAGTTACTAAACTTTTTTGTCTCCGAATCAAACCCCATGCCCCGTCGCCCGCGCACGTCACGCCGAGAGATTTTGCCGAAGTAATCGGCTGCGGTGGTCGCCGGGGGTCATGTGTGAACTCTCGACGTATTGCCCGCAACTGCCCTCCCCCTGCTTTCCACACGCCGGCACCCCCGCATTCTTAAACGTCTGCGAATTCTTCCAAAACCTGACGGGAATTTACAATGTCAGGGGCGGCTGTGGTTTGGCTCGCACTGGCGGAGGGGGGGGGATTCGAACCCCCGGTAGGCTTTTACACCTACG
>CAIPZZ010000113.1 GCA_903869665.1 uncultured Opitutia bacterium | reverse complement strand
GGCCAACGGCTGGCGCATATGCCAGTCGATCCGCGAACGTGCGGATGACGGCTGGCGTGTGGTCACCGCGGAGGTGAACTGGGAAGATCCTGCGCTGATCTGTGAAGACAGCGGCGAGCGGATCGAGTCGGCCTACGCCGAGGGGGGAACCACATGATCACGTACACCGTCGAAAAGTACACCGGCCGCCAAGTGTGCGGAACGTTCCTTGTCCGCGTCGGGGTCCAGATAGTCGCGACCGAGGACGACCGCCGCGCACACGTTTTTCGGACGGGTCGCGGCCGGTCCCCGTGCCTGAAGTACCCCGTGGGCACGTCCCACTATAGATCCGGCATGAACAGCACCACGCGGGCCACGCTCGAACAACGCATGGCCGAAGCCGTTTCGGTTTGCGCGCTTCTGAATCGCTTGGAGGCCGACGCCATGCGGGCCGCCGGCCTGCTTTAACCCACCAGCATATGCCAACCAATCCACAGGACAGATTCATCAGCCACCGCGAAGCCGTCGAGGACCGCTCGTGGCGCCTCAACTTCGCCCGCCTTGATGACCCGTCGAGCGGGTTTTTGTTCGACTGCGATCAAAAGGGCATGGTCGACCGCTCGAAACTCACCGCGGCCGGCCTCGCCAATCTCGACGACTGCATCGCCGGCAAGGGTGTTGGCCGCGGCCGGATCCAACCCATCGTCACGCGCTACATGAAGCCGGCCGTGATCCGCTGCAATTGCGGCGCCAAGCTGTCCCTTCACCACCCGTGGGCCAACGAATGCGAATGCGGGCGCGAATATAACGGGTCCGGGCAGATGCTGGCTCCGCGGGCCCGATGGGGTGAGGAAACAGGGGAGGTGTTCTCGTGAAAAGCCGCATGATCCTCGAGTCTTCCTGCGGCACGCTGGTGGTGGATCCCGCCACCGGCGTCGTCGACAGGGCCGCGTCCAAATATGTCGACGACACCGATCCCGATGCAAACGCCGACGGCCTGCGCGCGATCTACAAGATAGACATCGCCGAGTGGCTGCGGAACGGCTGGAACCCCAGCCTGCAACGCCTTTGCGGTACGCACGACATCCTCGATTTCGGCTACTGGTTTGAACGCACCCCGCTCCCGGGCTTTGGTTACGAGCCGCCCACCTACGCGTGGCGGGAGGGCCTCGCGTGGTGCGGCTGGGAGTATTACCCGATCCCGCCCGATCGCGTCGGCAATATTGTCGAGGACATGGCCACGATCCGCCGCCTCGTCGGATCCGGTTGCTACGAATGGCAAAGCCGGAACGGCCGCATCTTTGTCCGCCGCTGTGAATAGTTTCATCTCAACCCATACACATATGTCAAAACAACTGGATTACCGCCCTGAATTACTCAGCCTGATCGACGCGCTACTGGCCGCCGGTTTCAAACTCCATCACGGGAATAACGGAGGCGAAGACTTTGCCGCCCCGCTGACTCAGGATCACGCCAGCCTCGTGCCGTTCATCGATGAGCTCATCGCGGCCGACGATGCGCACCTGTACGTCACATTCGAGCGGCCGAGGCCCTACTGGGTCTACCTCGTTTTCGGCAACAGCCCGGGCGAGCTGTGCTGCGACTACGTCGTCTTCGACCAGCTTGATGCCGTGATCGGCGCCGAGTCTGAAAAGTGGAATCGCGGAGGTGACCTGTGAAGGCTCGATTTTACGTCGAATGGTACTTGAACGGCTGGGAGGACGCCGGCTGGCAGGAGGACGACAAGCCGCTTCGCTTTGCGACCGCGGCGGACGCGAGCGCCGCCGTCGATGAGTTTTTTCGCGATGTCAAAGACGCCGTGGCATGCGGCTACATGGCGGCCGAGTACGACCGCATGGACTATCGCGTAGCAAAAGAATCTGTCAGTTAACCGAAACCACATGAATCGTAACACATACATAAAACTGCAATCCGCAGAAATCTACACGCGTGCGGCCGATGGGAAATCCATCGTCGTTTCCGTCCACAGGTTAACCTCGTCCGCAATATGCATCGATGGGCCGGGGTTATCGATAATTCTCGCGCCGAGGAGCCACCCTCGCTGGATCGAAAGCGCGTCCCGAGTCCCCAAGACCCCCAAGGCCGACCTCAACCAAGGGTTGTTTGGGATTCTAAAAACGGAGCGGCGGCAGTTTTTGACCGATTTGCGGTCTGTCGTGGGCTTGATCGACCGCAGATACATCGCGGACAAAGAGCCGGTATACAGCGCGCTCCTAAGCGACGAAACGGAGGGCGATGTATGAGCTACTACGCCGTCTTTCATTCCGCGTCTAAACGCCGCGAGGTGCGGCTAGTCAATGGCTCAGGCATGCCCAGGGTCTTCGCGTCCACGGCCGATGCCAGACGAGCCATCGGTATGGCCATTCGCGCAAATATCCTCGAGAGCCTAAACGCTGCCCTGCCGCGTTACGAAAACGGGGAGATCCCATTCGAGGACATTTTCGAGAAGATGTGGATCCTTCCGGTCGAGTTTGATGCGGATGGCTTCGTTTACACGGAGTGTGGTGACAAGTTCCCGCGTGAGAAGGAGTACGCCAGCCGCATATGAATATCAACAGGTCGGGAATTTGCCTTGGCGACTACTATCGCGCGCGGCCAACGGGCGCGGAGGAGGTTCGCATTGATATCACGGGCGAGCGGGGTATCCTGCTGGCCCGGGCGCTGCGGGCCCGCATCGTCGGGCGGCAAACGCTCTACATGACACCGGCACGGGCCGAGAAATGGCGGTTGCTGTTTCGGGCAGGATATACCGCCCACAAGCGCATCGTTGGAGGCCAGCCGAATTGGACGTTTTCGCTGCGCTTTGGCGATGGCGAACGGGTTTCGCTGCCTGATGCCGTTCGGCTCGCGAACAAGGTGGTGGCCGAATGAACATGGGTCAGCTCGTTCTCCTCGTCGTCACAACCATATGGC
>CAIPZZ010000112.1 GCA_903869665.1 uncultured Opitutia bacterium | reverse complement strand
GCTTTTCGTGGCCGGGGAAGCGGAAATGGACGAACCACTCGCGGTAGAGAGCGCGGGCCATCGCCTCCAAGAGCCGGATGCGCCGCTGACTGTTCTCCGTCAGCTCGTCGTAGGCCGACAGGATGCCCGCGATCCGCCGCTGCACCGGCAGCGGGGGAAGCTCAATCTCCATTCCTTTCAAAAGGACAATCGTGAAGGCCGACTGAGACGAACCAATTGTTGCTTTCTGAAGCTCGGCTTTCCCCTGAGGCGAGCCGAGCCAGTAGTAAAGAAACCGGCTGTCGAGTCCTTGGAAGTTGCGAAACCAAGTAAGGTTTCCGTCCTTGAAATAGAACCTGTCGCCAGATTTTACCACATAAACCGAGCCGAGTGTTCCAACGGACGTGAGAAGTAAATCGCCGAGTTTCGGTGCGCCGAACTTGCGCTCGATCTCGCTGAACTTTTCCTCGGTGATGAACAACTCGGTCGAGACATCGAGATTCCCTTTGTATTTCTCGGTTATTTCTCTGCCGCGATAGAAGGGCACGCCTTCCGAAACGTAGTCAGCCGCAAAGATTCGCTTGCTTGAGGTTATCTCGCACAGCTTATCCATTCGCTCTAAGGGCCACGTTTCCATTGTTACGCCTCCAGAATCTCCGCCACGTTGCCGGCAATGGTTTGTTCGAGGTCGCGCGCCTGAGCGTTGAGGGTTTCGAGTTCCTTGTTCAGCGTTTCGAGTTGTTCCTTGAAGTCCTCGTCGCTCACGGCTTCGCCGGCGGCCACGCCCACATAGCGGCCGGGGTTGAGCGACCAGTCTTGGCCTTCGACTTCGCTCAGGCTGGCGGCCTTGCAGAGCCCAGCAACATCCTTGAATTTCGGTTTCTGGCCGAAGATTTCTTCGAGCTTGGCGCGGGCTTCGTCGCCGCCGAGGGTGAAGTCGAGGGCTTCGCCGCGATAGAGGCGGACGAGGTTGGCGAGGAAGCCAATCTGCGCGGGCGTCCATTCGCGGTGAGCGCGGTCCACCTGCCGGTAGATGTGGCGGGCATCAATGAAGAGCACGGTGTCGGCGCGCGGCGTCTTCGCCTTGCCCTTGTCGAAGAACCAGAGCGTGCAGGGGAGAGTGACGGTGTAGAACAGGTTGGGGCCGACGGCGACCATCACGTCCACCGATTGGCTCTGAATCAACTGGCTGCGGATTTCCTGCTCGGAGGAGCGGGCGTCGGAGGCGGAGTTGGCCATCACGAAACCAGCGCGGCCCTTAGAGTTCAGCGCGGAGTGAAAAAGCTGTATCCAGAGATAATTTCCATTGTCGCTTCGCGGCAAGCCGAAGGGGAAGCGCCGGCCGGGGCCGACGGAGTCCTTGAGGCGCTCCTTGTCCACGGCGTTCACGTTGAACGGCGGGTTGGCGAGGACGAAGTCGAAGCGGCCGGTGGCGTCGTGCGGGTCGTCGTAGTAGCTATTGATCTGGCCGCCGTGGCGGATGTCGCCCTCAAGACCATGCACGGCGAGATTGAGGCGGCAAAGCCGGCCGGTTTCGTCGGTCTTCTCGACGCCATGGACGGAGAGTTCCGCAGCGGGATTCTTTTTGTGCTCGGAGACGAAGCGCGCCGAGGAGACGAACATGCCGCCCGAGCCGCACGCGGGGTCGAGTATGCGCCCGTGATAAGGCTCGATGACTTCCGTGAGGAGGCGGACGATGCTGGCCGGCGTGTAGAACTCACCGCCCTTGGACCCTTCGGTGCGGGCAAACTCGCCGAGGAAGTATTCGTAGATGCGTCCGAAGGCATCGTAGTTCACGGTGGCGGGAATCTCGGAGACTTTCTTGAGCAGTTCCTTGAGGAGGGTGCTGGAAAAGAGGTTGTAAGTCTTGGGCAGGACGCCGGCGAGCTGCGGGTTGTGCTTCTCGATGTCGCGCATGGCGTCGTTGACCTTCGCGCCGATGTCCGCCGCCTCGGGGAGGTTGAGCAGAAAATCAAACCGGGTGTTGGGCGCGAGGTAGAGGATGCCGTCGGCGTGATAGGCGCCGGGATCATCCACGCGCGAGCCGCGCCGGGAGGAGGCGGAGGACTTTTCCAACGTCGCGCGCTGGATGGCAAAGCGGACCTCGGCAAAGCGGAGGAAGATGAGCCCGAGAATCGGCTGGGAGTATTGGGCGGCGGTGAGCCCGCTGTTGGCGCGGAACTGGTCGGCGGCGTCCCAGAGGCGCTTTTCGAGCGCGGCGGTGTCGGTGTCTTTTTCCGTTGGGGCGATCCAGTGCATAGGCGGCGAGCGAGGTAAAGGAACGAATCTGGCCATTGCAAGGTCGGGGTGCCGGAATGGTGCGAAATCTGCCGTGGCGCGCGGGTGATACCGGAGCGCGCAACCCACCGCCGCCCGCCGGAGCAAGCCGGCGTTGGCGGCGTGGCCGCGCGCCAGCGGCGCGCAAGCGCGCCGAGCCGCGAGCGCAGCAGCGCAATGCGGCGAGGACGCGCGGGGCAACCGCGCCGCTGGGCGGCGGGGGGAAGGCCCGCGAACGAGCGAAGCGAGAGAGCCGGGGCCGCCTGGCGGCGTTGCCAACCGAGGTGAGCCTATCGCGCAATGTAAGCGGCGACGAAAATCGTTCTCCGACCGGCGACCCGGGCGGGGGCGGGGGAATTGGGGGAAAGGCGTGTCGCGGAGTGGCGGAAGTCCAAGGTCGAATGACCAAGGTCGAAAGAGATGCACGACAACGGACAGCGAGAGCCGGCGCGCGGGAGCGCGGCAAGAATCACCATTCATGGTGGCGGAGCCGTGCTGATGTTCTCGGCGGGGTTCGGCGACCCCGCCCTACAAGCGCGCGGGTGCATGATTCAAGGCCCGCCGTCCGCCCCGTGGCGGAGCGCATAATACGCGATTATGTCCGGTGCCGGAGCCGTCGTGCTCGGACGGCGGCACAGGGGAGCGGCCCGGCCCGACGGAACGCTTGGACGGAGGACCGGAGATCGTGCCGCCATTGGATATAATCGCCTGTTATGCGCGGAGCCGGAAGCAGCCAACGTGACAGCGTTTGGCCGCAAGGCCGCCCACGACGCGGGACGCGGGACGGGCGCAGGGACGAGCCGACGAGGGACGTGGACACGACGCTGGCCGAGGCGGGGCCAGCGCAGTGCCGTCGCCCTCGCGCTCGCCGCGCCCGCCAGCGCCAGCGCGGGGTCTGGCATGACGGGTGCCGGGGCGGACGGTGGGCGTTCGCATTGGGGGCGCGCGCATTCTCCGTTACGGCGGCGACGGCGCTTTGCGCCGGAGCGGCTGGAAGTAATTCGCCGCCCAAAGCGAGCCTCGGGAGCGTTCGCCTTGGCGGGGCGACAGGCGGGAGCGGAGGGCGGCGCTCCTTGTTGGCGGGGCGTGTCGGCGCGGGTGGGCGGCGAGATCGCTTGGCGACACGCAGCGCAGCCGCGCCGTCGCGCCCGCTGGAATTGGTTTGGGGGCGTGGGCGTTGGCAGCGGGACGGGCGAGCAGTCGGCGGCACGCGCACGGCTGCACCGGAGCGGAGCGCGGGAAGTGGAGCCGACGGGGCGATCCGGGGCCGCCGGGCCGGGGTTCGTAGCCGCGTCGCCACCGGCCCCGGTCCGCGCAGCGGTGCCGCAGCGGTCTCGTGGCGAGTGCGCAAGGCAAGGGGCCGGGGGCGTTCGCGGCCCCGGCTGGGCGGACACGGAGCGCCACGGCGGCGCAACGACGCGCGGAGCGTAGGGGCGGACGGGCGCGGGCTGCCGTCTGCGGGCGAGTCAGCTTGGGCGTGCGGCGGGCGCGTTAGCGTTCCGGCGGTGGCGTTGTGGTGGCGCGAGGAAGGGGAGACGCGCGCGGGCTGATGCTGTGGCGGGGCGCGTTGCGCGCGGGGGATCAAGCGGACGGTGGCGCGGGACTGGCAGCCGTTGCGTCTGCGCATTGGCTGACAGGGCCGTGCCGCCGGGAGCGGGCGAGTTACGGGGCGCGTTCGCCGGGCGCATTGCGCGAGCCGGGAGCATTTCGCTCGACTTCGCGGCTGTTGGCGGGCTGGCTCGCTGGCCCATGATCCTGACCGACGAACTGCGCAAGCTCGCGAATCTTCACCAAGAAGGTCATCTCACGGACGCTGAATTCTCGGACGCAAAGCAGCGATTGATCACTGACAGCCGCGCGTTGCCGACCGCACCGCCGAGCGAACCCCGCGCGGTTCCCGATCCGGCGGCTTCCATCGTGCAGCAGCGTTATTGGTCCAGCCGGTGGTCATCGGGCAACCTGTTTTTCCGGGACTCGTTGACGCTGGCCAGCGACGGCATGACCTTTCGCAAGGGGGCGTTAATTGGCTCCAGCGAGGAGCACATCAATTATCGCGCGGTGGCATCCGTGCGGGTCACAAACGGCCTTTTCCTGGCCGATGTCTGCATCGAAACCACGGGCGGGAGCCAGCCGATCTTCATCAACGGGCTGTGGAAGGCTGAGGCCAAGGAGGTTCAGGACACGCTACGGGCGTGCCAGGGGAAGGGCTGAGCGTCCTTGGGGCCGGGCATATCGCGGACATGGAAACGCCGCCGAAAAGCATTTCGGCGGCGTCCGCTCCCCATGGAGTGTCATCTGACTCGGCGGTGGTTTAGACCGGCGGACAGGCGGTGGAAACCTTGAGGAGACAGCGCGGACCGTCAAGCGCGGGCACGAGACTATTTCGCGCGCGGCGGCGTGGGCAGCGCGGGGGTAGGCGTGTATTTCGTGGAGTGGACCTCGTGCGCGTGCCAGTTGGCGGTGTATTCGGCGGCGAGGAGTGCGCTGCGCAGCACCAGCAGGTTCTCGGCGTTGCTGTTCTCGGCGGCGGCGGTGAAGTTGAACGAGCCGGTGAGGACGACCGCGCCGTCAATGACCATGACCTTGTTGTGGGCGATGGCGTGCTTGGCATCAATGAGGACGACATCACCGCCGAGCGCGACGACATCAATCATCGTCCCGTTCCCGGTCTTGTCGCTGTCGTCCAAGATCAGCGTGACGGCAACCCCGCGCTGATGGGCGGCAACCAAGGCGGCGGCGATGGGTTTCGACGTAAACGAGTAGGCTTGGACAAGGATGATCTTCCTCGCCTTCCCCAGCTCGCGGACGACGGCATCGGTCGCGCCCCCGTGCGGCGAGAAATAGACCTCGGCGGCTTGCGGTGCGGGTGGAGGTGGCGGCGTGGTCGTCGCGCTCGTGCCGGTGAGGCAGAGCGCGAGGGCGAGCACAAAGGCGGTGGCGCGAGTGGATTTCAAGGGGTGAGTCTACCCAACCCCACGCGCTCCGCAATGGGCATCATGCCGCGCGCTGCGCTACCGGCAACCGGCGTGGCGCGCATCCGGTGGATGTATGGAGGACAAAGGCAGAGGGTGCCGGGGGGGGCTGGTAGGGGCACTCTATGCGTTCTTCCCCGACCGATTGGCCCTCACGGAGTTTTTGGACAAAAAGGATTCCGTGTCGGACGCGGCGGGCAATCAGCCAGGGCGCAGGGAGATCAACCCGCCGCGCCCCGACCCGAAGCCGTAGCCCCGTCTGCGACGCCTTGGCGTGAAGGCCGGATTAATGCAGTCGGGAAAAATGTTGGCGTGAGGCCGGAAAAATGCAAACCCAGAGGCGTCGGCAAACCGACTGGAGGTGAGCTGACGCCCGAATGAGAATCCGCCGCGAACACTCAGCTTTGTATGACCCCGATTTCAACTTCGCGTCCTTGCGCGCGAAGGAGCGTCGCTACCTGCAAGCCGTGGTGTCCTACGAGTATGCGCGCGAAAGCCCCATCATCCGCAAAGGACTCAAACTCTGGTTGGATCCCAAGGAAAGATTGGAGGTCTTGTGGGAGGCGACTGGGCAAAAAAACATCATAGTTTGGCAGACGGTGCAGAAATCTGAAAAATCCACGCGCGGCCGGATTCTCAACGTGTGTCAACGCCCCGACGGCGGGGCCTTGGTTCAGACCTTGGCGAGCGATGATACCGGCCGCATGGGCGCGGTTAGCGAACGGCGCTGCCGGCCGCCAGAAGAACGGGCATTTCTCCGGGCGCGACTGCGCGACATTTTGGACAACGGCGGCGAGGGTAGCATTCACCTGTGCGACATGGCGAGAGAGGTGTTGGCAGACCTGCCTTGGACAATGGTTGCCGTCCCCGTGCAAGAAAAAGCCCTGCGCGGCGCGAGGCGCACGGCATGGGCCGTGCGAGCAGATCACCTGAGAACGATCATCGCCGACGGCGGCGTTCAGTTGGCGATGGAGTCTGACCTGCAACGTGGCATCACGAAACAATGGCAAACGCGCCCTCCGATTGCCGCCGATGGCAGAGAGGTCTTGGCGCTGCGAATTTCTTGGAAGGGTTATGACGACCCCACCTTGGTCAAACGGTTTGCCGCGATGCTGAAGAAGGCGCGGCCAAAACAATTCAAATCATCCAACAGGCGAGAAGGGCATAAGGCAGCGACCCAATGGAAATATTTGGACGATTTGGCGATCATGCGCGCGTTGTCGGTCATGCCCTGGCACGAGGTCAACGCGGTCAGGAACCAAGCTGGCCTGTGGAAGTGCCAACGTCCCAAAAATGAATCGGTGCGTCGAGACCTCCTGAAAGCCCGCCGCCGTGCTCATAGTTGGTTCAGGCAACTTTTCCATTTTGAGGCGAATGGTGAGCCGATTCATGGCCGGCATTTCAAGGCAGCGGCAAAGCGGCGTGACTGACAGAACGCGGGTGATGGCTCTTCTGTTTTGCGCCCAAAAACCGCGAAGTGAGATAAAAAGCGGTTCACTTCGGGCCACTTCGGACACACGAGCGTAACGCCTCTTGACCGCGCCCCAAACGCGCCGCGTGTGGAGCGCATGCCGCAATCGCTCACGCGCCAGCAGACTCCCGCAACCCGCTGTTTCCAGCGGGCCGAGCTTCGTCATCCGCACACCACCGCCGCCACACCGACAGGGTGTGGGTGGGAACTCGCGCGGATTTCACACCCACAAGACGGAAGCAAAAAAATGCGTTACCGTTGTCCCCGTTATGAAACGTAATCACGAAAACTCTGACTCGGGCGCTGTGACCACCGCCCCGCCGTCCTTCGCGCCCAATCTGCCGCGCGGCTGGGTTCACGCATCGAGCCTCGCCGACGCTGAGTGGGGCGGTTTGCCCCGGCCACGCGAGCGGTGCCGGTATTCGAACCTCTCGAGAACCACGCTGATCGAGATGCTCGACCGTGGCGAAATCCGCGGCTGTGTGCTGCGGCGTCCTCATGCGACGCGCGGCAAGCGCCTCGTGCATCTGCCAAGCCTCCGGGCCCACCTAAACCGCCTCGCCGACGAAGAGACGGTGCGGCTTATGGCCAACAAACAGGCCGCCGCCTGAGCGTGGTGGTATTCCGAAACCTGAAAATTTTTCCCCATGCCCACGCTGTCCAAGAGCAAACCAACAGAGTCAGGGCAGAAATTCATTTTCCCGTCTCTGCCACCCCGGCCGTCCTGTCACGACCTCGCGACTTTCTGGTGTGTCACGACCCGGACAATCTCCAACTGGCGGGCGCGTGGCGCGCCCGTGGAGAACACTGAGGAAATGCTGGCCTGGATCGTCGGCGGGAAGCGCGTGCCGCGACATATCTACCGGCGTGGCGCGGAGATCATCCGGGAAGTGCGTCTGGCCGAATCTAAGGCTGCTCGTCGGAGCGAGACGTCCCCCATGGCCCGTGAGGGCTGACCAATTTTTTTAACTTGGCGCTCGCCTCCCGCAACGAGGCACGAACCTCAAACTGTGATTGGCCCACCGGCCGCCATGCCGCAAGGCAGGTTAGGAAGCAGCCTCTGAGTCAGAATTTATCGGTGGCGGGGAGCGTCGAACGCCTCAACTCCCACCCCGCGCAAACAAAGGCCGCAAGGCCGTCCCGATGACCGCCCCGCAACAACGCGGGGCAACCGTGTGCCTGTTGGTGCAGCCGAGCGGGGTCATCGCAAGTGGCAACGCAACGCCCAGCGCCTGAGCGCTTCGCTTCCGACCACGGCCATCCCTCACCGGGGTGAGCCGTGGACGCACAACCCGCAACCTAAACGCTAGGCTCCCAATTAAACTCAGTGGTCGGCAATCGGCTTGCCGCCGCAACCCGTCACTGGCAGATAGCGGGCATGAATCTTTCCTTCAACCGCAAGGATGCGCTGCGGCTCCTCCGGCATCTGTCCGGCGGTGGAGCGGCCATGCGGGACATCAGGGTGGTTGCTCGCGATAAAGAGCTATTTTTTGAAACAGCCGAGACCGCCGCCAGCATGGAGGCATTGATCCTCGAACCCGGCGCGTTCGTTGTCAGCCGGGAAACTTTCGCCCGCCTCCTGCGCTCCTTCCCCGACAAGGACTCGCTCTCGCTCACGGCCGACGCCGAGCATTTCCGCTTGGACAACTTCAAAGGCCAGGTGCGTGCCTACGATCCCGCCCCCGTGCTGGCCAATGACTCCGAGAAGGCTGACCCGGACGACGCCAGCCTCGAACCCGACCCGCAGTCCTGGGCGCGGCTGTGATCGTGCCGCACGAGCGGCAACTTTAGACGGGGTAAAAGAAAGGAAGGCGGTGGGACACCGGCCCCATGCGAGCTGGCGAACCGGTTGAAGGGCGGCGAAAGCCGGCGCAAAAGGGGGGCCGTGCAAGGGGCTGAAACGCCCGCCGAAAGCAGGACAGCGCGCGTTACCCATCAGGACACAGACGAAGGGCAAAATGACCCCTTGGACGGGCCTCAGCGTGCGAGCGAAGGTCGCGGTCTCAGGTTGCACCAGCCCCGGTGATGCGGGGCATGGCTGCGAACGCCTTTTCAAGGCTGGCGATTTCGTGATGGGTGTAGGTGCGGTGAACGTCAGAGGCGTGGCCGACGTGCTCGCGGCGGAGCTCTTCCGACACGCCGGCATTGGCGGCGGCGGACACACAGGCATGACGGAGGGAATGAAAGCCGAGATCGAAAAAGGCTTTGCCCGCGCCTTTGGCGGCGACGTTTTCAAACTTGATGCCCGCCCGCACCATGAGCGCACGGAAGGTGAGGGAGAGGCCAAATTTGCCGCCAGAGTGCTTGCCATGCAGGTCGGGGAAGACGGGCGCGGTGCCGACGCCTTGGCGCGTGGCAAGCCACTCGCGCAGCTCGGGCAGGATGATGGTTTCCCGCTTGTGGGCCTTGCGATGGCGGGCCTCCTTGGCCGGCCGGAGGGAGATCACGCGGCGGTCGAGGTCAATCTGGTCCCAGCGGAGACTGGCGGCATCCTGGATACGGAAGCCGCAGCAGTAGCCGACGAGGATCATGCCGCGCCATTCGTCGTCGGCCACGGCGAGCAGGCGGCGGAGATCCGGGAGGCCGAACGCGCGACGCTCGGCCGCTTCATGCCCCAGCATGTCCACCGCCTCGGCGGGGTTGTTTTTCAAGATGCCCTGACGGCAGGCGAGATTGAGGGGGCCGCGCAACACCTTCACGGCCATGTTGGCGGAGGCGTTGGACACGCCGCGGTTGAGCTCGGCATCGCGGAAGGATTGCACGTCGCGAGCGGTCAGGCGCTCGAGGGGCTGGTCGGCGCGCTTGCCGAGATGCTCGATAAAGTCGGCGATGATGCGTTTGTAGCGCAGCGCGGTGCCGTTGGCGCGGGACTTGGTTTTCTCGGCGAGATAGGCGGTGAAAAATTGGGAAGCGGTCTCGGTGTGGAGCCGGTCCTGCCCGGTGGCGGCGAGCAGATCGGAAACGAAAGCCTGGGCATCGCCGACGGTGAGGGAACCGGCGCGGGCGCGCTGGCTCAGGGTGATCATGCGCTCAAGGACCTCGGGGGCCTTGGCGAGCGGCACGAGGTTTTCTTTCTCGGGCGCGCCGGCAAGGACGGTGGCCTCGCGCTGCCACTGCTCGACGGTGGCCGTGGCCTTGGCGCGGGAGGTTTCCTTGGTGGAGCGCGCGCGCTGGCGGCCGGTGGCGTCGGTGTAATGGCCGATCCAAAAGCAGGTGCGGGGGTGGCGGTGAACGGAAGGCATGGCAGAGTTCTAGTCTCGCTCTAAGTCCTAAAGCAAGTCCTAATAACGCGGACAAACGCAGAAAACGCCTATGTTCTAATACAACGACTTACGAATTGTAGGGAGGGCAAACCAGATTCGAGAGTTCGAGTCTCTTCGCCTGCTCCATTTCAGAAAAGCGTCCGGCCTTGAGCCGGGCGCTTTTGTTTTTGGCGGACGCGAGCGGCGCTCAGGGGCCGGCCGCCGGCCGCTCGACCACGAAGCGGAAACCGATGTGCCGCGCGCGGTCGCTTTTTGTGCGCGATTCGATCGGTGCCAGCCGCACCGCCACCGCCGGGTCCAGATAGCTGCCGCCGATGACCGGGGCTTCGGTTACCGTCGGGTCGGCGGCGAGCCACTCGGCGACGTTGCCGAGCAGATCGGAAAAGCCTGCCGCGTTGGCGGGCTGCTTGCCGGTGGGCTGGGTTGTGCCGTTGCTGTTGTCGCGGCTCCAGGCGGCGGGTTTATCCCCGGAGCCGAGCGCGGCGCGAAATTCCGCCTCGGTCGGCAGCCGCGCTGTCGCACCAAGCAGCCACGAGAGCCGCGTGCAAAATTCCTGCGCGTCGCGCCAGCTTACCGCGTCCACTGGCAGGCCGGGGCCGGCGTGGCGGCTGGGATTGGTGCCGGCGACGAGCGCGTAGAGCGTCTGCGGGGTCTCGGATTTGAGCAGCGAGGCGCCGGGTGGGCCGCCGGGAAGGGGGAGGAGGTTGCCCGAAACTTGCCGCTCGATTTCCGCGAGGTCGGCGCGGCGGCCGGCGAGATAGCTGATTTTTTCCCGCAGCGCGGGATCGAGCCGCGGGCTCTTGGGAAACGTGGCGAATAGCCGCTCGGTCTCACGCGCGGCCTCGGCGATCTTTTCCCCGGCCCCGGCGGCCTGCCCCGCCCGGAGCAGCTCGGCGATCTCGCGGTTGAGCGCGGCCAGCCGCCCGACCGCAGGCAGCGACGCGGCTTCCTGTCGGCGCGTCTCCAGCGCCTCGGCGCGCGTGGCGGAGACGAGCGGGCTGCGCGCGTATTTTTCATTGATCTCGATCTGCCCGGCGCGGGCCTGCTGAAACGCCGCCGCCGCCTCGCTCGCGCGGCCCGCCGCCAGCGCCGTCTCGCCGGCGCGCTCGTCCGCCTCGCTCTCCTCGCGCAACCCTGCCGCGCCCACCGAGTCCATCTCGGCGGCGAGGCGCTGCTCGGCGGTCTTGTCGGCGCGGGCGGTGCCGGGGTAGTCGCGGTTGAGGCGGGCCAG
>CAIPZZ010000111.1 GCA_903869665.1 uncultured Opitutia bacterium | reverse complement strand
GCCGGCTTGGCCGGGGCCGCCGGGGCCGCCGGAACTGCAGGAGCGGGAGCCGGCGCGGGAGCGGGGGCCGCCGGGGCGGCGGCGGGAGCGGCGGCCCGAAGGCCGGCGACAGCAAGGGCGAGGCCGGCAACGCCGGCCACCGCGACGGACAGGGCGCGCGTGCGCATGGAGGAGGAGGGGATCATAGTTAGTTGACGGGAACTTGACTTCAGGACTGCGGCAAGAAGAAAATGTTCCACCTCGCCATGCCATTTCCCCTCGGCCCCAACCTCGTCCGCACCGTCACCCTGATCAGCCTGCTCGCCGGTGCGACCAGCATCCCGTCGCGCGCCGCCGCGCCCTCCCCAGCCGAGGCCGTCTTTTCCCGGGACATCAAGCCCTTCATCGCGGCCAACTGCTTCGAGTGCCATGACACCGCCGTCGCCGAGGGTGGTCTCAAGCTCGACGCCCCGGCCCTCGGCACGGTCACCTCTATGCGCACGCATCGCGACACCTGGGAGCGCGTGCTCACCAAGGTCGGCCACGACATCATGCCCCCGCATGACGCCTCGCGGCAGCCCTCCGCGGCCGAGCGCGCCACGATGGTCGCCTCGCTCGAAAAGGTGCTCCACCCCATTGATCCCGCTCACCCCGACGCCGGCCGCGTCGTGCTCCGCCGCCTCAACCGCGAGGAATACAAGAACACTGTGCAGGACATCCTCGGCGTCACCTTCAATCCCGCGGCCGACTTTCCCGCCGACGACTCCGGCTACGGCTACGACAACATCGGCGACGTGCTCTCCATCTCGCCACTGCTCTTCGAGCGCTACCTCGCCGCCGCCCGCTCCATCTCACGCGAGGTCGTGCCCGAACGCCTGCCGCCTCGCCGCGTGATTGATGGCTTTGCCGAGGTGTGGAAGGGCAACGGGATGGAGTTCCTCCCCCCGGCGGTCAAGCTGACGGGACCCAACCGCCTGAACTGGAATTTTACCGTCCCCGTCACCGGTCTCTACAAGATCAGCGCCGGTGCCGGCAGCGGCGTGGATACGCCGGCCGGCAACTTGCATTATAACATCGAGCTAGACGGAGTCGTCGTCGCCAAGGACTTCGAGACCGCCGACGGCATCCGTTCCACCGCGCATGTGCAATCAAGCAGCCCTGACATAAAAATCACCAAGGGCGCGCACACCCTGACCGTGGACTACTATTCGCCTCAGCCGCCTGCCGACCCGGTTGCCGCGCAAGCGGGCGGGCGCGGGGGACGCGGCGGACGAGGGGGCGGCGGCGCGGGCGGCACGTTCTGGCTTCACTTCGCCAACATCGAGGGCCCCTTCAATCCCGAGCCGCTTGAGCCCAACGCCGCCTTCGCCCGCCTCGTCGGCGAGCCGAAGCCCGGCGAGTCGCGCGACGCGTGGATCGCTCGCGGCGTCACCAGTCTCGCTACTCCCCTGCTCCGCCGCATCCCCACCACCGACGAGGCCGCCCGCCTCGCCACGATGGTCAAGGCCGGCGGCACGCCCGAGGCCGG
>CAIPZZ010000110.1 GCA_903869665.1 uncultured Opitutia bacterium | reverse complement strand
GAACTCCTTCAGCTTTTCGACGGGATCGAACATGGCGCGAGGGTGGGGGAGCCAGCCACGCGAGGCCAGCGGGAAAAACTTCTGTAGTTTAACGCAAGGTTCGACGGCGCGAAGGTCGCAGAGAAAGATGCTTCGCGAAGCATCGCAGGCACACTGCGTCACTGCGCTAAAACGCGCGTTTATTTCCTGAGTTCTTTCGCCATCTCCTTGGCGAAATATGTCAGGATAATGTCTGCACCAGCGCGTTTGATGGCGAGGAGCGACTCGTGCCGTGTGCGTGCGAGGTCGAGCCAGCCGAGCCGCGCGGCCGCGTGGAGCTGTGCGTATTCGCCGGAGACCTGATAGGCAGCGAGGGGCTTGCGCGTGGCCAGCCGCACCTCACGGATGATGTCGAGATAGGGGCCGGCGGGCTTGACCATTAAAATGTCCGCGCCTTCCAAGGTATCCAAAGTCGCCTCGATGACGGCCTCGCGGCGGTTGGCGGGATTCATCTGGTAGGTGGCTTTGCTGAGGAGACGCGTGCCGGCCGCCTGCGCGCTGCCAACCGCGTCCCGGAACGGGCCGTAGTAGGCCGAGTTGTATTTCACCGCGTAGGCGAGGATGCCCGTGCCGGTGTGGCCGGCGGCATCAAGCGCCTTGCGGATCGCGCCCACGCGGCCGTCCATCATGTCGCTCGGCGCGACGAGATCCACGCCGGCACGCGCGTGCAGCACGGCCATACAGGCGAGGATGCTGACGGTGCGGTCGTTCTCCACATCGTCGCGCTCGGCGTTGAGCACGCCGTCGTGGCCGTGCGTGGTGTAGGGGTCGAGCGCGACATCGGTGATGACGGCCAGCTCCGGCACGGCCTTTTTTACGGCGCGCACGGCGCGGAGCACGAGCGTGTCCTCGTTGAGCGCGCCGGTGCCCTCGTCGTCCTTGAGCCTCGCGGCGAGCTTGGGAAACAGCGCCACGCCCCGGATGCCCAGCTTGTGCAGCGCCCGGCACTCCTTCACGAGTTCCGCGACGTTGAGCCGAAACACGCCCGGCATGGACTTGATCTCCTCCGGCGCGGCGCGGCCCTCGACGACGAACAGTGGCGCGACGAGGTGGCGCGGCAGCAGCGCGGTCTCCTCGGCGAGCGCGCGCAACGCGGCTGTGCGCCGCAGCCGGCGCGGGCGCTGGGTGAGATCGAGCCGGAAAGGTTCGGGCATGGAGCGAGGCTGAACGGCGAACAGCCACCAAGCCACGCTAAATTTTTCCGGCCGGCCGTTTTCTGGCACCAATCCAGCGCCCGCCGCCGCGCTTTCCCCTTGCGTTTCTGTGCCTGACCCTTGAGCAAACACCGTGCAAATACCGCCCATTAATTTCGTCCGTCGTTCGCGCCATTATTTTCGCATTGTGGTGTTCGCGCTGGCCCTGCCGGGCCTCGCGTTTTCTCAGACCGTGCCCACGACCACGGCGGCTAAGGCCTCTGCGGCCGCGCCGGTCACTTTGCACGAACTCGTCCTCGGCGCGTTGCAGGCCAACCTCGAGATCCAGACTAAGCGCCTCGACACGCCCATCCAGGACAGCCGCGTGCTGGCCGCGTGGGGGGCATTTGACCCGGTGCTCTCGCTCAGCGCGCTACGCGAGCAGTCGGAGCGCGAGCAGAATCAACGAGATTTTCTCAGCACTGGGCAAGTCGCCCGCATTTTCAATGAGGCCGATAACCGCTACTCGCTCGCCCTCGGCGGCCGCGCGCCCACCGGCCTGACCTACGAGCTGGACGTGGATCACGCCAAGCTCGACAACACTTTCAACCGCCAGTTTACCTCGCTCTTCCACCCTGAATTCCAGTCGAGTGCGGTGCTCCGGGTGACCCAACCACTGCTGCGCGACGCCGGCCGCGAGATCAACCTCGCCGAGGTGCGGCTCTCCGAGAACGCGAAGCGCGTCTCCGTGCACGAGTTTCGCGCCGCCGTGCTAAAGATTGTGGGCCAGACGGTGGCCGCTTACTATGAGGCCGTCTTCGGGCAGGAGAACGTGCGCGTGAAGCAGCAGGCCATTGAGCTCGCGCAGAATCTGGTCCGCGAAAACACGCGCCGCGTGGAGCAGGGCGGGATGTCGCCGATTGATGTCACCCAGGCGCAGGCCCGCCTCGCTGAGGCGCGCGAGGAGCGCATTCTTGCGGAGAACTTTCTTGCCCAGCGCCGCAACACCCTCGTCGAGCTGACCCGGGGCGAGTTCGACCCCCGTGCGCCGGTGATGGCGTTTTCCGCCAGCGACGTGCGGCTCGAGGTGCCCGCGCTGAACCGGGACAGCCTCACCGCCGAAATGCTCGGGCGCAATCCCAGCTTCTTGTCGGTTATCGAGCAGGCCCGCGCCGAGGACATCCGCATCGCCTACGCCAAGAACCAGCGCTGGCCGAAGGTGGATCTCAAGGCGAGCCTCGGCGAGAACGGCCTCGGCGGCACCTTCGACGACAGTTTTAGTGACTTTAACAAGCGCCACGACCCCGACTGGAGCGCGGGCATCGTTATCTCCATCCCGCTCACCGGTCGCACCGCCGCTGGTCGCCTTAATGAGGCCCGCCTCCGCAAGGCTCAATCTCTCCTCAGTATCAAGCGCACCGAACTTGTGCTGCTCAGCGCGCTGGACAGTGCCGTCCGCGACATCGAGTCCTCGCAGGAACGTCTCGTCCTGGTGAAGGACACCGTGCGGCTCGCCGAGTCTGCCCTCGACGCAGAACAGAAGCGTCTCGCCAACGGCACCACCACTAGTTACAACGTGCTCAACCTACAAAAGGAGCTTAGCCAAGCCCGTAGCCGCGAGCTCGCCACCGTCGTGGATCTAAATAAAGCCATCGCCACCCTCTACCTCGTGCAAGGCGTGCTCGCCGAGAAGATGGATATCGTCATCAAGGCCGAGTGATCGGTGGACCCGACTCCCAATTTCCCGGTTCTCTGCCGCGATTCCTTCCTAACTGCTTCTTTTCCCGCGCGTTTTCTATGTTCCTTCCTACCCGTTTCTTCCTCCTCGCGCTAGGCGCGTTAGTTTCTGTCGCGCTCCGTGCCGCCACGCCCGCGTCACCATCCTATGACGGCATGGTGCTTCCGTTCCGCGAGGTCGTCGTCAGCGCGCCGGTGCAGAGCACCCTAGTTGAGGTCGCCGTGAAGGAAGGTGACATCGTCAAGGTTGGTCAGCCCCTCGCCCGCCTCTACTCGCGGATGGAGGAGCTCGACATGGCGCGCGCCAAGGCCGCGCTGGAGAAACGTGCTTCCGACGACGCCCACGCGCAGAGCCTCTTTGCCGAGAAAATCATCCCCGAGGACAAGGCCTTGGAGGCCCGCATCGAGCACGACCTCGCCCGACTCCAATACGACATGGCCGTTGAGCAGGTCCGCCTCCGCACCATCACCGCGCCGCTCGACGGCCTCGTCGTTGAGAAAATCCACGAGGCCGGCGAGGCCGTTTCGCCTGCGGTCCCTCTGCTGCGCATCGTGGACATCAGCCGCGTCTATGTGCAGTTCTATATCCGGGTCGAGGAGCTGGACAAATTTCGCGTCGGCCAAACACTCGCCGCGCGCTTCCCGCTGCTCAACAATGGCCAGGCGTTCACCGGCACGGTGGATTTCATTGACCCGCGCGTGGACGCGGCCAGCGGCCTGCTGCGCGTGAAGGTGCTGGTCGAGAACCCCGCCCGCCTCATCAAGGCCGTCATGAGGGCCGAGGTCGCGCCGCCCGCCGCTCCCTAAGCGGGCATGGGCCGATCATGAAGCCATGACAATTTCCTGACAAACATTTTGCACCGCTATGCAACACGCTCAGGCGGTTGCTCTCAGTGGCTTGGCCAAAGGCATTTGGGTTAGGTCCGAAAACTATGAAACTCTTCCATTTGTCTTTGGTCATTGTCACAGGTTGGTGTTTGGGAGCTTGTTCCGCACATCACCCACCACCGCCTGCGGGAACGTTCCTGGTGCCGGTTTCGGCACGCCTACCATCGTTGAGCAGCGGCATAAGTTCGGGCGCGCCGTTCTACGCGACCTCACTTGAGGAATTTCATGCCATGAACGTGGTCATGTTTGTGTTCAGTCCTGGCTTTGGCAATGGGCGAAGCGGATGGATCAACCCGGGCGGTGTGATCGTTGAGCCAAAGGCGTCTGCCTCAGCAGACAAACTCCCGGTCGCCTACGAGAAAGCGCAGTTTAATCTCGTGAGCCTGCTGAAGCATACGCCCCCGATGGTCTATGCCCAGCGACCGCCGCTCGCCACGGACAAACATAATGTCACCTCCCAGAGTGTCAGGGGGGATGCAAGTCCGCCGGGGTATGACGAGACCCGCGCTTTGGATGCGTTTGAGAAAACGGCGCTCACCCGCCTGCAAGGCGGCGAGACGCTCGTGGCGCAGATGGCGAAGAATGGCACCCTGAGGATGCTTGGCGCGGTGAGGGCCCAGGCGGCTTGTATTGCATGCCACGACGAGGTGAAGGAAGGCGCGTTGTTGGGCGCATTTTCCTACGTGCTCACGCCCGTGCCGGCCAAATCCGCCCCAAAGCCATGACAATTCTCTGACAAACTTTTTACACCGTCATGACAACTCTCGTGGCAGAATGTGGCAAGATGGGGGCGTTCAACCCAACCCTCCATGAAAAAACTCCTCCCGCTCCTACTCCTGTCCCTCACGCTTCTGCTGGTCGCCGGCACCGAACCCGATTTTCGCCCGCCGACTGACAAGCCCGTCGCCCGTCCGTCAGTGGCGCTGGAAAAATTTCATGCGACGCACGTCGCCGCGTTTGTCGAGAGCCCAGGGCGCGGAGCCGCACGGACGGTTCAGCCTCCTATGTGGGAACGCCAACTAATGTCGGTCGCGTTGACTGTAGCCGGATCGCCGTCGGCAATTTATCAACGCGAGCAATTCAGCCTAGTCGGGCTACTCAACCACGCCACACCCATGGCTTACATGACTGCCGCCTCGCCGCACAGCCCGCCAATCCGCGGCCCTTTGCCCATGCGTGCGCCAGACAGTTTCGAGAGCGGGGCACTTGCCAGACTAAGGGACGGTGAAACCCTCGTTACCACGCAAGAGCCCGATGGTGCCTTGCGAATGCTGGGCGCAGTGCGGGCGCGTCCTGACTGCATCCAATGCCACGATGACAATCGCGAGGGCGACCTGCTCGGCGCGTTTTCCTACCAGCTTGTCCCGGCGACATCGCCGCAGCCCAAGGTTGAATCCGCTCCATCTTCTCGTCAGTCTCTGCGCCCGTGACCCCGTCCCCGCGCCGCATTTACCTCTATTGGCTGCTGCTGCTCGCGCCCACACTGGCGGTCGGCGCGGGCACGGTCGCGCTGCTGTGGCGCGAGCGGGCGCGGTTGGCCCGGGAGGCAGAGGCGGCCCGCGAGACGCGGCTCGCCGCCGTGGTCACGCGCGCGCGGCTCGTGGCGGAGAACGCCGAGCTGCTCGCCGCCGACGTTCGTGACACATTGACGGAGGCCATGCGCGAGCCGTTCAGCTCCGATGGATGGCGAGAAATGCGTGCGTCGTGGCCGTTTCAAAATCCGCTCATCGGGATGGCGTTCACCGTCTCGCCCTACGGCCAGCTGACGGAGCCGTCGGGTGAGGAAGGGGCGGCCTTTCGGAAAAAATACGCGCGGCTGCTCGACGACCTGCGCCCGTGGTATGTGGGCGCGGCGCGGCCGAGCGGACAGGTTGCCGGGCAACAGATCCAAGCCGCGACGCAGATGCAGCAGACCGGAGGTAATTATTACGCGACCAACGGCAATGCCAGTCAGTTCACCCAGCAGCGACGTGAGATCCAAAACGCCTCGCAGGCTGGCACGCTCGCGCAGAAGGTTTCCGCCGTCGAGCACGGTGGCTGGGTGCCCCTCGGGGGCGGCGCAGAGCCGCTGCGGATCGTGGTGTGGCTGCAGCGCAACCTCGGCGACGACGTGCGCGGAGCGGAGCTGAACCTCACCGAGCTGGGAAAACGCCTCGTCGGTGCGCTCCCGGGCGAGCCGGAGGCCGGCGAGGGCTATACGCTGCTCGACGACACTGGCCGCACGATCGGCGCGCGTGGCGACACCCCGGTGGGCGCTGAGCCAGCTGCCCGCGTGCGGCTCGACGCGGCGCTGCTGCCGGGCTGGCAGGTGGCGGCGTATCTGCCGGCCGTCGCGGCCGGGGACGCCGGGCGGGCGCTGTTCGTCATGGGCTCGGTGCTCACGGGAATTTTTGTGCTCGTGATCGTGGCGAGCGGCTCACTGCTGCTGCGGCAGGCTGAGGCGAGCGCGACCGAGGCGCG
>CAIPZZ010000109.1 GCA_903869665.1 uncultured Opitutia bacterium | reverse complement strand
GTGTGGGGGTCGGTTTCATCCATCGTAACCTCGGTCAGATTGATGTGGATACCCAAGGCATGGCCGACCTCGTGGGCATAGGTGTCGAGATCGGCGTGCGAGTCAACGAAGCAGGGCACGTTATTGGGGTTTTTCCTACTCGGGGTTACGAGAACTAGGTGACTTGTCCTAACCGATGGCAATAATTTTAAGGACCCAGCGTGCCGTTTCTTTTCCGACTTTCCGCCTTCAGTCCTGCTGCTTTTCCGTCATTGCTCGTCTCATGCCCTCGCTCCTGTGCCTTGACCTTGGCAACACCCACACGCACCTCGGCCTCGTTGCCGACGGCGGGAGTGTCGCTGGCGCGGAGAACGTGCCGACGGCCCTGCTCGACGACGCGGCGCGCGGACTGGGCCCGGCGCTCGCGCGGCTGACGACGGCCCACGGCGCGGCCCAGGGAGCGGCATTTTGCTCGGTCGTGCCCGAGGCGTCGGCGCGGCTGCGCAGCGCGCTTACGGCCGCGGGACTGGCCGCTCCGGTTTTCCAACTCACGCATGAGAGCAATCTCGGCGTTTCCCTCTCCTACCCCCGCCCGGCGGAGATCGGCCAGGATCGGCTCGCCAACGCCGCCGCCGCGCGCGCGCTGGGCGCGGTGCCGGCCGTGGTCATTGACCTCGGCACGGCGGTCACCTTTGACATCGTCACCGCGCGGGGCGGCTATGAGGGCGGCATCATCGCGCCGGGGCTCGACGTGATGCGCCACTACCTGCACGACCGCACGGCGCAGCTCCCGCTACTCGGCGACGGCGCGCTGGCCATGCCGGCGAGCGTCATCGGCAAATCTACGGCCGACGCGATGCTAATCGGGCTGACAGCCGGCTTCGCCGGGATGATCCAGGCGCTGCTCGACGCCGTGCTGGCCGAGCTGGCTGCGCGTGGGGAGACAGCACCAGCCGTCATCGTGACCGGTGGCTGCGCGGAATTTGTCGCGGGGCGGCTGCGGCCCGCACCGCGCGTGGAGCCGCATCTCACGCTACTCGGTCTCGCCGCGGCGTGGCGGTTGAACCGCTGAAGGGGAACGCCGGGTCGCCGTGGCAGGGACGCGGGCTTCCGGCGCGCGTTTTTTGGCCGATAGAAGTTTGGACACTTTTTCGGAAGCGGCTTGTCCTCTGCCTTGCCCGCCCCAACACTCGCCTCCTGTGGTCTCCCTTGCCGACAACTCCGCCCCCGCCATTGAGGTCCGCGACCTCGTGAAAAACTATGGCGGCGTCACCGCCGTCCATGGCGTCAGTTTCACCGTGGCGCGCGGTGAGATTGTGGGCTTCCTCGGCCCCAACGGCGCGGGCAAGAGCACCACCATGCGCATCCTCACCGGCTGCATGCCCGCCACCTCGGGCCACGCCGCCATTTGCGGGCTGCCGGTCGCCACGCGCTCCGAAGACGTGAAACGCCGTTTGGGCTACATGCCGGAGAACAACCCGCTGCCTGAGGACATGCGGGTCTCCGAATACCTCCACTACCGCGGACGGCTAAAGGAGATTCCCCGCAAACAGCTCGGCCCGCGCCTCGACGAGGTGTTGGAGCAATGCGACCTCAAGCGCGTGCGCCACCGCATCATCGGCACGCTCTCCAAGGGCTACCGCCAACGTGTCGGCATCGCCGAGTGCGTGTTGGCCGAGCCACCGGTCATCATTATGGACGAGCCGACCATCGGCCTCGACCCGCGCCAGATTCTGATCGTGCGCGACCTGATCGCCAGCCTCCGCGGGCGCATGGCGGTTGTGATCTCGTCGCACATCTTGCCGGAGATCGAGATGACGTGCGACCGCGTGCTCATCATCAACCAAGGCCGGGTCGTCGCGCAGGGCACCCCCGCGCAACTCCGCCGCGAGACGCTGGGCGGCGCGCGCTACGAGCTGGAGACGACGGGGGACGGCCCCGCGCTCACCGCCGCGCTTGCCGGCGTCGAGCCGACGCTGAGCGTCACGGAGGCCGGCGAACCTGATGCCGAGGGATTCCGCCGCGTGACCCTCGCCACGCCGCGCGCCGACGAGCTGGGGGAGCCGTTGCTGCGGGCCCTCGCTGCCGTCCCGTGCCGGGTGCGCGCGCTGCGCCGCCTGCACCCCTCGCTGGAAGAAGTGTTCCTCGCCGCCACCCGACGGAGTTGGGAGACAGTGGACCAGGGAAAGGGGAAAATTTCCTAATGGTCATCACCGTCCGCTTCTGAGGAAATCGCCGACTTCGCCCCCGCGCCTTTCCGAACCGCTGATAGCCACTAAACCGCAACCCAACTTGAAACATCTCCCTACCATCCTCGGCCACGAGATCCGCATGCTGCTCGTCAGCGCGGCGACCTATGTCGCGGCGGTGCTGTTTTTCGGGCTGATGGGGCTGCTGTTCATGGGCGTGGTCGAGCTCTACAACCACGGCCCGCAGGATCGGCCGCCGGCGGCGGTGTTTTTCGAGCTATTCTGGGTGCCGGTTTTCTTCACGGTGCCGCTGATTACCATGCGTTGCTTCGCCGAGGAGCGCCGGCTCGGCACGCTGGAGACGCTGCTCGCCGCACCCGTCGGCACGACCGAGGTGGTGCTGGGCAAATTCGGCGCGGCGTATTTTCTCTACTTGCTGCTGTGGGGCGGCACGGCCGGATTTTTCTGGCTGCTGAGCCTCTTCGCGCCGGTCGCGGGGCTGGTAGATCCCGGTCCGCTCGTGGGCGGCTATCTGTTCGTCGCGCTGTCAGGCCTGCTGTTCGTCGCGCTGGGTGTGTGGGCGAGCGCGCTCACACGCAACCAGGGCTTGGCCGCGCTCTTCACGGTGGTGGCGCTGGCGCTGGTCGTCTGGGGGCCGCGGCTCGCGCTCGGCAACGTGGCCGCGCTGGACCTGCCCTCGCTCCGACCCGTGCGCGAGCTACTGGAATACGCGCGGGTGTTTCGCCACATGGAGGATTTCACGCGCGGCGTGGTGGACGCGCGCGCAGCGCTCTTCTATCTCAGCGGCGCGGGCCTCGCGCTGGTGTTTGGCGTCTTCACCGTCGAGGCCAAACAGCTGCACACCTAGCCATGAGCGCCGCCCCCAGTTTCCGCGCCGTCCGTTGGTCGCGCACCATCAACCTCCTCGCGCAGGCCGTGCTGCTTGTCACACTCTGCGCCGGCCTCAATTTCCTCGCAGGCCGCTCCGGCTGGCGCCTCGACCTCACGGCCGCCCGCCGTAACACGCTTTCGCCCGAGACGCTCGTCCGCCTGCGTGGCCTCAGCCAGGAAGTTAAGATCTACTGCACCTTCGAGGACGACGCCGAAAACCCCGCCCTCGCTCAGGCCCGTCGCGACCTCACCGGCCTGCTTGACGCCTATGTCGGAGCCACGCGGCAAAATCCCGCTGGGCAGATCACCTGCAAATTTCTCAACGTCCACAAAAACCCGCGCGAGGCCCGGGAGCTGAAGCTAGAGGACCAGCCGGACTCGCTCGTCGTCATCTGCGGCGAGCGCCGCCACACGGTCGGCCTGGAGGAGCTTTACCGTATCGAGGGCCGCGAGATTCAGGCGTTCCTCGGCGAGCAGGCGCTCACCGCCGCCATCCTCGACGTGATCAACAAGGAGCGGAAAAAAATATATTTTCTCACCGGCCACGGTGAGCCGCTCGAGCCCCCCGATTTATTCCAGCCCGAAAAGGGGCTTGCCACCCTGGTGGACCAACTTCGGGCGCGGGCTTTTGACACCGACACGCTTGATCTCCGGAACGTCCAAACCCTCAAGGTGCCAAACGACGCAGAGCTCGTCGTTATCGCCGGACCCACCAGTCCGCTCACGACCAGCGAGGTCAACACGCTCCGCGAGTATCTCAAGGTCCGCGCCGGCCGCGTCCTTGCACTGCTTGGCCCGGGTGTGAAACACGGCCTCGACGACCTGCTCGACGACTGGGGTATCCTAACTGACGACGTGTTTGTCTGTGACGACGGCCCGACAGGGCAAAACCAAAACGACAGCGGCGACCTGATCCTGACCGCCGCCGCTAAGTCCGAACATCCCGCCGTCCGCGCGCTCTCGGCCAACAGCATCCCCGTGCGCTTCGGCGCGGTGCGCCCCGCGCGCCTCGATCCCGGTCGGCGGAATGATCCCGGTCTCGTCATTAGCGAGCTCATCGGCACCAGCCCGAACGCATGGGGCGAGCGCAACTACCTCCAAAGCGGCACCAAACGTGTGGTTTTCAACAAGGGCACGGACTTGCCCGGCCCCTTTGCCATCGCCACGGCCTCCGAACGCGTCAGCACCGGCGGTCGCCAGCCCGTGCCGGGCGGCCGCCTGCTGGTCGTCGGCGGCTCCGACTGGGCGGCCAATACCCGCATGACCGTCGGCGGCAATGTCACCTTCGCCCTCGCCGCCGTCAACTGGGCCGCCGACCGCAACGCCGCGCTCGCGCTCGGCGACATCCCCGCCCGTCCGGTCGCGCGCGTCCAGCTCTCGCTCACCCAGGCACAGTTGCAACGTTTCCGCTCCATCCTTGTCCTGGCCCTACCGGGTGCCGCCGCGCTTCTCGGCTTGGCCGTCTTTTGGGCCCGCCGCCGTTAGGCCCACCTTGAACCCTCTCCACCGCCCCGTCCGCCCACTCTGCCCATACCGCTTTCGACACTAAGACCGTCCCGCCTTCGCCTCCCGATGCGCACCAAAGTCACCCTCGTTCTCCTGCTCCTCAACGTCGCCCTTTTCGCCTGGATTCTCCATGCGCGCAACCGCTGGCGCATCGAGGCCGAGGACGCCGACCGCGACCGCCATCCGCTGCGCGAGCTCGCGCTCAATCTGCGCGGCATGACCATCGCCACCTCCGGCTCGGCGGTCAGCCTTGAACAGCGCGGCGCGCGGACTTGGAACGTCACCGCCCCGAGCGATTGGCTCGCCAACGAGACTGCCGTCAACGCCATCATCGGCCTGCTTCAGGACCTCACGGCCAAGGTCACGCTCCCGGTCGCCGGCCTCGCCGGGAGCGACCAGACCCTCGCCGACTACGGCCTCGACAAGCCCGAGGTCACCTTGACTCTACTGCCCGCCCCCGCCGAACCCGCCGCCAAACCCCTGCCCGCCGTCATCAAAATCGGGCCTCCGCGCAAGGGCGGTAACCGCTACCTGCTTTCACCCGACGGCGCGCGCATTCATGTCATTGACGACGCCACTGTCATTGGCCTCCTGAAGGCCTTCGCCGGCAGCCCCGACCCCCGCATTTTCACCATCGCTCCTTTCGAGGCCCGCGCGCTCGGGTTAGAAAATGGCTCCAGCGCGGCCGTCCGCCTGCGCCGTGACGACGAAAGCTGGAACATCGAGACCCTCGGCGCGCGCGCCGACAAAGCCGCCACCCAGACCGCCCTCGGCCAGCTGGCGGCCCTGCGATTACTGCAAAAACAACCCTTCGTCGCCAAGGATGCCGTGCCCGCCGACAGCGGCCTCGCCTCCGGCGAGGCGTTTCGCATCACCATCGAGGGCAACAACCGCCACGAAACCCTCATCCTCGGCAAAACCATCGCCGAGCCTGCTTCCGGTGCGGATCGCTCCTGGCGCTTCGCCAAACTCGAGGGCCGCGAGCCGGTCTTCCGCGTGGAGTTCCCCGACGCGCTCGCCGAGACACTCACCCGCGCGCAGGAAAAGCTTCGCGACCGGCGCATCTTGGCTTTCGAGCCCGCCGCCCTCGCCAGTATCACCATCGTCACGCCCGGCCAGCCGACGCTCGTGCTTCAGCGCCTCGATTCCGCGCCTGCGCCCGGCAACACACCCGCCGCCGAGCCCTCCTGGCAGGTCGTCACGCGCGGCACCGGCGCACCGGCGGCCGACCGCACCTTGCAGGCCGACGGCGTCCGCGTGCGCAACCTAATCTCAAACCTGTGGGTGCTGGCGGCCGACCGCTTTGTCAAAGACGTCCCCTCCGACGCTGAGAAGGAAAGCTACGGCCTCAAGCGCCCCGCCCGCGAGATCACCCTCGTCTTCAACTCCATCGGCAAGGCCCCGCCTGCCAAGACGCTCACCCTCGCGGTCGCCCTGGGCGACGGCACCACCTACGCCACCGTCGCCGGCCAGCCTTTCGTTTACGCGCTGCCGTCTGATACTCTGGGGCGCTTCCCCGCCGTCGCGCGCGCCTACCGCGAGCGACTGCTTCGCGCCCCACTGCCCGAAACCGCGCGCATCACCGCGCTCACCCTCGCGCCTGTCGCCGGCGGCGAACCTATCTACAGCCATGACCTTGGCGACAAGCAAACCTGGCCGCAAGTCCTCGCCACCGAGACCTCCGCGCGCCGCCGCGCCGCGCTGGAAAAGCTCCTGGTCGGCTCGAAGGATTCCCCCGCCCTCCTGCGCTCGCTCCGCGCCCAGAACTTCGTGAGCGACAGCTTCGCCTCCGAAGTGCTCGTCAATGGCACGCGCCGCCCTTGGGCCTGGAAGCTCACGCTGACGGTGGCATTACCTGGCGCCGCTGTGCCCGAGATCTACCCGCTTTATCTCGCGGATCGGGCGGGCGCCGAGCAGCAAGCCGGCTCGCCCAAGGATCAGGCTGACGTCGTCTTCACCCTCGAACCCGCGCTGATGGACGCGCTCTGGGAACTCACCTACGGCGACCGCGACCCCGGCCCGCCCTCTCCGAATTTGCCCGCCGCCAAACCCGCTGCTGCAACGTCTGCTCCTAGCCCGGCGGCCCCGTCCCCACCTGCCGCCGCACAGCGGTGACCCTTGGTTTTTAGCCGCCCCCGCCATGAAATTTCTGCGCGCGCTCTGGCTGGCCGTCGTCCGCGCCACGCGCCTTTGCGGCCGGGTCACGCTCCTGCTCGTTTGGCTGCTGCTGCTCGGCACGCTCTGGCTCCAGCTCCAGGTCGCCACGCTCGACCGGCTGGAGTTCCCCGGCTTCACGGCGCAGATGCAGCTGCCCGGATTTGCCCGGCAATGGCTGGAGAAATTTGCCGAGGACTCTGTGCGGAATGGCATCCTTGCCTCCACCGGTCTGCGCGCCGAGTTTGGTCGCGCGCGCTTCGATTGGACCGGCCGGCTGGTCCTCGACGACGTGCGGCTCGGGGTGCCCGCCTTTTCCGACCCGCTGGTCACCGCTCGCCGGGTCGAGGCGCGGCTCGACCGCTGGCGGCTCTCCATTGGCGAGTTCGATTTGCACGAGCTGCGTGTGAGTGGCGCGGCGATCTTTACGCGGCTGGAAACCAACGGCAGTCAAGAAAACGAGGCGCTCGCTCAACAACTCGACTTCACTCTCCGGCCGGGCAACCGCATATTGCTCCTGCCCTATTTTTTTGGCCGGGTCGGCAAAGTTGCCATCACGGCCTCTGGCGCAGTCGCATTGCCGAAAACAACGTCCGATCGGCCGCTGGATTTCTCCAAGCTGATTTCAGAATACCTGCAAATCACCCGAAGGGTTGACCGCGAAATGCGTGGATTGAACCTGCCCGATTCACTCCGGCTCGACGTGGTTCTCCGCCCTTCGACCACCGCTGTCGGGATCGCCGAGCTGCGGCTTTTCGCCAGCGGCCTCGACGGCCCGCCCCTGCGAGAATGGCCGGCGCTCTCCAGTGGCCCGCTCCTGCTCGCGACCACATTGCCCCTCGCCTCGGAAGCCCCCTTTCTTTTTGTGATCGAAGGTGCGGTTGATCAGCCACTGGTTGGAGAAAACTACCGCGCTGACGCGCTGAAGTTCGCGCTGCGCGCCGAATGGCACCCAGACACCGCGCGGCTTTCAGCGCAACGGCTGG
>CAIPZZ010000108.1 GCA_903869665.1 uncultured Opitutia bacterium | reverse complement strand
GCTCCTTGAGCAAGGTGAGCGGGGGGAACTGGTAGTTGGCGTCGTCGCTTTGCGGGAGGACGATCTTGGCCTTCTTCGGCGCCTCGGGCTTGACGATGGCGAGGCCGCCTTTGGGCACGGGCGTGGCGGGAGCCGGCTCCTTTTCCTTCGTGGCCTCCTCCATGGCGGCCGGCTGGTGGCGCGGGAGCTTGAGCGCGGGCGCGGGCTTGGCCTCCGGCGGGCGGGGTGCGGCGGCGTTGATCGGCGTGGCCGGAAATACTCCCGAAGCCGGCACGACGCCACCAGCCTTGGCGGCCGGCGGCGGGGCCGCGACGGGCGCGACCGCCGGTGGGGTGGTGGGCCGCTGCCGGCGGGCCGTCTCCTCGGCCTCGGCGCGAGCCTTGGCGGCGACGGCGCGCGACTCGCGCAGGCGTTGCATCCAGGCGTCGAGTGTTGCGCCGACATCGCGCACGAGCACAAACACCAGCGCGCCCGCATACAGCCCGCCTAGCAGCAGCAGCGAGCCGAAGCCGCCCAAGGTGTTTTTAAAGATCCCGTCATACAGCCCGAAACCGACCTCGCCGCCTAGTCGCCCCTCGGGGAACCACTGGCTGCCGTGAAATGATTTAAGCTTCAACATCGCCAGCAGCCCGCACGCTGCCACCACGCTCAGCACCATGGCGGAAAACCGCGCCGCGCCCAGCCGCCGCGGATGCCGCAGCGCCAGCCACGCCGACCACAGGCCCAAGAGCGGCACGAGCCACGCCGCCACACCCAGCCACACGAAGCCGAGCCGCGCAAAGTCCGTGCCGAGCCGTCCCGCCCAATTGGCCCCCGACAGGTGGGCGGCGGTGGTGTCGCCTTGGAACAGCAGCCCCTTCTGGCGCGGATCGTAGTCGGCCATCGCCACGAGCAGCCACAGGCCCGCGCCCGCGCACACCAGGAGCGCCAGCCAGTTGGGCCGGTAGCGCGGCTGGGTGTTGGATGGGCCGTCGTTTGGGTTTGAACTGCTGGGCTTGGGCATGAAGTTTTAGCGCGGATGGCCGCGCGCCAAAGCTCGTCCGCGTCCGCCATCCGGTCAAACGCAATCCCTCTGCATCCCGTCCACCGCCCTGCTTTTAACCAAAAATTTCCGCGCCCGGCGATACTCCTCCTTGCGGTCCGACCTATTAACCATCGACCTTCCGACTTTTGACCTCTCCCCCCAAGTCCGAATTCCTTCGCTTTGCTTCGCTCCCCCAGGAACGAGTCTGGGGTGGCCGCGCGCTGGAGACCAAGCTGGGCCGGGCGCTGCCGCCCGGCGATCGGCCGTTTGGCGAGAGCTGGGAGATCGTGGACCGGCCCGAGGCGCAGTCGGTCGTGATCGGGGGCCAGTTTGCCGGTCTCACGCTGCGCGAACTCATGGAGAAACACTCCGCCGCGGTCATGGGCCCGCGCTGGCCGGCGGGGAAACCGTTTCCTCTCCTCGTCAAGTGGCTCGACTGCCGCGAGCGCCTGTCCTTGCAGGTCCACCCGCCCGCCGCCGTCGCCGCGAAGCTCGGCGGCGAGCCGAAGACGGAGAACTGGTTTGTCGCGGCCGCCGCGCCGGACGCGCATCTCATCGTCGGCCTCAAACCCGGCGTCACGCGTGCGCAGTTCGAGGCCGCTGTCGCCGCTGGACGGGCCGAGGACTGCGTGAACCGCTTCCCCGTCGCGGCGGGCGACTCGGTGCTCGTGCGCAGCGGGACGGTCCACGCGATTGACGGCGGCAACCTCATCCTCGAGATCCAGCAGAACTCCGACACGACCTACCGCGTGGACGACTGGAGCCGCGTGGGCCTCGACGGCAAGCCGCGCCAGCTCCACCTCGCCGAGTCGCTGCAATCCATCCTCTGGGACGCCGCACCGCCGAGGGTGGTGAAAGCCGCGCGCAAGCATAGTTCGGCTTTTGCTCGCGCCATGTTTGGAAACGGGCCATCGGAGCTGGCCGCTTTGATTGAGTTCAGCATTAGGCGCGTCTCGGTGACGGCGGGAGAAACGCTTCGAACAGCCAACCTTGGTGGCGGTAAGCAGGCCCGCATTCTTAGTCTCATTGAGGGTCGGCTCTCGTCAACTAGCGGGGAGGTTCAACGCGGAGACAACGTCTTGCTGCCTTATTCGGGCCAATTTACTTTCACCGCGATGGAAGATTCACTCGTGCTTGTGACCAACAATTTCGGTCGCAACACGGCCCAGCGTCTTCTGTTCCGATTGGCTTGCTTGCTGAATACAGGAAAAACGGACGACCGGACAGAGGGCTTTGGCGACCGTTCGCTGCTGCTCCTTAGCGTCGTAGCGTTATCACTTGCTCCTCTGAGGGCAATTGGCGCCTATTCTCACGGGCCACAAATTTTTCTGATGCTCGGCGATTATGGGATGCTTGGCGGCGCGACCTGTTGTTTGCTTTCGATGTTGGAGATGATCCACCTCAAACGCACGCGGCGCAGATTTTATGCGGCGGTCATTGGCGGCGCGGCGGCGTTGCTTTGGTTCGCGTTTTACGCGATGGGCAAATGACTGCGATAAACCTCTTGCTTACGCACTGCTCGCTAGGACTTGAAGAATCCCGCCAGCCCTGCATGGTTCGCGGCTCTCATGCCTGAAACCGCCGACACTTCACCCGACAACCCACCCGTTTCCGCCGCGCCGACGCCCGAGGCCGCGACCGCCGCCGGTGCGTCCGCTCCGGGCGAGGCCACCGCGCTCGCCGAGCAGCTCGCCGCCGCCAAGAAGGAGGCCGCCGCCAACCGCGAGGCGCACCTGCGCTCCGTGGCCGACTTGGAGAATTTCCGCAAGCGCACCGTGCGCGAGAAGGACGAGCTGCGGCAGTTCGCCGCGTCGCGGGTGTTGGAAGACCTGTTGCCCGCGCTCGACAACCTCGCCCTCGGCCTCGCCGCCGCCAAAGCTCCCAGTGCGGATGCCAAGACGGTTGTAAGCGGCGTCGAGATGGTGCTCGCGCAGCTCAAGAGCGCGCTGGCCAACCACGGCCTCAAGGACATCAGCCCCGCCGGCCAGCCCTTCGACCCACACCAGCACGAAGCCATTTCCCACGCGCCCAGCGCCGACGTGAAGGCCGAGCACGTCCTCACCGTCGTCCGCACCGGCTACGCGCTCAACGGTCGCCTGCTTCGCCCGGCGAGCGTGATCGTCTCCAGCGGGAAGGCGAAGCCAGAGGATAAAATCATTTAACTGTCATCGCGAGCCCGGCGCAGCCGGGCGTGGCGATCCAGCCTGATGGATTGCCTCGTCGCGGCGCTCCTCGCAATGACACCCTGAAAAACCATGGCCCAAGAAGACTACTACGCGCTGCTCGGCGTCGAAAAATCCGTCTCGGCGGAGGACTTGAAGAAAGCCTACCGCAAGAAAGCGGTGCAATACCACCCGGACAAAAATCCCGGCAACAAGGAGGCCGAGGAGATGTTCAAGAAAGTCTCGCACGCCTACGAAGTGCTGAGCGACGCGGACAAACGCGCGGCCTACGACCGTTATGGCGCGGCGGCGTTTGAGGGTGGCGGCGGCGTGCCGCGCGGACCGGCCGGATTTCCCGGCGGCGGGGCGGGCGGCGGCGGGTTTCACGATCCGTTCGACGTCTTCCGCGAAGTCTTCGGCCAAGGCGGCGGGGGCGGCGGAGGCATTTTCGACCAGATGTTTGGCGGCGGCGGGGGTGGCGGTGGTCACGACGGCGCCGATCTGCGCTACGACATGGAGATTACGCTGGAGGAGGCGGCACGCGGCGTGGAGCGGGAGATTTCGTTCCGCAAAAACATGGCCTGCGAGCGGTGCCACGGCAACGGCGCCGAGCCCGGCTCGAAGCGCACGACCTGCCCGACCTGCAAAGGCGCGGGTCAAGTGCGGCGCAGCGGCGGTATCATCACCTTCACCCAAACCTGCCCGTCCTGCGGCGGCGCGGGGCAACGAGTGGAGAAGGTCTGCACCGGCTGCCGCGGCGAGGGCCGCGTGCCGCAGACGACGAAGCTCACGGTGAAAATCCCCCCCGGCGTGGACAGCGGTTCACGGCTGCGCTCGTCGGGCAACGGCGAGGCCGGTGTGGCTGGCGGCTCGGCGGGCGATCTTTACATCGTCCTCTCGGTGAAAGATCACGAGCTGTTCGAGCGCCAGGGCGACGACCTGTTCTGCGAGATTCCGGTCAAGTTCACGCTGGCGTCGCTCGGCGGCAGCATCGAGGTGCCGACGCTGTTCGGCAAAGGCTCACTCAAGATTCCCGCCGGCACGCAGAGTGGCACGACCTTTCGCCTGCGCGAAAAAGGCATGCCCAGCCTGCGCGGCGGCCGGCAGGGCGACCAGCTCGTGCGGGTGCAAGTCGAGGTGCCCACCTCGCTCACCAGCGAGCAGCGGAAAATCCTGGAGGAATTCGCCCGCGTGAGCGGCGACGCCGCCGAGCCGACGTCGAAGGGGTTTTTTGAGAAGGCGAAGAAGTTTTTCTGAAGGGCTGGGCCCAAGTTGCGGCTTGCATGGGAGCCCAGTGCGGCTACTGTGTGGCATCATGAGCGTGCAAGAAATCAAGTCGCAGGTTTCACTGCTTCCCGCAGGCGAGCGAGATCAGCTTGAGTCGTATCTCAGAGTGTTGCGGCTGGCCGAGTCGCCGGAGTTCCGGGTGCGGGTGGACGCGGCGCATCGCCGCATGGATGCCGGGGAGCAGGTGACATCCGCGCAGTTGCGAGCGATGCTCAAGCCGGAAAACCGCCAGGCCAGCTGATGCCTGTGGCCTATGATTTTTCGTTCGATGGAGAGGCGGTGAGGACCTTCGCCCAGTGTGATGCGCGTGAGCAAAGACTGCTGCTCGACGCCTGCGAGCAAGTGGCGCGGCATCCTGCTTCCTCTGGCGATTGCTCCATGCGCGGCTCGGACGGACGTGAAAACGAGTTGTTGGACTTGGGCGGGTTCGTCCTCACCTTTTGGTCCGATCATGCGGTGCGCGTTGTGCGCATCACTGCGATCGAGCGAATCTAAGCTATGCGTATCGTCATCCTAGGCTCCGGTCGCGGCTCCAATGCCGAGGCCATCCTCCTGGCCCAGCAGGCCGGGCGACTCGGCCGCGCGCGGGTCGTGCAGATTTTTTCCGACAAGCCTGCGGCGGGCATTCTCGCGCTCGGGCCACGTTTTGGCGTGCCGGCGCAGTTTGTGGACCCCGCGCCGTTTAAGACGAAGCTGGAAGGCGAGGGCGAGGCGCGGTTCATCGCGGCCATCCGCGCGTGCGCGCCGGACTTGGTCGTGCTGGCGGGCTTCATGCGTGTGCTCAAGCCGGGCTTCCTCGACGCATTTGCGGGCAAAATCATCAACCTGCATCCGAGCCTGCTGCCGCAATTTCCGGGGCTGGACGGCATCGGGCAGGCGTTCCGCGCCGGGGTGAAGGTCACGGGTTGCACCGTGCACTATGTCACCTTGGAGGTGGACGCGGGCAAAATCATCGAGCAGGCGCCGGTGCCAGTTGTCCCGGGTGAAACGCTGGAAACGCTCACGGCCAAGGTCCACGCCGCCGAGCACGCGCTGCTGCCCGCAGTCATCGCGCGGTTGAGCGAGGCGATGCCATAACGGCCCGGCCGACCGCCTCGCGGCCGTGGGACGGGGGCGACATCACGAGGGCGGGCAACAGCGTGGCCGCGTGCCGGTGGTGACAGCGGAGCGTAGTCGGGAACCGTAATCCGCAGTCTTGCGTGCCGGCGGTTGGGCAGGCACGTTGAGCTTTCCTCATGCCTGACTTCACCGACCGCCAATGGCTTTGGCTTGCCGCCGCGTGCTACCTCGCGGGGTTCGCGCTTGGCACGGTCGCGTTGCTGCGCGGGCGGCGGCATTCGCGCGTGGCGATGTTTCTCACGCTGGCGGCGGGATTCGCTTTCCAGACGCTCGGGCTCGCGCTCCGCGGGCGCGCGGTCAAGGGCTGCCCGCTGGGAAACACGTTTGAGCTATTTCAGTTCACGGCTTGGTCGTCGGCGTCGCTGTTTCTGGTCATCGGCGCGACATTCCGGGTGAGCCTGCTCGGGTATTTTACGGCGATGCTGGCGGCGGTGCTCACGGGGGTCTCGCTTGCGGTGCCGGCCTGGGACGCGGCGCAGCGGACGCATATCTTCGGCGCGAATCCGTGGATCGAGCTGCACGCGGCACTGGCGGTGTTCAGCTACGGGGTGTTCGGGCTGCTGGCGCTCACGTCGGCGATGTTTTTGCTGCGGAACTACTCGCTGAAATCCAAGCACGTCGGCGGGTGGTTCTCGTTTCTGCCGTCCATCCTCGACCTCGACCACATTGGGGTGCGGCTGCTGGGCGCGGGGGTGGCGCTGCTGACGGCGTCGCTCGCGGTCGGCGCGGTGTATTGGGTGCCGCATCCGGAAACCGTCAACGTCGCCAAGCTGCTCGCGACCATCGCCGTGTGGCTGGCCTACGCGGTCGCGCTCGGGCTGCGGCTGGGCGGCGCGCTGCCGTCGCGGCGGCTGGCGTGGGCGTGCGTGGTGCTGTTCGGCGCGGCCCTGCTCTCGCTCGCTCCGGTCAACTCTAGCCGGCATCCGCCCGCGTCCGCTACGACCACTCCGCCCGCTGCGTCGGAGGCGCGCAAGCCATGAGCGACGCCCCCACCTTTTTCATGCTCGGCGCGAGCCACCACAGCGCGCCGCTCGCGCTGCGCGAGAAGCTCGCGCTCACGCCGGAGAAGATCGCCACGCTGCGCGGGCGGCTCGGCCCGGCGGCCGGCGTGCGCGAGCTGGCGGTGCTGAGCACCTGCAACCGGGTGGAATTCTACGGTGTGGCGGGGGCGACGGCGGTGGCACGGCTGGAGGGCGAATTTTGCGCGCTGCAAGGCGTGGCGGCGGCGGATTTCGCGGGTGCGCGCCGGCATGCGGCAGGCGGCGACGCCGTTGCACACCTATTGTCCGTCGCGGCGGGTCTGGACTCGCAGCTCGTCGGCGAGAACGAGATTTTCGGGCAGGTGAAAGACGCCTACGCCGAGGCGTCGGCCGGCGGCGCGGCGGGGCCGGTGCTTCACCGCGTGTTCCAGAAAATTTTCCAGCACGCCAAGCACATCCGCACGCACACCGGCGTGGCCGAGGGCGCGGTGAGCGTGGCCAACGTGGCGGTCGAGCTCGCGCTGAACATCTTCGGCCAGCTCGACGCGACGCGCGTGCTCCTGCTCGGCGCCGGCGAGATCGGCGAGAAGACGGCCAAGGCATTTCAGAGCCGGGGGGCGGCCGGAATCACCGTGGCGAGCCGCACGCTCGGGCGCGCGATGGACTTGGCCGACACGCTCGGCGCGCTCGCGATGCCCTTCTGGCTCGCGCCCGTGAAGCTGGGCGATTTCGACATCGTGGTCGGCTCGACGGCCGCGCCCGAGGCGGTGGTGACGCGAGCAGCAGCGGCCGCAGCGATGCGGCGGCGCCCGGGGCGGCCGCTGTTCTTCATTGATCTCGCGCTCCCCCGCGACATCGAGCCCGCGGCGGCGGAATTGGAAAACGTCTTTCTCTACAACCTCGACGACCTCGCCAAGATCGCCGACGCCAACCGCGCCGCCCGCGAGGTCGAGGTTGCCCGCGCGCGCGTCGTCGTGACGGAGAAAGCCGCGCAGCTTTGGAAGCAGATCGGCCCGCGGCTGGCGGCGGACGGTGGCGGGGCGCAGGGCGCGGCGGGCGAAGCATCGCATCCGCCGGTGGCGGGGTGAGGAAATTTGTCCATGACGCCATCGGACATCACTAATTTGATTCGCAAGGAGATTGCTGACCTCCAGCAACCCATCAGGTCATGCGTCGCCATAAACAAATGTTTGGTCACGCCGACACGCATAATTTTTGCGGACCACCAAAGGAACGATTGGGGCTTGTGGTTGGTTCTTGAGGAGCGTCCTGACACAAAAGATGGCTACAAAATTGTCTTCGACGAGGACAGCAACGAATTTGGATTGGCAACTAAAGGCCACGACACCAGAGCCGTCGTAATTGGATTTTACGGGACGTTCGTCCAAGCACTTGAAGTGATGTGATGTGCGTTCAACCGGGCTTTGCTGCCGTCTCCATCGAGAGCCGAACCTGTTGCTCAAACGTCTGCATGAAAATTTCTGCCTGCGCGGCGGTGAGGAAGCGCGCGTCGTAATGGAGGTCGGCGTGGAGCTGGCCGGCGTAGATGCCGACGGCGACTGTGGCGCAGGTCGCGGGGCGGAAGAGGCCGCCGATTTGGATGTCCTCCAGCACAGCGCCGGGCACGGCGAGGCGTTGGGCGACGTCGAGCAGGGGGCTGCGCGGGGAGAAAAACTGGCCCATGTTGGTCAGCACGAGCGTGGCGCGGCAGGCGGGGCGGCGCGTGTAGCGGAAAATGCCGCCCGGGCGCAGGCGGTGCAGACCGAGCAGCAGCAGGAAGGTGTGGCCGAGCCGGTGTTTTTTCACGAGCTCCATGTCCTCGCGCGCACGGCGCAGCAGACGGTCGCGGTTGGCGAGTGACTTGGCGCGGCGGTCGAGGCCGACG
>CAIPZZ010000107.1 GCA_903869665.1 uncultured Opitutia bacterium | reverse complement strand
GTGAGCGCCACGTCCTTGAGCGGGATGCCCGCGAGCTTTTTCACGATGAACTCGGCCTCGCTTTCGGCCACGTCGGCCAGCGAGTAGTCCTCGTGGATATCAATCGCGCCCACCACTCCGGCGGGCAGGCGGGTGACGCCGGCGATTTTGCCCACGATGTCTGCTGGCGTGATGAGCTGCGCGCGGCCGACGTTGAGCCGCACCACCGCCATGCCCGGCTCGCGGCCGGTGCGCGGCTTGCGCTCGTATTTGGGTTTGCGCGCGGGCAACGGGGCGGAATCGGCCGTGGCTGAAGGTGGAGCGGCTTGACCCCCAGACGCATCCGAGGGGGGTGTGTTTCGCTCGCCCAGCGCATGGGGGTCAAGCCGCTCCACCTTTGTTGGCGCGGTGGCCGGCGGCCGCATTTTTTTCGCCACCCAAGCGGGCGCTCCCGTTGGGGGCGGCGTCGGGCGGGCGTCGGCCTTGGCGGCCAACTTCAACGCGACGGCGGCCGGCGGCGGGCCGCCATAGCGCGGCTTTGGGCGCGCGTCGGGCGCGGTGGGGTCGGGAGCGGAACGCGCGATAGGCAGGGCGGAGACGGGCGGCTGGCCGAGAGTCGCAGGGGTTTTGCCCGGGGCCGGCACCACCGTCTTGCCGGCAGGCGATGGCGGCGCGCTGGTTCCGCCTTGGAGCAGGTGGATGAGCGCGGAGCAGATGTCGGTGCTCGCATAGCCTTGGTCGAGCAGGCGATCAATCATGCGATCGTGCGGCTTGAATTTTTTCGCCTCCAGCGTGGCGCGAATTTTCTCAAAAAACACGTTGGCGCGGGCCTCCTCCACCTCGTCCATCGAGGGGATGCGCTCGCGGCGGATGTTGAGCCGCGCCCAGCGCACCATGCTCTGCAACTTGTAGATCTCCTGCCCGCTCACAAAGGTGAACGCCCGGCCCGACTTGCCTGCCCGGCCGGTGCGGCCGATGCGGTGCGTGTAGTCCTCGGCGTCGTTGGGTAGGTCGAAGTTGAACACCACCTCGAGATCGTCCACATCGAGTCCGCGCGCCGCCACGTCGGTGGCGACGAGAAACTCGAACTTCCGCTCGCGAAATTTCTGCATCACCCGGTCGCGCTGCATCTGTGAGATGTCGCCGTGCAGCCGGTCGGTCATGTAGCCGCGCGCGTGCAGGTGCTCGTCGAGCTCGTCCACCATGATCTTGGTGCTGCAAAAGATGATCCCGTAGCGGAAATCGTGCACGTCAATCAGCCGCGTGAGCGCCTCGATCTTCGAGCGGCGGTCCACCTCGAAATACACCTGGTCCACCTGCGGCGCGTTCTGCGCGACCGACTCGATGCGGATCCATGCCGGATCCTTCGAGTAACGGCTGATGAGATCCTGGATGGCGCGCGGGATGGTCGCGGAGAAAAACAGGAGCTGCCGCGTCGGCGGCACGGCGGAGAGCACTTTTTCGATGTCCTCACGGAATCCCATGTCGAGCATGCGGTCGGTCTCGTCGAGCACGACGAGCTTCAACTGGTCGAGCCGCAGCGTGCCGCGCTCCATGTGGTCCATCACGCGCCCCGGTGTGCCGATGACCACCTGCGCGCCCGCCGCCAACGCGCGGAACTGGCGCTCGTAGCTCTGCCCGCCGTAGATCGGCACGGCGGAGAGGCCGCGCTTGAAGAACGAAAGCTTGCCCACCTCCTCGGCCACCTGCACCGCCAGTTCGCGTGTGGGGCAGAGGATGAGCACCTGCGGCGCGCGCAACTTCACGTCCACCCGCTCGATGGCCGGGAGCGCAAACGCGGCGGTCTTGCCCGAGCCGGTGGAGGACTGGCCGACGACATCGCGCCCCGCGAGGATGGCGGGGATGACGGCGGTCTGGATGGGCGAGGCCTCCTCAAAGCCCATCTTGGCAACGGCCTTGAGGGCGTCGGGCGATAGACCGAGCGCGGCGAACGGTAATTTTTCCATGCGAGAGGGTGCGCGCGAGCCGGACGCGTGGCGAGGCCGCATTTTTCGCCGGCAAACGGGCAACTCCGTCGAGGTCACGCGCGAGCGCCGCCGCAAGGCTCAATCGGAAAAATAGGCCGGGGCGTGTTGCGAGAAATGAAGGATGCGGCGGATGGAGACGCGGGCGGCGGCCTCGTCCCAAATGAAATAAATCGCGTGCGGAAATCGGGCCGTGGCGGCGAGCCGGTATTCGCCGAGACGTTTGCGGAAGAGCTGGGGCGAATGCCCGACCACCGCCAGCTTGGCGTCCACGCAGCGGATGAAGTCGCGGCCTAGCCCGGGGCTGCGCTCCTCATACCACTCAAAGGCGGCCACGAGATCGGTCTCCGCCCGCGAGGTGACGACCAAAGTCAGTTTCATTTTCCGCCAAGGATGCGCTGCCGCACTTCTGCCCACGGTGCGCCTTCCGTCGGGTGAGCCTGATAGCGTGCGGCGTCCTCGGCCAAGGCCTGCTCATGCCACGCGGGCAACGGGAGGCTGCCTTCCTGCGCGGCGATGTCGTCCCACAGCTCCTCTACGATGAGCAGCTTTTCGGAAACCGAGAGTCGCTTGAGCTGGGGAATGTCGGCGAGCTTCATGCCGGGCATGGTGGCCGGTTTCGGCCGGAGGGAAAGCCAGTTTTCGTAGAAATTCTAGCGTGCCAAGATTTCCGCCCGGCTCGGCGAGGTCACGCGCGTGCGCCATCGTCGTCAACTACCGCCTGCCGCTGGCGTGATTTTTTCCCGGCTGAAAAGCGCACGAAAACGGACGGCCACCCGTCCATCTGCCAGGCCGAAGAATCTAGGGCAGCCGTTCAAGCTCGTTGTCCGAGTCGGGATCCCACGACCAAGCGCTACCAAAAAGCGCGAGATGTCCGGGGCGCGACACGCTCTCCACCATCTGCCAACTGATGGTGGTCGTGACCCAATGCGGAGGCGAGGGCGGGTGGGTGCTGGGAATTTTTGGATCCCAAAGAAGAAGGTCGCGCAACTCGACCGAGGAGCCGCTGATCTTCCAAGTTCCTGCTTGAACAATGGGAGGAGCGCCAGCGGGTGGCACCACCGTCTGTTGAAAATTTCCGCCTGCTGAAAACACGATGGTCACAACGCCGTCGTTCGCCGGAATGCGGCCTGACCCCCATTGCCTCGGGTTCGCTTCGTAGCGCCATCGGCCAATGATGTCGGAGGGAGAAACGGGTTTGCCCGTTGCGCTTGGCCTGGCGGCGGGACCACACCCGGCCACGATGGTGGCCAAGGCAATGAGGGGAAATAGCCGGCTCGGTTTCATCAGATCTGAAGGGAAGACCGTTCAGCCATTTCCTCCCTCACTTCAGCAGCATGTCCTTCACCGTCTTGCCAGCGGGGATCATGGGGAGGACGTGCTCGGTGTAGGGCACGATCACGTCGAGCACGTAGGGGCCGTCGTGGTCGAGCATCTCCTGGATAGCGGCCTTGAGCTCGCTCTTCTTGATGACGCGGCGGCCTTTCACGCCGAAGCCCTCGGCGATCTTTACGAAGTCGGGATAGAGCGCGTCGGGGTTGTCGGGGCTGCCGATGTTGTTCTCGTCGCCCAAAATCGTGTTGCCGCGGATGCTCTTGTAGAAACGGTCTTCCCACTGCACGACCATGCCGAGGTGCTGGTTATTCAGGATCATCGCCTTGGCGGCGATCTTCTCGATTTTGCAGGTGGCGAGTTCCTGAATGTTCATCACGAACGAGCCGTCGCCATCAATGTCAATGACCTGCTTGTCGGGAAACGCGACTTTCGCGCCCATCGCGGCGGGGTAGCCGAAGCCCATCGCGCCGAGGCCGAGGGAGCTAATGTAGCGGCGCGGCTCGTTGAAGCGGTAGAACTGCGCGGCCCACATCTGGTGCTGGCCCACGCCGGTGGTGATGATGGCGTCGCCCTTGGTCAGCTCGTAGAGCGCGGCCACGGCCTCCTGCGGCACGATGTGGCGGCTCGGTTCGTAGCTGAACGGGTAGTCGCGCTTCCAGGCGTTGAGTTGGGTCTGCCAGGGCTTGGTGTCGGGCGGGGTAAAGTGGCGCGAGGCCATGAGCGCGTTGAGGCGGCGGAGGGCGTCGCGGATGTCGCCGGCCACCGGCAGGAGGACGCGCTTGTTCTTGTTGTGCTCGGAGGCGTCAATGTCCACGTGGACGATCTTCGCGTTGGCGGCGAAGTGCGCGGTGTTGCCAGTGATGCGGTCGTCGAAACGCGCGCCGAGACAGAGCAGCAGGTCGCACTGGTCCACGGCCCAGTTGCCGTAGGCCGCGCCGTGCATGCCGAACCACTGGAGGGAAAGTTTGTGCGACTCGGGGAACGCGCCCACGCCCATGAGCGTGGTGGCGACCATGAGGTTGGCCTGTTCGGCGAAGGCCTTGAGCTCGGCGTGCGCGCCGGCCGAGACGAGACCGCCGCCGGCGTAGATGACGGGCTTCTTGGCCTCGGCGATGAGGTCGAGGATCTGGGCGAGCTGCGCGTCGGTTGCGCGCGGTTCCTGGCGGAGGAGCGGGTTGCGGAACTCGATCGTGGGCGGAAACACCGGCTGGAGGCGCGCCTGTTGCACGTCCTTGGGTAGATCTATAATGACGGGGCCGGGGCGGCCGGTGCGGGCGAGATGGAAGGCCTCCTTGAAGATGCGCGGCAGGTCCTTCGCATCCATCACGAGGTAGGAGTGCTTCACGACCGGCAGCGTCATGCCATAGAAATCCGTCTCCTGAAATGCCATCTTGCCGATGTATTTGGAATACACCTGCCCGGTGAGGCAGATCAGCGGGATGGAGTCCATGTAGGCGTCGGCGATGGCCGACATGAGGTTGGTCGCGCCGGGGCCGCTGGTGGCCATGCACACGCCGACTTGGCCGGTGGCGCGGGCGTAGCCCTCGGCGGCAAAGGAGCCGCCCTGCTCGTGGCGGGGCAGGATGGTGCGGATCTTGTCGGTGCGGGCGAGCGCCTGATGGAGCTCCTGCGAGGCACCGCCGGGATAGGCGAAGATCACGTCCACGCCCTCACGGATGAGGCACTCGACGACGCAGTCGGCCCCGTTCATCTCCCGCCCGATTTCGGGCTGCGGCAACGTGGTGGTGGGCTGGGCGGACTTGGCGGTCTTGGGCATGGCGGAAAGTGGTTTTGGCAAGGGGCGAGAGAACCAAGCCGCGCCGGGCGAGGCAAGGCGGGATTTTCCGGCTGGCGGGCGGGGCGGTGGCGGAACAGCGTGCGCCATGCTGAAAATTCTGTTCATCGGCGACATCGTCGGACGGCCGGGCCGTGACATCGTGGCGGCGGAGGTGCCGCGGCTGCGCACAGAGCTGGGGCTGGACGTGGTCATCGCCAACGCCGAGAACGCCGCCGCCGGCGCAGGCATCACGGGCGCGATCGCTAGATCACTACTCAACGCCGGCGTAGATGTCATCACCCTCGGCGACCATGTGTGGGACCAGCGCGGCTGGGAGACGGAGATCGGTGGCTTCGAGCGGGTATGCCGGCCGGCCAACCTCCCCGCCGCCTGCCCAGGGCGCGACCATGTCGTCGTCGAGGCGAAAGGCGTGCGGCTCGCGGTGCTCACGGTGCTGGGCCGCACTTATCTCAACCTGAAGGCCGAGTGTCCGTTTCTCTCTGCCGATGCGATGCTGGCCAAAATTGCGGGCGCGGCGGACGCCGTTTTCGTGGAAATTCACGCCGAGGCGACGAGTGAAAAACAGGCGCTCGGCCGGCATCTTGACGGCCGGGTTATGGCGGTCGTCGGGACGCACACGCATGTGCCGACCGCGGACGCCGCCGTTTTGCCGCGCGGCACGGCGTTCTTGTGCGACGCAGGCATGACCGGCCCGTATGACAGCATCCTCGGACGCGAAGTCGCTCCCGTGGTCGGCCGTTTCCTTGATGGCATGCCGCGCCGGTTCGATGTGGCCGAGGGCGACGTGCGGCTGTCGGGTGTGGTCGTCGAATATGACCCGGGAACGAGGCGCGCGACGCGGTGCGAGCTGGTCACGGTGCGGAAAACTTAAGGTGGAGCGCGACGTCCCCGGCGCGCTCAGATCAAACAAACGCGCCAGGGACGTCGCGTTCCACCCCAAGCCAGCCTTGCGCCAAGCCCCGGAATACCAAATCCTGAGCCATGCCCGCCGCCGATAGCCCCGCGCCTGCCGCCCTCCCGCCGGTAGACGCGCATGTCCACATCGTCGGCATCGGCGCGGGCGGCACGGGGTGTTGGCTGAAGGCCGACTCACCCTACCATCGGGTCGAGGCGAATTTTCTCTGCCGAGTGATCGGGCTGGATCCGGCGACATTGCGCGGAGATTTTGACCGGCTCTATGTTGAGCACTTGCTGGCGCGGCTGCGGGCGTCGTCGCTCCGCGCGGCGGTGGTGCTGGCGCAGGAGCAGGTGCACGATGCGGCCGGGCGCGTGGTGCCGGGCGCGGGGCTGTTTCATGTGCCGAACGATCATGTGCTGCGGCTCGGGCGCGAGCACGCGGAGTTTTTGCCTGCGGTTTCGATCCACCCGGCGCGGCCCGACGCGCTCGACGAGCTCGACCGCTGTATCGCGGGCGGCGCGGCGATGATGAAAATCTTGCCCAACGTGCAGAACATTGACTGCGCCGACCGGCGGTTCACGCCGTTCTGGGAGCGCATGGCGGCGGCGCGGCTGCCCCTGCTCTGCCACACCGGCGGAGAGAAAACGCTGCCCGTCACGGACCCCATGCTCGCGCACCCGCGCAAGCTGACGCTGGCGCTGGAGTGCGGCGTGACGGTGGTCGCTGCGCACTGTGCGACAAAGAGCGCGTTGTTCGACGGGCAATGGTTTCCCGACTTCGTCGCGATGACGCGCAAGTATCCCAACCTCTACGGCGACACGAGCGCGTTCTGCGTCCTCAACAACCGCATCCGGGGCCAGACGGTGCCGGACTGCCTCGCGGAACCGATGGCTTCGCGCATGGTGCACGGCAGCGATTGGCCGGTGCCGGTGAGCGGATTCTGGCCATGGGCCAAGGGCCTCATCACGACGGCGGAGTGGCGCGCGGCGCGGCGCGAGAAAAACCTGCTGGAACGCGACGCGCGACTGAAGCGCGCGATGGGTTTCGCGCCGGAAACGTTCACGCGCGTGTGGGACTTGGTCCCGCCGGCGGTGCGGGCGGCGAAGCTGCGCACACTGCGGTGAAATAAACGGACGGACGGCGGAATGGCTGTAGCCAAATCGCGCGTCGAAAGCGGCTGTTGCTCGCGACTCGGCATGATACCGTAGCAGCCCGTCGAAAGGTTCACGCCACCTAATGTTCAGCGGTCAGCCACACGTGAAGCGCGTTGTGCTGTGGGGCGCGGGGCGGGCTTTCTATTCTTTCGCTTTAGGACGTATGTAGCCACCTCGGTTCGAAACATTGATCGACCACAGTATTCACAAATTTGCGTGCCACCATCTACGATGAACTGCCGAGATCCACACTTCTTGCTACAAACGGCATAAGCCACAGGAAGCTCCCTAGGGAATTCAAACTTTCCGGGCTCTTGATACTGCTGAAGCGGATAACCGTTCGCGGTGAATTTCTTTATGGATGCCATGATGACTTTACTGGCCAACCAGCGCGCTCACGCGGCCACGGCGAGCTTCTGGTAAACATTGACGCGGGCGGGCGGAAAATTGAGCCACACGACATCCGAGCCGCGCAGGTGGAACTGCTCCGTGCCGCGCTGGCGGCCGGAGCCGAGGTGGTAGCTGTATTGCACCCAGCGGCCGCCGGGACGGAGGTGCGCGAGAATTTTGCCGGCCAGCTCGCGGGTAAACTCGGGGCTGAACTGCCTTAGCGGCAGGCTAGAGATGACGGTGCCGACACGCCCGCCGGCGGCGGTGTGCGGACGCAGCAGGCGGGCCATCTCCTGCGCGTCACCACGCACGATCTGGATCTGTGGAAAGCGTTTTTCCAGCAATGCGGCCATGTCGGGCGACATCTCGATGGCGACGAGGCGGTCGGGCCGCACGCCGCGGGCGAGGAGCGACTTGGTAATGGCACCGGTGCCGGGACCGAGCTCGACCACGAGGTCGTCGGGGTCGGGCGAGAGCCACTCCGCCATCGCGCGGCCCAGTCGGTCGGAGCTGGGCACGACCGAGCCGATCTGGCGGGGACGGCGGAGCCACTCCCGGAGGAATAGGGCGCTGGCAAGGAGCGGAGAGATCGACACGTGGGGTGGCCGCAACGAGGGCGGCGTGGCACCGAGGCAAGCCGCCGGCAGGTTGGCGCGCAAGCCCGGAGGCGGAGAATGTTTTCACCGCGCGTCCGGCCTGGCGGGCGACTTTTCCCAGGGGCGCACGCCGCCGGCGACAAGGCGGAAGAGCGGGTGCGGCGCGGGCCGCGCGGCGGCGGACGCGCGCCAGCGCGCGGGGTCGCGAATGTGCAGCTTGCGGCGTAGGTGCTCCCACTCGTGGAGGAGCTGGCCGCGGGTCTCGGGCAGCCGGCCGGGGTGGCGTGCGGGGTTGATCTTGGTCGCGTCGAAAGAATAGCCGCGCGCCACGGCCTCGGCGTGGACGGCGGCGAGATAACTGCCGAGCGCGGCCGCAGGGTCGGGGGTGGCGAGGAAACGCAGCAGCTGCGGGTGGTGGCGGTAGCCCTTGGTGCGGCCGAGCACGACGGCCTGAGCGAGCAGCGTCTCACGCCAGAGAGCGACGAGGCCTTTGGCGTCGAGATGGCGGGGGTGGAGGGTCCAGAGACGCATGGGGAATCAGGAGGGATTGGGGTTGCCCCGTCCCCAGCGCATGAACGCCGCCGCGAAGACGGCGAAGGCCACGAGCATGCCGCCAAGCTTCATGATGGCGGCGGCGAGGAGCTGGTCTCCGATCGGGCTGAGGCCGGCGACGAGGCGCGGGGCGTAATCATAGGTGGGGTAGAGCACATCGCCGGAGAACGCGAGGTAGTAGAACAGCGGCGTCATGCCGATGATGACTGCTGGCAGGTAGAGCATTTGCACGCCGGGGCGCAGCGGCGGCAGCTCCTCCGCCGGGCTGACGAGCGGCCACCAGTAGAACAGCGCCGCGCCGAAAAACATGAGGTGCTCGGCGATGTGGACGGGGCGGCTTTGCAGCGCCCAGTCGTAGAGCGCGGGCAGATGCCAGGCGGAGAGCGTGACGGTGTAGATGATGGCGCAGAACACCGGGCTGACGAGCGCGCGACCCAAGACGAGACGCGCCGCGCGCGCGGTGATGGGTCGGACTAGCCATGCGGGCAGACCGCGCAGGAAGAGAGGCGCCGCCGCGTAGATGATGAGCTGGTGCTGCACC
>CAIPZZ010000106.1 GCA_903869665.1 uncultured Opitutia bacterium | reverse complement strand
CCGCCGAGCGCGCGGAGGCCGAGGACGATTACCGCCAGTTGCACGAGGACCGCCAGCAGCCCGACCAGCTCCGGCCCCTCACCGCCGAGGAGCAGCAGGAGCTGAAAAAGCTCTTCCGCGCCGGCGCCGTGCTCTGCCACCCCGACAAGGTTGCCCCCGAGTTTCAGGCCGAGGCCGCCCTCCGCTTCCAAGAGCTCAAGGAAGCCCAAACGCGCAACGACCTCTCCCGCGTGCGCGCTCTCGTCGCGGCGCTGGAGCAAGGCGGCTTCGGCGCGCGCGACGCCGCCACCATCAGCGAGGCGGACGTGCTGCTCGCTACGCTCTCCCGCCTGCAAGCAAAACGCACGAGCCTAGCGCAGGAAATCGCCGCCCTGCGCGCGACGCCCGTCTGCCAAGCCATCTCAGGCGTCATGGACTGGCCCGCCTATTTCGCCGGCCTCCGCCAACGTCTGGAACAGCAAATCGCCGAGGAGACCCGCCATGCCGGAGCCTGACCATCGCCTCGTCCCGGTGCCGTCGGCGCAGCTCGCATTGGCGGGCAACCACCTCGCGCTGCTGAATAAAATCCTCCCGCCTGTCGTCCAAGGCCCTGTGCCCGGCCGTCCGTGGGAAATCCCGCACCTGGGACTCAAGCTGGTCTGGATCGAGCCGGGAACCTTTTTGATGGGTTACGAAGATAAAGATGAAATCGATTATGAATCCGAGTTTGAATCCGACATGGAACCACTGACAAAGGTGACACTCACCCAGGCGTTTTGGCTCGGGCGAACGAGCGTAACGCAGGGACAGTATGAAGCGGTGATGGAAACAAATCCGAGTCACTTCAAAGACGCTGGCAAGGACGCACCCGTGGAGCAGGTGTCGTGGGACGACGCGATGACCTTCTGCAAAAAGCTAACGGCGCTGGAACGAGCGGCGGGGCGGCTACTGATGGGGTGGGAGTTCACGTTGCCGACAGAAGCGCAGTGGGAATATGCCTGCCGGGCTGGGTCAACAGGCGATTATGCGGGCGACCTCGACGCGATGGCATGGTATAGTGAGAATAGTGGAAAGACGACACACAGGGTGGGCACGAAGCAGCCAAATGCGTGGGGTCTCTACGATATGCACGGCAACGTCAGGAATTGGTGCCTCGGCTGGTATGGACGCTATCCAGGTGGGAGCGTTACCGATCCGGTCGGCCGACCTTCGGGATCCATTCGTATCATTCGCGGTATCCCTTGTTTTGATAGCGTGGATCCGTCGAGGTGGGGTGCGAGGTCATCGCTGCTTCGCATCATTCGCGGTAGCCCTTGGTTTGAGCCCGCGTCGGTTAGCCGTTCTGCTACTCGCACCAAAGTTAGTAAGCCAGACTTTCGCCACAAATCCGTCGGCTTCCGTCTCGCCCTCAACGCTGTCCTATAATGGCGCTGAAGGAATTTTGATCCTGTCGCTAAGTTCAAGCAGCAATCGCTTTGCAACGCGCTCTAACTCATCTTCATTAACGCCGTGATGAAGGATGTCAGCGAAATGCGCGACGCACTTGTTTGCGGCGGCAAGAACCTTAACGATCTCTCTCTTCTCCGGCAACGCATCAAGTTCATGCTCAGACTTAAACTCTGTGATGGTGACTTCGGGTGCGATATTCTTACGGATTTCAGTAAATCCGGAGAAAGACAGTTTGGTGCCTGCAGCAGTATGGAGATCGGTTTCTTTGTAGCTGTTGGACGCAACACCGAGCAATGCCCAGAGGCTCCGGCAAGTAATCAGTGTGGCGTCGAAATAGCAGTTGAAGCCCGCCCGCGATACATTTCGACGATTTGTCACGAACTCCCGCAGAATAGATGTGCGATGCTCTAAGTGGCTCGTCATGTCGGCAGCGGAGTGCATGGCTTGATTGGGTTTTCTCCTGCACGGAGCGCAGCTTTTGCAGGCCGGTTGAGGGCTGAGGTTGAAGGGCGCAAGGGCTTGACGATCCCAGCGGGGATTTTAGCGGAGCGGGCAAAAACGAGCGCGTGCATGCGCCGGACACTGGCGCGGCCGGCCCGGAGGGCAAGCCGGAAGCGGGACGGAGAGTGGTTGTTGTAGGCGACCCCGCTTGAGCGCGAACGCGGGGTGAGGACACCCCGCTTACAGGAAGCAGCATCCGTGTCCATCTGTGGAATCCGTGGTGAAAACTCCGGTGGTATTTCTTCGCGCTTCTTGTGCCTCTTTGCGGCTAATCCGAATCCGGTAGAGCGAGGCCGAAACGCTCACGCGTTCCGCTACCGGCCAAGCCCTACCCCCTCGTGAGCTTGCGGTATTTGATGCGGTGGGGCTGGTCGGCAGCTTTGCCTTTGCGGCGGCGGTAATCCTCGAGATAACTCGAATAGTTGCCGTTGAAAAACACCACGGTGCTGTCGCCCTCGAACGCGAGTATGTGCGTCGCCACGCGGTCGAGGAACCAGCGGTCGTGAGTCACCACCACCGCGCAGCCGGCGAAGTTCTCCAGCGCCTCCTCCAGCGCGCGCACGGAGTTCACGTCGAGGTCGTTCGTCGGCTCGTCGAGCAGGATGAGGTTGGCCCCGCGCTTGAGCAGGCGCGCGAGGTGGACGCGGTTGCGCTCGCCGCCGGAGAGGATACCGACCTTCTTCGACTGGTCGGGGCCGGTGAAGCCGAACTGTGCGCAGTAGGCGCGGCTGTTCACCTCGCGGCCGGGCAGCCGCATGATCTCCTCGCCGCCGCTGATCGCCTGCCAGATCGTCTCGGCGTCGGGCAGCGAGTCGCGCGACTGGTCCACGTGCGCGAGCTTCACGGTCTCGCCGACACGCAACGTGCCGCGGTCGGGCTGCTCCGCGCCGGTGATGAGGCGGAACAGCGTGGTCTTGCCCGCGCCGTTGGGGCCGATGACGCCGACGATGCCGCCGGGCGGGAGCGAGAACTCAACGTGCTCAAAGAGGACGTTGTCCCCGTAGGCCTTGGCGAGGTCCTTGGCCTCGACGACGAGCGAACCGAGGCGCGGGCCCTGCGGGATGAGCAGCTCGAACTCGCGCTCTTTTTCGGCGACGTTTTGCGTGAGCATCTTCTCGTAGGCGCTGATGCGCGCCTGCGACTTGGCGTGGCGGGCCTTCGCGCCCTGGCGGATCCACGCGAGCTCGCGCGCCATCGCCTTCTGGCGGCGGTCCTCGGTGCGCTGCCCGATGGCGGCAAGCGCGTGCTTCTGCTCCAGCCACGCGGAGTAGTTGCCCTTCCACGGGGTGCCGTGGCCGTGGGCGAGCTCGAGGATCCACTGCGCGACATTGTCCAAGAAATAGCGGTCGTGCGTGACGGCGATGACCGTGCCCTCGTAACGTGCAAGGTGCTGCTCCAGCCAGTGGACGCTCTCGGCGTCGAGATGGTTGGTCGGCTCGTCGAGGAGGAGGATGGCCGGCTTTTGCAGGAGCAGGCGGGCGAGGGCGACACGGCGGCGCTCACCGCCAGAGAGCTTGTCCACGGGCTGGTCAGGCGGCGGGCAGCGGAGCGCGTCCATCGCCATCTCGACCTGCGGGGCGACATCCCACGCGCCGAGGGCGTCAATTTTCTCCTGAAGCGCGGCCTGCTTGTTGGCGACGGCATCCTTGGCCGCGTCGTCCTCGGCGGCGGCAAGCTCGTCCCACGTCGCGTCGTAGGCGGCGGTGAGGTCGGTGAGGTGTTTTACGCCCTCCTCGACACACGCGCGCACCGTCGCGCCGGACGTGAGATGCGGCTCCTGTTCGAGCAGGCCGACGGGATAACCCGGCTCGAAATGAACTCGGCCCTCAATCTCGGTGTCGCGCCCGGCGAGAATTTTTAGCAGCGAGGACTTCCCGGAGCCGTTAAAACCGAGCACGCCGATCTTCGCGCCGTAGTAAAACGAGAGCGAGATGTCGCGGAGGATCTCCTTGCGCTCGATTTTCTTCGAGACGCTGAGCATAGAGAAGATGATCTTGGGAGCTGCGTCGGGCTGGGCCATGCGGGGAGCGTTCAGGGTTTGGTCGCAGTTTCAAGCCGCGCGAGCAACGCCAGCGCCTCCGCGCGTGTTGCTCCGCACATCGAATCCGTGGGTCGCAAGCTCACGCAGAACGCCGGGCGCTCCGGCCGGCCAAAGAGCGCGCAGCGCAGGTCGGGCAACAACTGCCTGCAAGGCACGCCCGCAGGTTTGCCCTGCGGCATGCCGGGGATCGGCGAGGTGATTGAGGGTGCGATGCAGCAGGCACCGCAACCCGAGCGACACTCCATGCGGCCATGCTGCGCGGGGAGACCGCACCGGCGCAAGCCGGGCGATCGCACCGGTAAAATTTACCCAAAAACGGCTCGCCTGTGTCCATCCCTTGCCCGATTTGTTGGCACCCCATCCCCGCCATGAGACCCACCCCGTTCTTCGCCCTGACCCTCGCGGCCGCAGTCAGCGCCGCGCGTTTGTCCGCCGCCGAAGTGGCCGCGCCAACGGCCGCTTCCCCCGCCGCGCCGTTTCCCGTCTCCATTCAGATCAACGCCGCCCAGACCGTCGGCGTGATGAAGCCCTTCTGGCGCTTCTTCGGCGCCGACGAGCCGAACTACGCCACGATGAAGGACGGCCGCAAGCTTCTCTCCGAGCTCGGCGAGCTGCGCCCCAAGGACTCGCTGCAGTCCACCTTTTTCCGCGCGCACAACCTCCTCACCAGCGGCGACGGCACGCCCGCGCCAAAATGGGGCAGCACCAACGCCTATACCGAGGACGCACAGGGCCGCCCCATCTACAACTGGACGATTCTCGACAACATCTTCGACACCTACCTCGCGCGCGGCGTGCGCCCCTACGCGCAGCTCGGCTTCATGCCCAAGGCGCTCTCCACGCGGCCCGAGCCCTACCAGCACGAGTGGCGTCCCGCGCAAGGCGCGAACCCCGGCAACCTCACCACGGGCTGGGCCTCGCCACCGAAGGACTACGCCAAATGGGAGGAGCTGGCCTACCAGTGGGTGAAGCACAGCATCGAGCGCTATGGCCGCGCCGAGGTGGAAAAATGGTATTGGGAGGTCTGGAACGAGGCCGACATCTCCGCCTACTGGCCCGCCAGCGCCTCGCGAGAGAACTTTTTCAAGATGCACGACTACGCCATTGCCGGCGTGCGCCGCGCGCTGCCCACCGCGCGCGTCGGCGGCATGGACGCCGCGACGGCGGGCGGCGCGTTCATGGAGGCTTTCCTCGAACATGTCCTGCACGGCACCAACTACGCCACCGGCCAAAAAGGCACGCCGCTCGATTTCGTCTCCTTTCACGCGAAGGGACAGCCCGCCTTCGTGGACGGCCATGTGCGGATGGGCATCGCCAACCAGCTTCGCGGCATCACCAGCGGGTTCAATCTGATCGCCTCGCACCCCGAGCTGAAAAATACCCCCATCATCATCGGCGAGTCCGACCCCGACACCTGCGCCGCCTGCACGGCCCGCGTGAATCCGCAGAACGCCTACCGCAACGGCGCGCTCTTTGCCAGCTACACCGCCGCGACTTTCGGTCGGGAGCTGGCCATGGCTGACCGCGCGGGCATCAACCTTGAGGGCGTGCTCACCTGGGCCTTCGAGTTCGAAGACCAAGCGTATTTCGACGGCTTCCGGGTGCTCGCGACCAACGGAATTGACCTGCCCGTGCTCAACACCTTCCGCATGTTCGGCAAAATGTCCGGCTCGCGCGTCGCCGTCACCAGCTCCGGCGAGGTGCCGCTCGACGCCATCCTAAGCGGTGGTGGGGCGCGGGGTGCGGCCGGTGCGGTCGGCGGTGTGCGCGACAAACCCGACGTGACCGCGCTCGCCAGCCTCGACGCCAACAAGCTCGCCGTCCTCGTCTGGCACTACCATGACGACGACGTGCCCGGCCCCGCCGCCGAGGTTTCGCTCGATCTCACTGGCCTGCCCGCCGCCGCGAATGGCAGCGCGAGGCTCACCCACTGGCTCATAGACGACGAGCACAGCAACGCCTACACCCTTTGGAAAAAGATGGGTTCGCCAGCTGGGCCCAACGCCAGCCAATACCGCCAGCTCGTCGCCGCCGGCCAGCTCGCCCAGTATGCCGATCGGCCGCCCGTCGTCGAGCCAGCGCGAGGCCGCGGAGCCGCCACCCCGGCGGCGGAACCCGCTATACCGGTCTTGTTGCCCCTCATCGTCCCCGTCGCCAACGGCGCAGCCACGCTCAACTTCACACTCCAGCGTCAGGGCGTCTCGCTCGTGGTGCTGGAGTGGGGCGCGGCGGCGAAGTGAGCCCCCGCGCTTTGCTAAATCTCCCCATGAATATTTCCGCCATCTTGTCTCCGGCCCCGAAGGTTTTCCTCGCGGCCCTGCTCCTCCTCGCGTCGGCGGCTTTCCTGTCGGCGGCGGCTGTGCTTCCGGCGGCCGAGCGCGGCGTGGTGGGCGACGGCGAGACGCTCAACACCGCCGCGATCCAGAAGCTGATTGACGAGGCGAGCGCGCAGGGTGGCGGCACCGTGGTGTTTTCCGCCGGGCACTATGTCACCGGCACGATCCAGCTCAAGGACGGCGTCACTCTCCGTCTTGAGGCCGGCGCGGTCCTGCTCGGCAGCACGCGCGCGGCCGACTACCGCAACCTCGACCCCTTCACCGCCGGCGACGGCGTGCCGCTCGGCTACGCGCTCATCGTCGCCGACGGCGCAAAGAACGTCGGTATCGAAGGCACGGGCACGATTGATGGTCGGGGCCGCGAGGTCAAAGCCGCGCAGACGCCCTACAATGTCCGCCCGTTTCTGATGCGCTGGCTGCGCTGCACCAATGTGACGGTGAAGGACGTCCAACTCACAAACCCTGGCGCGTGGACGCTCAACTTTTTCCAAAGCCACAACATCACCGTCGAGCGCGTGACCATCCGCACCCGTGCCACCGGCCTCGCCAACAACGACGGCATTGACCTCGATTCCTGCGACGGCGCCGTCATCCGCGACTGCGACATAGATAGCGGCGACGACGCGCTCTGCTTCAAGGCGACCAGTCCGCTCCCGTCGCGCAGCATCACCGTCACCAACTGCAAGCTCTCGACCAAGTGTAACGGCATCAAGCTCGGCACCGAGTCGCTCGGCGGTTTTGAGAACATCTCTGTCACCGGCTGCACCCTCACCAACATCGGCATGGCCGGCATCGCGCTCTACGAAGTGGACGGCGGCGACCTGCGCCGTGTCAGCATCAGCGACATCACGATGGATGGCGTCTCCGTGCCCATCAGCATCCGCCTCGGCGCGCGGCTGAAGGTTTTCCGCCCGGGTGACCAGCCCAAGCCCGTCGGCACCCTGCGCGATGTGACTATCAAAAACGTCCGTGCCACCGGTGCCCGGATGATCGGCCTCCTCATCAACGGCGTCCCTGGCCACCCGGTCGAGAACCTCACGTTTGAGAATATAGAAATCGCAGTGCCCGGCGGCGGGACCACCGAGCAAGCGAAGATCGAGCTCGCCGAAAAGGAGAGCGCCTACCCCGAGTTCAGCATGTTCGGCCGCGTGCTGCCCGCCTCCGGAATCTACCTGCGGCACGCCCGCGACGTGACCTTCAAAAACGTCCGCACCACGCCCGCCCAGCCCGACGCCCGCCCCGAAAAAGTCTTCCTCGATGTCGAGGGTGTCACCCCCGCCGCCTTCGCACCGGCGGGTGTCGCCAAAAACTGAAAATTTTACTATTGTTGACGGACAAACATCCTCGCCGAGTTTGTTGCACGGTGTCTGTCGTCTGGTAGATCGTCCGTAACCAAAACGCCGGAACCCTCCGCCAAGAAACCGAACCCAATCTCCCATCCATCCCATGACCCGTCTCGTCCAACTCCAGAACGCCACGCAACGCCGCATCGCCCTCGTCGAGGAGCCGCGCCTGCGGCTGCTCGACGCCAAATTTCCCTCGGTCTATGCGCTCGCGCAGGCCGCCCTCGCCGCCGGCGAGCCGCTCACCGCCTTCGCCCGCCGCCACGCGGTGGACGAAACGCTGGATTACGATGCCGTCCACGCCGGCCTGTCTCCGTGTCGTCTCCTCTCACCCATTGACCATCCCGCCGACCCCGCGCGTTGCACGGTGTCCGGCACCGGCCTCACGCACCTCGGCAGCGCGAAGAACCGCGCCGCGATGCACGACAAGGCCGACGCCGAGCTGACCGACAGCATGAAAATTTTCCGCTGGGGTCTTGAGCGCGGCCGCCCCGCGCCCGGCCAGATCGGCATCGCACCCGAGTGGTTCCACAAGGGCACCGGCCTCATGCTGCGCGCGCCCGGCGAGCCGCTCGATGTGCCGTCCTACGCTGAAGACGGCGGCGAGGAGGCCGAGATCGCGGGCGTCTATCTCATCGGCCCCGACGGCGCGCCCCTCCGCGTCGGCATGGCGGTCGGCAACGAGTTTTCCGACCACGTCTTCGAGCGAAAAAATTACCTCAATCTCTCCGGCTCCAAGAACCGCACCTGCGCCATCGGCCCCGAGCTCGTGCTCGACCCCGACTTCCGTGGCTCCGTGCCGGGCAAGGTCGCCATCCACCGTGCCGGCGCGGTGCTCTGGGCCAAGGACATCGCCTCCGGCGAAGCCGAGATGTGCCACAGCCTCGCCAACATCGAGCACCACCACTTCAAGTTCGAGGCGAGCCGCCGCCCCGGCGATGTTCATGTGCATTTCTACGGTGCGTGCGCCCTCAGCCACGGCGACGGCGTGCATCTGGCCGACGGCGACGTGATGGAGATTGCCTTCACGGGCTTTGGCCGCGCGCTGCGCAATCCCCTTCGCGTCCTCCCCGGCCCCGACCGACTCGTCACCGTGAGGCCGCTCGGCTGAGGTTTCCCGCCCGTTTCCCCCGTTGACAACCCCCGCCACCCTTCCCCAGTTTGCCGCCCGCGTATGAGACTGAAGCCCGTCAAGGTTCCTGCCTTCGAGCACTTCCTGCACGAGATGATCCCGCTCGCCAAGGCGATGGACGTCGGCGTGGAGGTGAGCGACAGCCATGCGCTTGTGCTCACCGCCCCCAAGGAGCCGAACAAGAACTCCCTCAACACTGCCTTCGGCGGCAGCCTCGTCTCGCTCGCCACGCTCGCCGGCTACGGCGTCGTCTGGGAGCTGATGCGCGACGAGAAGGACGGCGTGAAACCGCAGTGGCACATCGTCGTCAAGGAGAGCCGCGCCGCTTACCGCCGCCCCGTGATGGGCGACCTCCGCGCCATTTGCGAACGCCCCGCGCAGGCCGCCGTCGCCGAGTTCAAGGAAGCCCTCGCCCGCTACGGTAAGGCCAAGCTCAAGCTCCGCGCCCGTGTCATCGAGGCCGGCCAGACCGCCGTGGATGTGCAGGCGGCGTTCGTGGTCACGCGGTGAGGAGTGGGCCCATGTCCGGCATGGGCATTATCGGAAAACTTTTCGCGCCTCTCGCGTGGCTGCTAAAACGTTTGCGTGGGCCATACCGTTCTGTGCTCGACACGGCGAAACCCAAGCTCAAAGCCGAGGCCTTGGCTTGGGTAGCTACTCACTACCCAAATGAGGGCCTCCAGAAAATTGCCGCACGCTTTGTGCTCATCTTGGAGGGCGTGAATTGCGTCCCGATCAAACAATTCACGCCACGCACCCGCTTTCTTGAAGACTTGGGGATGGACGAATTGGAACCCGTCGAAGTTATCATGTGGGTTGAGCAAGAATTCCAAATCCCAGAAATCCCCGAGGATGATGCCGTAAAGCTGCGAACCATTGACGACACGATTCGCTATCTAGCAGCCCGCGAGGATTGCGGGCTGAAGTCCTCAAAAATTCCGCCATCCGAGATGCAATCTGCCTGATTATCGTGTCCTTTCGTGCTCTTCGTGGCCAATCCTCATCCATGACCACCACCCGCCCGCCACTCCTCCTCGCCGAACGTTGGCAGGACTACGCCGTCCTCGACGCCGGCGACGGCATGAAGCACGAGCGCTGGGGCCAGTTCACGCTCGTCCGCCCCGACCCGCAGATCATCTGGCCGCGCAGTGGCGGCGAGAAAACGTGGACGGGCTGGGACGGCTTTTACCACCGCAGCGAGAGCGGCGGCGGCAAGTGGGAGTTTCGTCGCCCGCTCCCCGACCACTGGAACATCCGCTACGGCCCGCTCACGTTCCGTATCCACCCGACTTCGTTCAAGCACACCGGCCTCTTTCCCGAGCAGGCCGTCAACTGGGACTGGTGCTCCACGAAAATCTCCGCGGCGAAAAAATCCGGCCGCGAAGTTTCCGTGCTCAACCTCTTCGGCTACACCGGCGCGGCCACCGTCGCCGCCGCGCACGCGGGCGCAAGCGTCACCCATGTGGACGCCGCCGAGGGCATGGTGAAATGGGCGCGCGAAAACGCCGCGCTTTCCGGCCTCGCCGCCGCGCCTGTCCGCTGGCTCGTGGACGACTGCCTGAAATTCGTCCGCCGCGAGCAGAAGCGCGGCCGCCACTACGACGCCGTCATCATGGATCCACCCACCTACGGCCGCGGCGGCGGCGGCGAGCTGTGGAAACTGGAGGATCACCTCTGGGAATTGCTCACCGAAACGAAGAAACTCCTCAGCGACCGACCGCTGTTCTTCCTCGTCAACGCCTACACCGCGCGCCTCTCGCCCACCGTCGTGTCCAACCTCCTCGCCGCGTTGCTCGGCGATGGCGGTGGCACGCTCACCGCGGGCGAGGTCGGCCTGCCGATCCAGCGCGACGGCAAAACTCTCCCCTGCGGCATCTACGGCCGCTGGGAGGCTTGAGGCCAAGGTGGCACTGGCAGCCCACCTAGCATCTTACGGAAGCAGGCTGGAAGCCTGCGCTACTTTCTGCCGGAGCGCGAGCACCCCAAGGCCATCCGCCGGCCCAGGCCACTTTTTCGCTGACGCCACCGCCCGCGCCCGTTTCCCTTTCTCGCGCCGCCTCCTTCCCGCCATGCGTTTCTCTGCTCCCCGCTCCCTGCTCCTCGCCCCCGCGCTGCTCGCGCTCGCCGCCCCGCTGCGCGCCGCCGACACCCCGCCTGCGGTGAGTCCTGTCGAACCGCTCAAGTTCGGCTCCGTCTCCATCTACATCGAAAACGACAAGTTTTTCGCCGGCTCCGACCAATACTACACCAACGGCTTCAAGCTTTCCGCCCTCAGCGCACCACTCAGCAACTTCACCGACACCTCCGTGCCGGCCGCGCCACGCTGGGTCGCCACCCACCTGAACGCCCTCGTGCCCTCCGGCAGCGATGCCAAGCTCGGCCTCTCCCTCGGCCAGAATATCTACACGCCGGTTGGCATCCACACCCCCACCCCGAATCCCGCCGACCGCCCCTATGCCGCGTGGCTCTATGTCGGCGCGGTTTTCCAGAAATACGACCTCGCCACCGGTGTGCTCGACGCCTTCGAGGTCAACCTCGGCGTCGTCGGCCCCGCCGCTTTGGGTGGGGAAATCCAGAATGGTTTTCACGACCTCATCGGCGTCGCGCACGCCGAGGGCTGGTCGCACCAGATCCACAACGAGCCCGGCCTCAACCTCGCCTTTGAGCGCAAGTGGCGTTTCCAGACCGCCGGCGCGCACACCGGCCTCGGGGCCGATCTGATCACGCACGCGGGCGCGAGCCTCGGCAATGTCTTCACTTACGCAGACGTCGGGCTCGAGGTGCGCGGAGGCTGGCGCATCCCGGCCGACTTCGGCACCAACCTCATCCGCCCCAGCGGCGACTCCAACAGCACCCGCGAAGGCTTCGGGGCTTTCCTGTTCGGCGGCGTGGACGGCCGCGCCGTGGCCCGCGACATCACGCTCGACGGAAACTCGTTCCGCAACAGCGTGAGCGTCCCGAAGAAAAATTTCGTCGCCGACTTCCAGGTGGGCCTCGGCCTCGGCTCAAAGCATTGGCAACTCACCTACACCCAGGCCGTCCGCACCAAGGAGTTCGATGGCCAGGTGAAGGCCTCCAACTTCGGCTCCATCAGCGTGACGTTCTTTTACTAAGCCCGCCAATCTCCCTCGTAGGGCCTCACCTCGCGTGAGGCCTTCCGGTCGTCGAGGCTCGACACCAAGTCGAGCCCTACAACCCCAACCAACGCGCTCCGCTGCCTTTCCGTCCTCCGTCTCCTGTCCCTCTGTCGTTCCGCTCCTTCCCGTGTCCCTCGCCAAAACCTACTACTCCCGTGCCAACACCCTGCTCGAGCAGGCCTGGGCCGCCAACACTCCCGCGCTCGCCGCACTCGCGCCCGTGCTCGGCGAAAATGTCGCGCGCGGCGGAGTCATCCACGTCTTCGGCAGCGGACACAGCGAAGTCGTCGCCCGTGAGATCATCGGTCGCGCCGGCGGGCTGGTCTGCGTGACCGCGATGCCCGACCCGACCGGCGGTTTCATTGAAAATCTCCCCGGCTACGGCACGCGCCTCGCCGAGCGCTACGACCGCCAATATCAGTTCCGCGCCGGCGAAGCGCTCATCGCCATCTCCAACTCGGGGAAAAACTGCTCGCCCATCGAGGTTGCGCTGCACGCGAAAGCGAAGGGCCTGACGGTCGTCGCCCTCACCTGCCTCGCTATGTCGCGCGTCACGCCCTCGCAGCACCCCACGGGCAAAAAACTTTTCGAGGTGGCCGACCATGTGCTCGACAACGGCGGCGTCCCCGGCGACGCCATCGTGGACGCGGGCGACAGCGTGATGGCCGGCCCGACCTCCACGCTCATCGGCTGCTCCGTGCTCAACTGGCTCATGCTCGGCACCGTCGAGTGGCTCACCGCCCACGGCCACACCCCGCCCCTGCTCCGCAGCCAAAACCTTCCCGGCGCGATCGAACACAACCGCGCCCTCGGTCAGAAATATGCCGGGCGCCTCAGCCGCCAGCTCGCATAATTCTACAGGCCGCACGTGACCGCTGGTCGCGCCGTCAGCCGTCGGGGCACCCGGTGCGGGCGCAGCGTTCCGTAAGTTGGCGAGTGCTTTGCATGCGGCCAAGTAGCGCAGGCATCTCTGCCTGCCATCGCCCGAATGCAGGCTGGAAGCCTGCGCTACTTTCCTAGCAAGGCGCACGAAGAAGCGCACGCCCCCGCACTTCAGGCTTCATTTCGCGCGCCGCCCGTGCTTCGTGTCTCCCGCCGTGCAATTTTCCAATTCGCCCTTTCCCCCGTCCGTATCCGCTGGCTGTAAGATCGGCGTGGACGGTGGCGGCTCGAAGACTGAGTTTATCCTGCTCGATCTCGCCAACAACGTCATCGTGCGCCATCGCGCCGCCGGCAGCAACCCCAGCGTCGCCGGCCCCGAGGCCGCGCGTCAGATCGTGGCCGACGCGCTCTACGCGTTGCGCGCCCGGGCGCCCGCGCCGGTCGCGCACACGCTGCTCTGCATGGCCGGCGCGCGGGCGTTTTGGAAGGAGTTCGCCCTCACGCTGGAGGGGCTGGGGCACGTCACGGTCTTTGACGACGCCCGGCCCGTGCTGGAGCTGGCGACCAATGGCGTGCCCGGCCTCGTGCTGCACAGCGGCACCGGCTCGTTTGTGGCCGCGCGCGCACCCGATAACTCCATCCACTATGCCGGCGGTCTCGGCTGGCGCTTCGGCGACCCCGGCAGCGCTTACGATCTTGGCCGGCGCGCGCTCGCGCGCGGCCTGCTCGAGCTGCAAGGCTGGGCTCCCGCCTCACGCATCGGTCCGATGCTGTGCGGCCACGCCGGTCTCGACGACGCGGCCGCCCTCACCCGCTTTTTCTACCACCACGCCGAGCCGAACAAGCAGATCGCCGCGCTCGCGCCTGCCGTGCTCCGGCTGACCGAGGAAGGCGACCACACCGCGCACCAGCTTGTGCTCGAGTCCACCGGCGAGCTGCTCGACCTCGCGATGAAAGTCGTGGAGAAACTTTTCCCTGGAATTCCGCTCGACGCGCTGCCCACCGGCCTCAGCGGCCCGATCCTCACGCACCGCGTGGTGGTGGAGGCGCTCTCCTCACGCTGCTCGCTCCGCTTCGCCCCGCTTGATCAGCCGCCCATCGAGGGCGTCCGCCGCCTGCTCGCACGGCGGTGAGCGCCTCGCGACATTTCTCAGGCTGAAATTTTGGCCCGCACCTCGTCAGCCGTCAGCCCTGCGAGACGGACGAGTTTCTGGCGGGATTTTTCGCCACGTGCGAGCGTGACGGCGCGGCTGGGTAGGCCGAGCGCGTCGGCGAGGTAGGCGCAGAGCGCTTCGTTGGCGCGGCCGTCAAGCGCGGGAGCGCGGATTTTCACCTTGAGCGCGTCGCCGTGCCAGCCTGCCACCTCGTCGCGCGACGAGCCTGCGACGACCTTGATGGCGAGGACGCAGGATATTGCGGACGAGTGGTCTTTGGCCGAGGGCACAATGGAGGCGGACGCGAAGAGTCGGGCTAAGACGGTGGCAAGGAATAACCAGGTCCGCCCGACAGCACCCCCTCAGCGGGGATTGATGGAGAGTAGCTCCACCTCAAACACGAGAGTGGAGTTGGGCGGGATGGCCGGCGAAGGGCTACGATCCCCGTAGGCCAGCCGCGCGGGGACGTGCAGCCGGATGATGCCGCCGACGTTGATTTTTTGCAGACCCTCCGTCCAGCCGGGGATGACGCCGTTGAGCGGGAATGTCGCCGGTCCGCCGTGGGAGGCCGAGCTGTCGAACATCGTGCCGTTAGTGAGCGCGCCAGCGTAGTTCACGCGCACGGTGTCGCTCGCCTTCGGGTAGGGGCCGGTGCCGGGCCGCAGAATCTCGTAAAGCAGGCCGCTCGGCAGGGCGACCACGCCCGCGCGTTGCCGGACGCCGTCGAGATAGGGGTCGGAAGGCGTGGCACAGCTGACGAAAAGGGCGCAGGTGAGAGCACAGGCAACAATCGCAGTGAGCTTGGATAAGGCGTGCATGGGGCGGAAGAGCATGCGCGAGTGAATGCGGCCTGCTGTCCTGCGGTCAAGCGGAGTCGCGCGCGAAAACGGTGCGTGCGCGGACGCGTAATCTGTGCTCCGCTGAGGCTCTCCCTCACCCCACCATCATGAACGACCGCCCCAACGGAAGCCCGCCCCCACCGCAGCCCCGTGCGCTGCTCCAGCGCATCGCCCGGCGCGTGATGGTTGAGCGCGGGCTGGAGCCGGATTTCTCGCCTGCGGCGGTTGCCGAGTTGGCCGCCATCCAGGCGCCCGAAGCGGCGGGGGCTGCGGTGCGCGATCTGCGCGGGCTGCTCTGGTGCTCAATTGACAACGACGACTCGCGCGATCTCGACCAGCTTTCGGTGGCGGAGGCATTGCCCGACGACGCGGTGCGGCTGATGGTTGCCATCGCGGATGTCACCGGGCTGGTGCGGCGCGGCACCGCGCTGGACCGGCATGCGGAGCACAACACGACTTCGGTTTACACGGCGGCAGAAATTTTTCCGATGCTGCCGGAAAAACTTTCGACCGACCTCACCTCGCTCAATCCCCATGAGGACCGCCGGGCCGTCGTGGTGGAGATGGTGTTCGACCGCGCCGGCAAGCTGGCGAAGTCCGATGTGTTTGAGGCGCAGGTGCGCAACCACGCCCAGCTCGCCT
>CAIPZZ010000105.1 GCA_903869665.1 uncultured Opitutia bacterium | reverse complement strand
TATCCGTGCCCATCAGTGCAATCCGTGGTTAAAATTTTCCTCCACCCTCCCATGTCTTGGTCCCGCTTCAAAACCCACTTCTACCATCACGCCGAGCTCGGCGTCTCGCTCGACATCTCGCGCATCCCGTTCCCCGACGATTTTCTCGCCGCGATGGAACCGCGCATGCAGGACGCGTTCGCCGCGATGAAACACCTCGAGGCCGGCGCCGTCGCCAATCCCGACGAACAGCGCATGGTCGGCCACTACTGGCTCCGCGCGCCGCATCTCGCTCCCTCGCCCGACCTCGCCGGCGAGATCACCTCGACGCTCGCTGCCATCAAGGACTTCACCGCCAAGGTTCACTCCGGCACGGTCGCCGGGCCCAAGGGTAAATTCAAAAACCTTCTCGTCATCGGCATCGGCGGCTCCGCGCTCGGCCCGCAGCTCGTCGCCCACGCCCTCGGCCAGCCACGCAAGGACAAGATGGCCGTCACGTTTTTTGACAACACCGACCCCGACGGCATGGACTACGTGCTCAACGGTCTGCGCGGCCAGCTCGCCAAAACCCTCGTCGTCGTCATCTCTAAGTCCGGCGGCACCGCCGAAACGCGCAACGGCATGCTAGAGGCGCAGGCCGTGTTTAAGGCCGCCGGGCTCGATCCCGCGAAACACTTCGTCGCCGTCACTGGTGTCGGCTCCAAACTCGACGCCACCGCGACCGCCGAAGGCTGGCTGGCGCGTTTTCCGATGTGGGACTGGGTCGGCGGCCGCACGAGCGAGCTCTGCGCGGTCGGCCTCCTGCCCGCCGCGCTCCAAGGCCTGGACATCCAGGCCATGCTCGACGGCGCGGCCCTGATGGACGTAGTCACGCGCCGCACCAACACCGCGCAAAACCCCGCCGCGCTCATGGCCCTTATGTGGCATTTCGCCACCGATGGCCGCGGAGCGAAGGACATGGTCGTGCTGCCCTACAAGGATCGCCTGCTCCTCTTCTCACGTTACCTCCAGCAGCTCGTGATGGAGTCGCTCGGCAAGGAGCGCGACCTCGCCGGCAACGTCGTCAACCAAGGCATCGCTGTCTATGGTAACAAGGGATCGACCGACCAGCACGCCTACGTTCAGCAGCTCCGCGAGGGCGTGAACAATTTCTTCGTGACCTTCATCGAGGTGCTCAAGGACCGCGACGCCAAGACCTCCCTCGAAGTCGAGCCCGGCATCACCAGTGGCGATTTCCTGCAAGGCTTCTACCTCGGCACCCGTGACGCGCTCAGCGAAAAGGACCGCCACTCGATCACGGTAACCCTGCCGGATGTGTCGCCGCGCTCGCTCGGCATGCTCATCGCTCTCTACGAACGCACCGTCGGCCTCTATGCCTCGCTCGTCGGCATCAACGCCTACCACCAGCCGGGAGTCGAGGCCGGCAAGAAAGCTGCCGGCGGCGTCATCGTGCTGAAACAAAAAATCACCGCCGCGCTGCAGGCCGCGCCCGGCAAATCGTTCACCGCCGAACAGCTCGCCGCCACCATCGGCGCACCCGACAAGGCCGAGACCGTTTTCAAAATCCTCG
>CAIPZZ010000104.1 GCA_903869665.1 uncultured Opitutia bacterium | reverse complement strand
CTGCTGGCCGAGGCGGGCTTCCCCGGCGGGCGCGGCCTGCCGGTGTTTGAGGTGCAGCTCAAGAACGACGACGTCCACCGCGTTGTCATGGAAGCCGTGCAGCAGATGTGGGAGCGCGAGCTGGGCGTGAAGGTCACGCTCATCGCGCTGGAGCAGAAGACGTGGATCCAGAACCAGTCCTCACAAGCCTACCAGATCAGCAGCGCGCGCTGGGTCGGCGACTACGTGGACGCCGACACGTTCCTCAGCCTCTGGCTCACCGGCGGCGGCAACAATTGGACCGGCTGGGGCGACGCCGGCTACGACAAGCTCGTGACCGAGGCCGCACGCACGCTCGACGCGGACAAACGCCACGCGCTCCAGCGCGACGCCGAGGCGCTCCTGCTCTCCAACGGCCCGATCATCCCCATCCACCATGGCGCGCGGGTGTTTCTCATAGACCCGGCCGTGAAAGGCTGGACGCCCAACCTCCTCGGCGCGCACCGGTATCAGTTCATTTCGCTGGAGTGAGCGGGGCCTGTGTAACCGGGCCAAATTCCTGCTTCAAACTGGACAACCTCGGGCAAATGTCGTTTTTTCCCGTGACCGTGCCGTTGAAACATTCGCTTGCTCGCCGCATCTACTCCGAGCGTTTTTTCCGAGTTGTCCTGAGCCTGACGACGGCAACCGTGATTTTCACAGGGTTGTTGGGGAAACCCTATGTATGCTCCGTCTTAGGAGTTGCCTTTGGTCCGTTGGAAATCCCTTTTTTCCAACCGACTGGCCCTAATGACCACTTTTTGTGGGATGTCTATGCCATCGCGATGATGTTTGTTTTTTGTGCCAGCCTGCTGCTCGGGCTAGGTGCGGCGGGCTTCATTGCTGTGTGTAGGCAGCCATCGCCTTGGGCGGCGAGGTTTGCCAGCATGCTTTTTACCGGCCTCTCGCTTTATATCCTGACGGGGCTTTCTCTCTCGCGCCTCATTGAGGCGCGTGGTCACTTCCAGGGGGATATCGAGTTTGAGGCGAAATATTTTCTCTGGCCGGTGTTCTTTGCCATGCACGCATTTTTTTACCGAAGGCTTTACCTCCAATCTCGTGTCGCTTCCCTTGCGTCACCCATCCGACCGCACATATCACGAATAGGGCTCTAAAGCCGCTCCCATTCTTCGGCGGAAATTTTCCGCCCGATCAGTGCCTCCACCTGTCGCACCAGCATTCTCACCTGCGGCACGGAGAAGTCGCCGTTCGACGGGATCGTCTGTCGCCGCTGGCCGATCACGAGGAACTCGTGGCGTGTGCCACGATGCGGGCCGGCGAAGCCCAGCGCGTGCAGGCGGCGCACGAACTCACGCCTTTTGAGCTGATGCCACCCGGCCATGCGCGCGTTTGTTCAGGTCAATGCCCGCGAGCTTTGGCAGCGGGTGGCCAAGCCGCAGCCCGACGAGCACCCAGTCCTCCGTCGTCGAGCGCAGCTCGCGCTCGCACTCCTTGAGGGTGGAGGCGAACGCCACCACGCCCGGAAGCTTGGGAATTTCGCCCGCGAAACTGCCGTCCTCCAGCTTGTCGTAGAGGGCCAGCTCCATCGCGGCCTCGAAATAGGCGGTGAGCGGAAACATGATGCGCGACGATACGCGCGCGCCCCGGCTTGGCAAGCCCTCGCTCGCACGGATGGTGGCGCTGAATTGTAGGTCGGGGTTTATCCCCGACACGTCGGGCTCACACCACCCGGTCGGTCATGACGCCACTGCGCTCGAAGGCGGCGAGGTTGGCGAGGAAGTGCGCGACGATGGCCTCATCCTGGTCGTGGCGGCCGCCGGCGGAGTGCGGAGTGATGTAGAGGTTGGGCACCGTCCAGAGCGGGCTGGTGGGCGGGAGCGGCTCGGTCTCGAACACGTCGAGGCCGGCGGCGTCGAGCCGGCCGGAGCGCAGCGCCTCGGCGAGCGCAGGCTCGTCCACGGTGGTGCCGCGGCCTACGTTATAAAAGCGCGCGCCGGGCTTCAGGCAGGCGAGGCGTCGGGCGTTGACGTAGCGCTGGGTGCTGGGGTTGTCGGGAAGGATGTTGACGACATGGTCGGCCAGCGTGAGCACGGCGGTGAGCTGCTCCTCAGAGACGATGTGCACTGCGCCCTCGCTGCGCGCTTGGCGGCGCAGCGCGTAGATTTTCACGCCAAACGGCGCGAGCAGCTCCGTGAGCCGGCGGCCGATGGCGCCGTAGCCGAGTAGCAGCACCGTCTGGCCGGTGAGCAGCCGGGCGCGGGCGCGGGTCGGCAGGTGGTCCCAGCCGTGGCCGCCGAGCTGGTCGCGGTGCGAGGCGTAAAGCTGGCGGCCAAACGCGAGCATGAACCCGAGGACGTGCTGCGCGCAGGGGTCGGCGAACACGCCCGAGGCGCAGGTGAACGCCGCGCCGCGCGCGCGCCACGCGTCCATGAACTGCGGCGTGTCGTAGCGGGTGTAGCCGGCGGTCGTGAGCTCGGCCCAGCGCATCCGCGTGTTGGCGAGGCAGGCCGCAGGGTCGGGTTGGCCGAACGCGATGTCGGCCTCCGCGAGCGCGGGGTCGGGCGTGCCGGCGGCGAGGTTCGACGCGGAGCGTTGCGCGGCCCACACGAGTTTGTGCGCGGTGAGGCCCTCGGCGAGCAGCCGCGTGGCGTTGTCAGTAAACTTGGCGTTGCACCAGATGGTCAGTGGCATGGGGTCAAAGGATGAGGGTTGAAGGTTGAAAGATGAAAAAGGCGGAAAGCTGACGGGGCGCGCGAGAAAAAACCGGGGGCGGGCCACCGACTGTCGGCGCGCGGGGTTCAGCGCGGTCTAAGTGGCTCACGGCCCCGCGTCGGCGAGCGAGCTCACCGTCAGCGCGACGGGCCGGGCGGCGTTCTCGGGCGTCACGAGCCCGGCGGAGGTGGCGGTGAGGGATTTGCTGCTCATCCGCAGCCGGCCACCCCAGGCCACGCGCGCCTCGACGCGGGCGCGGTGCGGCGGCTGGATGTCCTCGGCCCGGTAAAATAGCTCCAGCGTCACTGGCGAAGCGCCGGGGTGGGCGAGGGTGCGCTGGTCCATGGGCAGGCTGTTGCGCGAGAGGTCGAGCAGCGTGACCGTGACGGTGGCGTCGTCAGGCAGCGTGACGCCGGCCGGCCAGGCGACGGAGACCTTGAGCACCTGGTTGCCAGTGGCCATAGGCGTGGTGTCCATGTATTGGCAGCCGGCGAGGACGAGGAGGAGGGCGGGCAACGCGGCGCGGAGGAGGCGGAAAGCATTCATAGTGTGCACGGGATAGGGTGAATTTGCCGGAAGGCGTGGTGCGTGTCACTCCCAAGTTTCGCGCTCAACCTGGCCGCGGGATGGAGAAAATCTCCCGCGTTCGCGTGTAGCTGTCGCCGCCGAGGCGGGCGATGAGGTCGAGCTTCGCGGGGTCGGGGCGGCCGTCGGAGCCGAGCGTGGCGTCGCTGACGTGCGCGAGGAGGATGCGGCCGAAGACGACGTTGGCCGCGAGTGGGCCGTCGCCGATGGTCACGACGCGGTCGAGCGCGCACTCGAAGGCCACCGGCGCGGCGGCCACGCGCAGCGGGCGCACGCGCTCGCTTGGGACGGACGCGATGCCGCATTTTTCAAACTCGCTCTCGCCGTGGGGCAGCGACGCAGACGACGCGCTCATTTGCTCCGCGAGCGGGAAGGGCACGAGGTTCACCACAAATTCCGGCACGGCCTCGATGTTGCGGATAGTGTCCTTTCTCCGGCCGTCGTGGTGGTTCGCCACCGAAAACATCAGCGTGGGCGGGCGGGCCGTCACGCCGTTGAAGAACGAGAACGGCGCGAGGTTCGTTTTACCGTCGGCGGCGATCGTGGAGACCCATGCGATGGGCCGCGGCGTGATGGTGCCGATCAGCCAAGCGTAGGCTTCGCGTGCCGGGAGCGTGGTGAAGTCGAGGAGCATGGTGATTCTCTGTGGCGGATTTTAACACGGAGGTCACGGAGCACACGGAGAAGAATCCTGCCGAGCCTCTGTGTCCTCCGTGCTCTCCGTGTTGAAAAGTTCCCAGTCTTCCAACTACCCCCCGGCGACGGGCGGGATGAAGACCAGCTCCATGCCGTCGGCGAGCGGCGTGGCCCACGCGGCGAACTCGCCGTTGATCGCCACGCGCAGGCGGTCGCCAGGCAGCGTGAAGCCGTGGCGCGCGCGCAACTCGTCGTAGAGCGCGGCGGCGGTCGGTGCGGCGGTGGCCAGCGTCTCGTGCGCGAGGCCGCGCTGCTCGCGCAGGATGGCGAAATATTGGAGGCGGACGGTGTTCATGCTTTGCCTTTGCGCCGCTTGGCGGTCTTTGCGTCCGACGCCTTCGGCACATCCGGCGCGCGCCAGTCCTTTTTGCCGCCGGTCTTTTCCAGCAGGCGGATGTCACGGATGACGATGCCGTGGCTCGCGGCTTTGCCCATGTCGTAGAGCGTGAGCGCGGCGACGCTCGCGCCGGTGAGTGCCTCCATCTCGATGCCGGTCTTCGCGTGGGTCTCGGCGCGGCAGTGGATGGTCACGTCCACGCTGCCGTCAGCCGTCGGGCGGCCGGCGGTGATTTCGATCTGGCAGTCGTCGAGCGGGAGCGGGTGGCACAGCGGGATAAGCTCGCTGGTCTTTTTCGCCCCCATCACGCCCGCCAGGATGGCGGTCTGGAACAACGGGCCTTTTTTGGATGCAATCTCATGGCCGGCAATGAGGCGGGCCAGCGCGGGGGGCAGCGTGACCGTGGCGGTGGCGAGTGCGACGCGGCGCGTGACGGGCTTGCCGCCGACGTTGACCATCGCGGGGCGGTTGCGGGCGTCGAGATGCGAGAGCATGGGGCGCATGGTCAACATTCAACGTTCAACATTCAACGCCCAACATCCAATCACAGCACTTCTCCGCTCGCTCCCGCCTTACTTCCCCGCCGGCTTTGGCGCGGGCGTTTTACCGGGCGGAGGGAAGGCCGACTTGGGCTTGCTCGGCAGGAAGCGCGCGAGAAAATCCACCGCCGGCGTCGCCCAGGCCGGCTCGTTGCGCTCATAGACCCATTGCAGGCCGACGATGAACAGCGCCAGCGCGATGACGGCGGCGAGGATAAACTTGTTCGCGCCGTCCATCAGCTTGCGGATAATGACCACGAACAGAATGAACGCCACGATACCCCCGCCCACGAGCCACCACACGCGGGGCGGCACGTCCTTCAGCTTGTCCATGGTTGTGGCGGCGAGGAGCGGCGTCATACCCGCGAGCGTGGCCGCGCCACGTAGATTGGCGAGCGCGAAAACACGGTGTCCGCCCGACCTTTCGCCCTTCTCTCTTCGCGCCTCGCCTGTTTTCCTCCTGCCGAATGGACGCCCCGCCGTCATCTGCACCCGCCTCGCCCGAGCCGCCTTCCGCGTCTTCCGGCCCGCCTCCGCCCGTCCAGCTACGCAAGCCCGCCTTCCCCGTCTCGCCCGCGCTGCGCGACTACCTGCGCCGCTACCGCCGCGAGCGCGAGCTGCCCGTCACTTATGAGCGCCTCCGCCGCTTCGCCGAGTCCGCCCCGCTCGCCGACGCATCCGGCAAGCCCACCCTATGGGAGACTGTCGTCTATGAGCAGCGCGAGATGGAGTCGCTCCAGGAGGATCTGAAAAAAATCTACGCCATCCTCCGCGTGGACGGCGACCTCTCCGTCATGACGCACCTCTATGTGGATCGCGTGGACTTCTGCGCCTTCGGCAACTCCGCCCCTTTCCGCATCCGCATCGTCAACGCCTACAACGACAACGCCGACTACTTCTACCTCAAGCGCGCCGACGCCTCGCGCATCTACGGCCTCGAGCTCGAGCATGTCCTCTCGCCTAACCGCATGAACTACCTCACCTGCGGTGCCACGCTCGTCGAGGAGCACGTCGCCGGCATCCCCGGCGACATGTTCATCGCGCGCGGCCTCGGCGGCCGCGACCTCCGCCCCATCCGCCTCGCCAAGGAGCTCGTCAAGTTCAACGAGCGCTGCTTCGTGCGCCTCCTCGGCGACATGCGCGCCTACAACTTCGTCGTCGTCGTCACCCCCGACTTCGAGGACGCGCAGGTCCGCATCCGTGCGATGGACTTCGACCAGCAGAGCTACGAGGGCCGGCTCAACTTCTACCGCCCGCAGTTTTTCAAGGACAACGGCCCCCTCGCGCTCTTCTGCGTGAAACACCTCCGCCTCGAGACCGCGCTCCAATACCAGCGCGAGGAGCAGGTGCTCATGCTCCAGCGCGCCGCCGTCTCCGTGGAACGCCTCCACCTCCTCCTCGCCGCGATGTCGGCCGACGCCCTCGCGCCCGACGCGCACCTCCACGAGCTGCGCGCCGAGCTCGCCGAACATTACAAACGCGACGCCTACCTGCGCTGCGACTCGATGGGCGCGCTCGTGCGCGAGAACCTCGAGTCCATCCGCCAACACGTCGCCACCTCGCCGCTCGACGGGACCGCGCCAGGAGAATGATTCACCAGGGATTCATCTTGCCCGGTCAAAACGGTTTGGCTTCCTGCACTTAAAGTCACCCATGCCTAAAGTCGCTTACATTGATGTCGATGACACGCTCGTCCGGTCTGCTGGGACAAAGCGTATTCCAATGGTTAGCAT
>CAIPZZ010000103.1 GCA_903869665.1 uncultured Opitutia bacterium | reverse complement strand
GACCCCGACGACCGCACCGACGAGCGCTACGCCAAAATGGACATCAACCTCCGCGAATCCCTCCGTATTCTCGGCGACGCTCTGACCCTCACCCCGCAGCCCCCGCAATGGCAGCCCCTCGCCGCCCGCACCACGCCCGGCCCGAACCCGGCCGCCGCCACGCCGTGAGGTCGCATCACAAATTACTAAACTGGAGCCGGCAGGTCATATTCACGCCATTGTGCCATTTGGCCGCCTCGAAAACATCGGAAGATAAAGTTAAGTCTTTTCTAGCTGGCCTCGGCATCGGCTGTGCGGGGTGAATTTGCGGGCGAATTGATCTTCTCGCATGAAACGCTTCCTGATTCTCATTGGGTTTCAGTCCTTGATCTGTTGTGGCGCGATTCAAGGAAACACGGTTGTCGCGACATGGCAGGGACCAACCCAGGGCGTTGCCGAGATTCTTGAATCATACGCCAAAAATCACGACGGCAATCTCCCTCTTGATTGGACTGAGCTTGATCCCCTGCTACGGAATGGGCTTGGCTCTTTCGTAGAGCAGCTAGATCAACCGTTATCTCACTACTTTTCTTATTTTCCACACGATTCCCCCGCTTGGTGGGAGAGCGGCATGGTTGCTGATGGCGCATTGGTGGTCATGACTGCGTGCGTGATTGACGAAGATCGCCGTTCGGCCAACGGCCGCTATATTGTGATGCGTTTGCACGACGGCCGTTTTCAAACCAACTGGGCCGACGAAGCCAAAATCAAAGCCGCCTTTGCGCGCGCAGGCATCACTCTTCCGGCGGCGACAACGTTCAAGGAAAAATCTCTCTGGCTCGCCGAATACGGGCCATGGTTTACCGACTCGCTACTGATCGGCGTCGCTGCGCTCGCCGCCATAGCGCTCGGCTGGCGTTTCCTGCGCCGCCGTTAACGAGACTAGAAGAAAATGCTCGTAACGCTGTCGAGAGTTTCAAGCCGACAAACGCCGCCTCCCGCCCTTCCATGTTTACCCCGGACGGTGGCGCGAAGTTTGCTGACAGAGGCGCGAAGTCTCCGCACACCGCGCACATGACCGACACCACTCCCACGCCCTCCTCCGGCCCTGCCGCGGAAGATCTCCGCCTCGCCGCCTACCTCAACCTCAAGCTCGCCGAGCTTGGCCAGCCGGGCGTGCCGCCCGTGGGCGGCGACGGCCTCGCGCCGCTCATGGGGCATTTCCTCGCGCTCAGCCGCGAGAAAGACCGCGCGCTCACGCGCCACCTCTGCCCTGTGGACCAGCGCATCCAGAATTTCCTCTACGACCTGCTCGACGGCGAGTCCGAGCCGCCGCGCCTGCCCTCCCCTACCCTCGTCCTCGACCGCCCCGGTCTTGCGCGCCTGCTCTCGCTACCGCCGCATGCCGACCTGCACCAAAGCGACATCCTCTCCTCCTACCGCGTCCGCCAGGGTGTGCTACACAATCCAGTCAGCGACCGCCGCACCACGCAGGGCATTTTCCATGTCTCCGAGGGCGGCCTGCCCGTCCCCGACGACAAAAAGGCCGTGCCCGCCGCCGTCTATGGCCGGCTGCTGCGCGCGGCGTTCGCCCCGCCGCCGGAGCTGCTGCGGCTGCCGTTCACCGCGCAGGCGGAAAAGCCCGCCGAGTGCTTCGTCTCGCTTCACCTGCGGCCAGTGGTCTGCCCGGCGGTGCCAGGGTTCTCGGCACAGCGCGCGATGGAGACGCGTTTCTTTGTGCCCGGCGCGCTCGTCGCCAACCTCGACTTCATCGAGCGTATTTTTGGCAACGCCGGCGACCCGCATCTGCCCGAAAACGACGCCGCACTCGACCCGCGCCACTGGAGCGGCCACACGGGCTGCGTCATCCTCGCGCCGCACCTGAATAAGCTCACCAAAAAAGAGCTCGGCCTCCCTGCGTGGGCCGACGCCACGCCACGCCAGCGCCGTGACGGCATGGGCTGGAAGGACGCCGCCGAGCGCTACAACGACGGCGGCGCGTTCAAGCTCACCGCGCGCGACGCCTCCGGCGTGATCGTGACCGTCATCTCCGACAACTATTTCGGCTACTGCAAAAAGGAGGTGAAGACTCAGCTCAGCTTTGCCGCCAACCTCCTCGGCCGCTGCGAGGAGGAGCACGCCGGTGGCGCGGTCGTGTTTCCCAGCTACGATCTCGGCGAGACTTTCCAGCTCGCCGCCAATCTCCCCGGCGTGAACCACACGCTCGCCGAGGCGCTCGCGCGGCTCGGCGACCGCGCCGAGCCGCAGCCTAGCGGCTGGGCGCGCGACCGCGAGTTCCCCACCGTGAGCTATGTGCCGGCCGACGCGCGCTTTGATCTCCGCACGCAGCGCATCGCCTGGCGCGACGCCGCCGGCGCGGAGCAGTCGTTGAAACTTCTGCCCGGTCACACCTATGTCCTCCCCTCGGGCTACAAGGTCGAGATGACCAAGGCCGGCGAGAGCCACCGCTGGTGCCTGCGCGGAACCACCGCCGAGGGCCTGCTCTGCCACAAGCCCTGCACCGTCTCTGGCGGCGGCAAGTCCGAGATCTCAAAACCCATCTCCGACGCCATGTTTGCCGGCCCGGTTTATGTCAGCGACCTCGCCCGCGATCTCGACGCCGTCGAGGCCATCCTGCGCCACGACTTCAGCGCGCGTTTCAAGCGGCCGCTGCTCACCGGCAAGCCCGCGCGCCCCATCCTCAGCCCGCAGCGCTCCCTCGGTTCCGTCATCAAGTTGCTCAGCCGCAGCCCCGACTATACCGATGACTACAACGCCTGGCTCAGCACCATCCCGCGCTCCATCCGCGACCTCGTCCTGCTCCTCAAGCGCCTCCACCAGCCCGCCTGGGGCGACCAGTGGCGCGCGCACTTCAGCGTGGACACCATCAACGCCCGGCCCGGCAACGAGCTGAAGCACAACAAGGAAAAACTTCTCACCCACTACCTGCGCGTCGGCTACACCGCCGAGGGCGGCTGGCGCACGTTCACGCTGCGCTCGGATTTTTTCCCGGCCGAGAAAATCCAGGCCGAGGATGACATCACCGCCTCCGCCGTCGCGCCCGCCGCCCAAGTGCCCGGCCTGCCCGCGTGGGTCAGGGAGCCGTCGGTGAAATTCGTCCACAACTGCGAGACCCAGCTCTTCCAGCGGCCCGATGACGCCATCGTGCGCGGCTACGACCGGCGCACCGAGCGGGACTTCGGCGGCGCCGGCCACTTCTTCTCCAACTACGAACCGCTCAGCCACGCCGCCGCGCGCGCCATCGTGGAGGACGCCGCCGGCTTCGAGGAGTTCACCGAGCCGATGCAACAAATGTTCGAGGGCTTCCTCGCCGCCGGCCGGCCCGCGCACCTCGTCTCGCCCTCGCACCCGCGTCTCGTGGACGGCAAGCCCTCGAAAAATCCGCGCTACCTCCAGGTCCGCCCCGACCTCGAGGATCCGCGCGCGTCCTATCTCGCCCACACCGGCGCCCACCTCTACCGCCGCCTCGCCGCCGCCTCGCCCGCGCCGTTTCCCGTCGGCTCCGTGCTCATGGGTCGCCGCCTCAATCCGCCCGAGCCCGGCGTGCGCCCGCTCTGCGTCTATGGCCCCATCCATTGCCAGGAGGTGCCAGAGGCGTTCATGGACCTTATCGCCAGCCTCACCGGCAAGTCCCCTTCGACCACCGGCGCCGGCTCCGAGGGCGCGCTGACCAAGGCTCCGTTCAACGCCCTCCCGCCGGTCCACGACCTCAACGCTGCACTCGTCTCCTATGTTCTCACCGGTCTGCCGATCTTCTCGACCGCCGCCGGTTGGGTCGGCCCAAAGCACCGCGTGGACCACGACATCAGCCTGCTCGTGCCCGAAATCTGGTGCCGCATGACGCCCGCCGAGCGCGAGCCCGCCAGCCTCATTAAGGAGGGCCACCTCGAGCGCTGCGCCGATTTCGAGCACCATGGCAAACCCGTCCTCGCCAGCCGCCTCGGCTGGCGCATCACCGCGCGCTTCGTGCAGACTTTCTGCGGCCGCGTGCTGGGTAACCCCAGCGCCGTGTTCGACGAGGAGTTTTTGCAGCCGGAAAAACAGGATCTCGACGTGTTTGCCGACGGCATGGATAACATCGTCGCCGCCCAGCGCGCTGCCGCCGAGGCGTATTTCAACGACGGCTCCGTCGCGCAGGCCGTCCCGCCCCTGCGCGCGCTCCTTCACCTCATGCGCGACGGCACCTGGGAAGGCCGCAACGCCGCCGACCCCGCCTTCCGCGCGCTCTTCACCCGCGAGACGCTGCTCGCCAGCGACTGGTATCGCGCTCGCCTCGCCGCGCAGCAGACGCGCGACCTCGCCGCGCTCCGCGCGCAGGCCGCCTACCTCGAAAAATTCCTCGCCCGTCCCAACTACGCCGACGTCGCGGACAAGCTCGGCATCCGTGCCCGCCTCGCCGCCACCCAAGCCGCCGCCAAGGACGCGGCAACGTCAGAATACCTGACGCGCCTCACCGGCACCCTCGGGCTTGACCCGGCGCTGCTCGCCAAGTCCCCCCGCGTGACGTGAGCGAGTGGGATACCGATGTTTGTAGCAGCGTAAAGACTATCTTACCAGTGTTGCCTTACGGCGGTCGTGCCTGACCACGACGAATATGACCGCGGCCATCAGTAATAACAGTGCCCCGACCACGGTTTGTTGGATCTTTTCCGCCCGCTTCTCCCCCAAGCGGGCAAAAGGCGTTCCTTTTCTGATTTTCTGCGACTCGGCCATGTATAGGTTGCCTGCGCTGTCCGCCGCCACGCCCCAAGGATTGGTGAACTCAGCTGCCTGGCCGACACCATCATTGTTACCATGCTTTTCCATGTTTCCGGCCAGCGTGGTCACCATCCCGTCGGGTGAGATCCGGCGGACCGTGTTCTGGCTGAAGTCTACCACATAGACGTTGCGCTCGCCGTCCACCGCCACGCCCAGCAGGTCATGAAACAGGGCTCGATCCGCCGGCCCGTCCACATAGCCGTCCACGCCCGCCCGTCCGGCAATGGTGGTCACCATGCCTGCCGGGGTGATTTTTCTCACTGTGTGGTTGGCCTCCTCCGCCACATAGACATTGCCACCGGCATCCACTGCCACGCCAACCGGGACGGAAAATCGCGCAACCGATCCCGGCCCATCCACGTAACCGGCGGTGCCTTCCTTGCCGGCCAGCGTGGAAACCGCACCTTCAGGCGTGATTATTTGGATGGTCTCATTTTCCGCCACATACACGTTGCCAGCCTGGTCCACCGCCACGCCCATGGCGCGGCTGAACTTCGGCGCTCCAGTCGCGGTGGTTGTTCCCGCCAAGCTGCTGACCAAACCGTCGGGCGTGATCTTCTCGATCAAGCCGTCCCAATGCGCCGCATAGACATTGCCCGCCTGATCTACCGCCACGCCCCGGAGGGATTTCCCTCCTGTCCTCGCAATGGTTGTCACTTCACCGGCAGGCGTGATTTTTCTGATGGCTCCCGGACCTAGGTCGGCCACGTAAATATTGCCTGCCTTGTCCGCAGCCACGCCGCTCATTTGTCCAAATTGGGCTGCGCTACCGAACCCATCCGCGTAGGCAATCGAACCTCCGACGGAAACAGTGCGCATGCCAGTGCGTCCTGCCAACGTCGTGAACGAGTAGGGATTGGCATAGATACCGGTGCCGCCTTTGCCCCGCTTCCAACAGCCGGTCGCAAATATAGTTGGAATCATCAGTCCGACCAACAATGAACGGTGCCAACGCACATTGGACAATCGGGTGTTCATGCAGGAGTAAGGTTATGAAAGGCTCATGGGACCAGATCATGCTTGGCAAGACACATATAACAACCTCTCAAGCACAGTTAACCTCAATTCTTGAAGAGACCTAAGCCCTTGGCAGGGAAATACAGGAAATTAAGGAACGCCCCTTGCGCCCCTGAGCCGCGGCAACGCGGCCGGTCAGAAGTTCGAGGGCTTCTCGCTCTCGCTCGCCGTGCCGACCGCCGCCGAGGCCGAGCACGCCTTCGCCGCTCTCGCCAGCGGCGGCTAGGTCGGCATGCCGTTGTGAAAACCCTCTGGTCCCCCTGCTTCGGCATGCTCACGGACAAATTCGGCGTCAGCTGGATGGTCAGCGTCGCGGCGTGAAGCCGTTGAAATCAACCGCCGGAATTGACCACGGATTGCACGTATGGGCACGGATCAATCCAAGGCAGGATTGCCACAAAGAGGCACAAAAGGGCCGCAACGCTGGCGGTAATCTTCCGCGCGCCTAAAGGCGCCTTGTGAGTCTCATTCGCCTTCGGGTTTTTTGTGTTTTTTGTGGCCATGACCTCAGCCGCTCGGCCATCCGTGTTTATCCGTGTAATCCGTGGTTAAAAAATTTGTATCCCGTCTGTCACTCCGTTCGCGCCGCCGTTGACACCCCGCCGGGCGCGAGCGGTATGCTGACCGCTTTTGCACCGCATGAGCGCACCCGCCCAGCCCAAGACCGGCCTCCTCACCATCGCGTGGCCCATCTTCGTCGAGCAGGGCCTGCGCATGCTCATCGTGATCGTGGACGCGCTGATGGTCAGTCGCGCGGTGTCGGTGGGCGCGGCGGCGGCCCTTAGCGGGGCCAACCAGTGGATCTACACGGGTTGGACGGTGTTCAACTTCATCGCCATCGGCGCGAGCGTGGTCATCACTCACCATCTTGGCGCGGGCGACCGGGCGGGCGCGGCGCGCATCACGACCACCGCCATCGCCGCCTGCACCTGGTTGGGCGCGGCCACGAGTCTGGCGCTGTGGCTGCTCGCGGGGCCGCTGCTGGCGCTCAACGTCCACGCAAGCCTCGTCGCCCACGGCGAGCCTTATCTGCGGATCGTGGGCGGGATGCTGTTCCTCGACGCGATGAACATGGCGATCGCCGCCACACTCCGTGCGCACCGGCATACGCGTGACACGATGGTCGTGCTCGGTGGGCAGGGCGTGCTGAGCCTCGCGGGAAACTGCGTGGTGCTCTTCGGGCTGTTTGGCGCGCCACACATGGGCGTGACGGGCGTCGCGCTCTCGGGGGTGTTCAGCCGTGCGTGCGCGTGTGTGGCGCTCTGGATCCTGCTCGACCGCCGCACGCAACTGCGGCTGCGCGTGCGGGATTTTTTCGTGCTCTCCTGGAACCAGCTCCGTCGCGTGCTCCGCATCGGCCTGCCGGCGGCGGGGGAGAACCTCTGCTACCTCGGCGCGCTTATGGTGGTGACGAGCTTCGTGAAAGAGCTGGGCGGACAAGCGCAGGCCGCGCAGGCGGTCGCACAAAACCTGCAGCGCCTCGTGATCATCTTCAGCCTCTCCCTCGGGCTGGGCACGGAGATCGTCATCGGCCACCTCGTCGGCGCGGGGCGGCTGGAGGAGGCGTATCACACGCTGCTCAAAAATCTCCGCCTCGGCATCCTCCTCGCGCTCGGCGCGGTCCTCATCGTGGCCGCGTGCGCGCCGGTCATCGCCGGGCAGTTCACGGACGACCCCGCCATTCGCGGTCTCAGCGTGCAACTGATGCTGCTGGGCATCCTCATTGAGCCGGGACGGGTGTTCAACATTGTCGTGATCAACTCGCTCCGGGCTACGGGCGACGTGTGGTTCCCCATCGCGATGGGCGCGTTCTCGATGTGGTGCGTGTGGGTGCCGCTGGCGTGGCTGCTCGGCCTGCACACGCCGCTCGGCCTGCATGGCATCTGGCTGACAATGGCCCTCGACGAATGGTTACGCGGCCTGATGATGCGCCGCCGCTGGAAGCAGCGGCATTGGGTGAAAACCGCGACCAAGGCCCGCGACCATGTCGCGCAGGACTCCGAGGCCGAGGCGGCGCAGATCGCGGGGATGTGAGCAGAAGTCTGAAGGTCGCAGGTCGCAGGTCGCAGGTCGCAGGTCGCAGGTCGCAGGTCGGAAACCGCTCCGGGGTGACTCGCCGTGGCACGGGAAAGACAGGCGCTACGGCTCGTCGTCCGCGCCGGAGGGCTTGGGAGGCGGCGGGGTGAACTTGCGCGCGGCCGCCGCGCCGGAGGCCCAGTTGATGTCGTCTTTGTCAGCGTCCATATCATCGATACCGCCGTCGTCCTTTAGGTTTTTGCCGACGCTGTAGATGACCGCGCCGCCCGGCTCGGTGCGGTAGAGTAGCGGCTTGCCCGTGAACACGTCAGGTGGCACCTCCTTGATGAAGTCCGGCACCAGGTCGGACAGCGCCGCCGGATAGCCGCCCTTCGCTGCGCGATAGCGCTCCATCGCGAGGCCGACTTGGACAACAGTGAGTCTCTCGTGCGACCGCAGCAGGACATTTTTGCTCAGCGCTTCTAAAGTGGGAACGAGAACCTCTAAGATCAAACCTCCCGGCGAATTGGACGCCACGTTTCCAAGCCGGCGCTCCAGTGCTTCGCGATTTTGGGCTCCTGCCGCCACGGCGGCTCGAAACACGCGCATATAATCAAGATAATCGGCATTTTCCGATCTGATCACACCCGGCAAGCGGTAAGCCTGAAGGCGAACCCATTTTTTCCAGTCTCTCCAGCCATCCGGTTTACCAACATCATTGGCCAAATCATATGTTCCCGCGAGCAGCTGGTCGAAGGTCTGTTACCCAAACACGATCCGCTCGACATCAAACGCACGGACCAAATCGGCGCTGAGATTGATGCCCGCGAGTCGGGCGGAAAATTTTTGGTTCCACTCAGGTGCGAGGTCGCCGGTTACCGCCAAGCGTTCCATCTCAGCCGTCGTGATGCCCCAAATCGCGACCCGCGTGAGCAGAGTAATCAGCGCCGGTGGCTCTTTGGCCGGAAATTCGGCCAAGGACGTCATGGCCCAGACATCGGCTGCGGCCTCGCCAGACTGCCCCCGGCTGGCAGCCAAGCGGGCGTGTCCGCCAAGCAGTTTGGCTGATTGCTGTAACGGGCTGATGTAACGGAACAGCTGCGGTCCTCTCGAATAATCTGTGTTGCTGTTGAACTCCTTCTTGCCCGCCGCCTCGCGGATGAGCGCGAGCACGGCCTGCACGGGCGGCGAGTCGAGCTGGTCGCCTAACTCCTTGGTCGCGGTCGCGTCGAGATGCAGTTCCTTATGCTTCGATTGGAAATCGCCGAACCACATAAGAAAATCTTTGCCGTCAACCTGTGGCAGCGCCCTAAGCAGCGGCGCGATTTTTTCGAGGACGAGCGCGGCGTTGTCCGCATCCGGCACGGGCGGCGGGCGGATGTCGTCCACCGTCATTGGCAGGTGCGCGTCGCGCAGTCGCTGCCTGCGGCCTCGAGGTCGGCCTTGGTGCCCTCGTTCCAGAGCAGAAACGCGCCGCCGAGCAGCAGCGCGAGCGCGGCGAGGGCGAGGAGCAGGAGTTTCTTGCCGGACATGGGGAATTAAGCGCGCCGGGGACGTCGCGCTCCACCACCGGCCACGCGCCGCGCTCAGAAGCGCCAGGCGGAGGAGAGGCCGACGGACCAGGACTTGTAGTTGTCGCCGGTGTCGTAGTTCGCGCCGAGGGTGACGTTGAGCTTCTGCGTGAGGCGGAAGGAGAGCGAGCCGCCGAAGGTGGTGAAGCTCTCGACCGCGGCGTCCTGCAGGAAGTTGGTCTCGATCACGAACACGTCGCCGATCAGTCGGCTGGTAAGCGGGGTGACGGCGCGGAGGCCGTTCTTCAAGATCTGCTGGTCAATCTTGGGGTCGAACTTCGTGCTGCCGTATTTCACCGCGATGCTCTGATGGGTGGTGAACTGGTTGACGAGGCCGAGGATGAGCTTGGAGTTCACGCGGTAGTCCACGGTGTTGGTGAGGCCGCCCATCCAGATGACGCCGCCACCGGCGAGGTCCTTGGAGCCGCGCGCGGAGATGCCGAGCAGCGGGGTAAGGCGCCAGTTCCAGGGGTTGGTCTTGTCCATGATCTCGATGCGGATCGGAACGCCGAGGTTGAGGCCGACGCCATAGATGGTGGCGTCGGAGATGGTGACGTAGTTGACTCCGAGGGCGCCGGCCAGGGAGACGCGGTCGGTAAGGCGGACGCCGAAGGGCAGCGTGAGGTCGGAGACATTGCCCTTGATGCCTTTGGCCTCGAACTGGCCGCTGTTGAAGCCGATGCCGTAGCCGTAGAAACGCGAGCCGCCGGACGAGGAGCCGTTGGCCGCAGCGTCGCTGGCGGCGGCCGAGGCGGTCTCGAAGGGCAGGTCGGCCGAGGGCGTGAAGCCCTGGCTGAAAAACATGCCGTTCGACTGCTGCGCGGTGGACTAGTTGGGATTGCCGTCCGTCACGGCGATGGCGGACTGCTTGGCGATGGCGGCGAGAAAGTTGCCGACCTGCGCAGAGCCGTTGTTAAGAAAAAAATTCTTGATCTGCTCCTCAACGTCCGGGCGGTCCGGGCCGGAGAAGGAATGGTTGATGACATTGCCCACGCCGGGGCTGTTCAGCGACACGCTGACCCTGGTCGGGCCGGGGATGCCGGAGTCGTTGAAGTTGACCTGAAGGGCGTTGGACACGCCCAGAAATTTGATGGCGGCGAAGAAGCTGTTGCTGCCGGCCAGCGCGGAGAAATTGCCCTGATTTTTGAGCACGTCAGACACCAGGGTGGGAAAGCTGCCGTAATCCTGCGTGTGGTTGAAGGCCGGGGAGGATGAGACGGCTAAAACCTCAAACGGGCTGTCGGCGCGGATGGCGGCGAGCGGCGCGAGGGCGAGGGCGACGAGGAGGGTGCGGAGGAGGGTTTTCATGGGAGTGGGTGCAAGGGGGCGAGGTAGGTTGGGCAGGCCGGGCCGGGTATGAGAGCAAAAACTGCGCCGTGAGAGCGGAGCTTATTTCGCGCATCAGAATCGGTTAAATTCGGCCTAATTCTTGCAACCACCGGGACTTGGGTAGCGTCAATGCGTGATCCATTTCGCCTCCGAGGCTCCGCGCCGCCAATGATTTTTTCACCTGCCCGCATCTGCCCGGCATTGCCCGCGCTGCTCGCGCTTGCCCTGCTCACACCGTTTTTCGCGCGTGCGGCCGAGGCTTCGGCGGCGCCCGCCGCGCTGAGCCAGGTCAAGGCCGGCCCGTGGGGGCGCATCGAATACCAGTTCATTTACCTCACCACGCCCGAGGCCGTCCTCGACGAATTCCCCACCCCCAATCCCCAGCCTCGTTGGTGCTTTCCCGACAGCACGGCCACCGCTGTGCGGGGCTTGCTCGGCAACACCGGGGTGGACGACGCCCTGCGCGACCGGCTCTTCGCCGACCCCCGCGCCCGGTGTGACGCCGAGGGGGTGTTCACGCTCTTCCCCACCGTCGCCGACATCGAGTCGCTCAAGCCCGCTGTGCGCACCGCGCTTTACCGCGAACTGGCCAAATCCGCGCTGAACGCCTTCCACAACGAGCCCACCTGCGTGCCGGATGGCGACGTGGACGCCTGGCTGCGTGGCACCGGCCTACCTGACCACATCGTCACGCTCATCCGCGAGCTCGCCTGGAAGGACGGCGACGCCACACTCTTCAGCGACTACCGCGCGCTCATCAGCCACGCCGGCAGCGACGGCGAGGCCCGCCGGTGGATCAAGCTTCTCACCCGCACCCGCTCCGTCGTCGCCTACCTGAAGGTGGACAACACCGACGACCTCGCCGCGGTCCGCCGCTACTGGAGCGCCAACTACCACCGCAAGGACTCGCTCCCCATGCTCAATGCCACCGCCGAGACGCCTGGCGGCGGCCGCCTCGACCTCTCGCACCTCCTGCCGCCCCTCCCCCGCCGCCTCGCCTACGCCTACACCACCCCCGAGCTCGACCGCACCGGCCAGGCCCCCAACTGCCATTGGACGTCACTCAACTTCTTCAATTACACCCCCCAGAACATCTACCTCGATCTCAAGCTCGCCGCCAGCCATGTGCTTGAGGATTACGAACGCGTCGCCAGCGCGCCGGCCTTCGGCGACGTCCTGTTCTTTCTCGACGAGAAGGGCAACGCGTTCCACTCGGTCGTCTATCTCGCCGACGATCTCGTGTTCTCCAAGAACGGCGGCAACACCGTCATGCCCTGGATCATCACGCGTCTGGGCGACCTGAAACAGCTCTACCTCCACGGCAAGGCCAGCTCGAACATTGTCACCTTCCGCCGCCGCTGGCCCGAGGAGGTCAACTGATTACCTGTGGAGGCAGGGAAAAAGAGGTCGCCACAGCTTTGTCATCTTTCGGTGTTCTTAAAGCCGGTCACGCACCCGGTGGAAAGATTATCATAACGGGAATTTGCCACGTTTCACCTTGCCATAACTCACCGCGAACCCCGAGTGTTTCGCCCATGCAATACACGGACAGCTCCCTGCTTGGGAAACGCAGCTACGAGCTGCGGGAGACCACACTTTGGGCGCGCGGCACGAACCATCTGAATCAGGATTTCGAGATGGAATTACCCTACACCGATTTTAAGCCCGAATACGCGCGGCTGTGGGTTCGCTCCAACAACTGGATCGTCGGGGGAGTCTTCCTTAGCACTCTGGCCGGCATTGGCTATCAAATCCTGTCCGAACCGCCGGTGAAAACCACGTGGGTCGGCTTTATGATCGGCCTCATTTTTGTGGGAATTTTTTTCATGTTGGTCGGAGCACAAAAAATCGAGCTGGTGCGTTTTTACTCAACCAACGGAAGCGTTTTGCTGGATGTGGTAAAGAAAGGTTCCCACAAAGCCGAGTTCGAGGGTTTCGTGAAGGAGATACAGAAGCGAATCAGGGCGGCCGCTCCGCCCAAGTCGGCCTGACTCCCGGCGGTGGCAGTGCTTGCGCGCGCGCGGTGTGCACGGCATCAACACCCCATGTTCGTCGGCGTGCATCCCCTCGCGGGGTTCGACAAGCTCCTTCACTACCGCGTGCCGGAGGCGCTGCGCGCGTCGGTCACCATCGGCTCGCTCGTGCGCGCTCCCATCCGGGGCTCGTTCACGCTGGGCATCGTGGCCGAGCTGGGCGCGCCGAAGGATTTTCCGCTGGAAAAGCTCAAGCCGCTCGCCGCCGTCGTGTATCCGTTTCCTGCGCTGCCGTCTGATCTGCTCGGGCTCGCCCGCTGGCTGGCCGCCTACTACGCCGCACCGCTCGACGGTGTGATCGAGACGATGCTGCCCGCCGCTGTCCGCAAGGCCGCGCAGTTGAAACAGGAAAAGCTCCTCGTGCTTACGCGCCGGCCGGACGCCGCCGAGCTGACCGCGCTGGAGAAGCGCGCGCCGCAGCAGGCGAAGCTCTGTGCGTTTCTCGCCCAGCAGTTCAAGCCAACGCAAAAATCCCTCGTGCTCGCCCGCCTCGGCCTCACGGCCGCTGTTGTCAGCGCGCTGGTGAAACGTGGCCTCGTGCGCGAGGAGACTCGCCGCGTCGAGCGCGTCGCCTATGCGGATGATTTCGCGGGCGGCGAACTCGTGGCCGCCCAGCCGCACACGCTCAACACCGAACAGCAGGCCGCGACCGACGCGCTCGCGGTTAGCCTCGCCGCGAAGAAATTTGGGGTGACGCTGCTCCACGGCGTCACCGGTTCGGGCAAGACCGAGGTCTATTTGCGCGCCATCCATACGGCACTACGTGACGGCGGCGGGGTGGTGTTTCTCGTGCCCGAGGTCGCGCTCACGCCGCAGACGGTCGCGCGCCTGCGCAGCCGGCTCGAGGCCATCGCGCCCGGCCATCAGGTCGTCGTTTGGCACAGCCACCTGAGCGAGGGCGAGCGGCTTGACGGCTGGCTCGCGCTCGCGACGGGCGCGGCGCGCGTGGTCGTGGGCGCGCGCTCAGCGGTGTTCGCGCCCGTGCGCGACCTGCGGCTCATCGTCGTGGACGAGGAGCACGAGCCGGCCTACAAGCAGGACGAGACGCCGCGCTACCACGCGCGCGACACCGCCGTCATGCGCGCTAAGCTGGCCGGCGCGTTCTGCCTGCTCGGCTCGGCCACGCCGTCGCTCGAGAGCTTCGCCAACGCCTCCGCCGGCAAATACGGCCTGCTCCGCCTCACGCAGCGGGTGGACGACCGCAAGCTCCCGCACATTGATGTGGTGGACATGCGCGTCGAGGTCGCCCGCACCCGCGGGGCAACCTCGCTCTCGCGTCGGCTGGCGGACGCGATGCACGATCGTTTCGAGAAAAAGGAGCAGACGATCCTGTTCATCAACCGCCGCGGCTACTCGCGTTCCATGCAGTGCCGGAAGTGTGGCGAAACCGTCGAATGCACGCATTGCAGTGTCGCGATGACCTACCACCGCACCGACGAGACGCTGCGCTGCCACCTCTGCGGCGACCAGCGCGGCGCGCCCGCACGTTGTCCAAAATGCGCCGCGCCCGACATCCGCTGGCAGGGCCTCGGCACGCAGCGCGTCGAGGAGGCCGTGCGCCGCGTGCTCCCGCGCGCCCGCATCGAGCGAATGGACACCGACACGATGGCGAAGAAAAACCGCTTTCGGGAGGTGCTGTCCGAGTTTCGCGCAGGCAAGATTGATGTGCTCGTCGGCACGCAGATGATCGGCAAGGGGCTGGACTTTCCCAATGTCACGCTCGTCGGCCTCGTGGATGCCGACCTCTCGATGCACGTGCCGGACTTCCGTGCCAACGAGCGCACGTTTCAGCTCCTTGTGCAGGTCGCGGGTCGCGCGGGCCGGGGCGACCGCGCGGGCGAGGTGGTCGTGCAGACCTTCACACCGCAGGCCGGGGCGATCCAGTATTCGCGCCACGCCGACTACGACGGCTTCGCCGCCGAGGAGCTGGGCATGCGCCAGCGCTTCCATTATCCGCCCTACCGGCATCTCATCCACCACCTCTTTCGCGGGCCGAACCCGGAGAAGCTGAAGTTTTTCGCCGAGCAATGGGCGCGGCACGTCGAAAAGGAGCTGGGTAGCCGCGTCGAGCTGCGCGGCCCGACGCCATCGCCCATCGAGAAGATCAAAGACGAGTATCGCTGGCAGCTCTGGTATTTTACCAGCGGCGTAACGCGCGTGACCGCTGACCTCGCCAAGCTCCGCGCCAAGTTCGCCTGGCCCGACGACATCACGCAGGTGCTCGACGTGGATCCCGTGAATCTGGCGTGAGCCGTCCGTGGTGAAGCCGGGTGGCCGGCCTGATAATATTTCTGGACAGACTGACCAGTTCTGGCGAATTTGGCCTGATGAAAAACACTTGGCAATTGCAACGGGCCAAAAGCGAGTTCTGCGCCGTGGCCGAGCGCGCCGTGCGCGGCAGGCCACAGCTTGTCACCAAGCACGGGCGTCCCTTTGTCATCATCGCCAGCATGAAGGACTGGCGCGGCGCGGAGCCGCAGCGAAAGACGCTGCTCGCCGCCCTACGCGCCTGCCCGGCCGACTTGGGCGCACTCGACCTCGCCCGCAGCCGCGAGCTGCCCCGCCCCCTATCACTGTGAGCTACCTGCTCGACACCAACGTCGTGAGCGAGCCGACACGCCGCCGGCCGGACGCCCGCGTGCTGCAATGGTTTACCGCGCAGCCGGACGAGACGCTCTTCATCAGCGTGCTCACGCTCGGGGAGCTGCGCCGGGGCATTCTCCTGCTGGACGCCGGTCAGAAACGCCGCGCGCTGCTCCGTTGGCTGGAGACCGAGATCGAGCCGCGCTTTGCCGACCGCACCCTTGGCGTGGACACCGCTGTCGCGCGGGCCTGGGCCGGCTTGCAGTATGACGCGGCGCGGCACGGCAAACCGCTCCCGGTCATGGACAGCCTGTTCGCGGCCACGGCGCTCGCCCACGACCTGACGCTCGTCACCCGCAACACCGCCGACTTCGTCTTTACCGGAGTCGCGCTCGTCAACCCGTGGGAGCAGTAGCGCAACTTCGCGTGGCCCGACGACATCACGCAGGTGCTTGATGTGGATCCGGTGAACCTGGAGTTAGGATGGCGGTGCGTCAGGGATCAAACCGGGTGGCTCCAACCGTCTACGGCAGCGTGGACGTCCCGCCGCACGCAAGGAGAGACTCGGCTTGAAACCGGCTCAGATTCCGATACTAATTATGATGCCTCCCCATGAGTTCCTCTGAAACACAAACCAGCGAGATTTCGGAACCGATTTTTTTGCGGTGGACGGAACCCGAAGAGTGGCCCCGCTACCGGAGAAGCATTGTTGTGTCAAAGCCGACTCTGCCTCGCCTGCTCAAGAACTTCTGGTTTTTTATCCGTTGTTTAGGTGTGATTTTTCTACCGTGGCTGTTCCTCTGGCTGGTCGGTTGGCCTCACATGCCAGTGGTGAGTTACCTCTGGATGGCCATTCCGATTTCCGTTTGGTTCACTTTTTTCAATTGGCTTGGCTTCGCATATCCTGTCCTCGCAACCACGAGAATTAGCTTCCTGCAAAGCGGAGTCAGTCAATTTCACGGCAAGCAGACCTTTAACTGGAAATATCAAAATCTTTTCGGCTGGGACGTGATCAAGCCTCAGTATGGAGGCCGTGCGCTGCTGATCCTGCTCTTGAGAAGTCGAACCCACAAAGGTCAACCCTATGTCGTTGCGTTGGCTTTGCCCGACGCCGACACCCGCGATCAAGCCGTAAAGCTCTTGGGTGAGAAACAAGTCCCGCATGCGCCCGACCTGACGCCGCCGTGGGAAACGCCCTGACTACGGACGTGTGGCGGGACGCTCCGCGAGGGCGGGCGAGACGCCCACCCTACCGAGAATCTCGGCCCCTCGGATCACGTTTCGACGAGCCTCGCCTCACTGCAGCTCGCGGATCTTGATACTCCGGAACCAGCACTCGTCGTCGTGGTAGGTGAGCATGATGGGGCCGGTGATTTTTTCGCCGAAGCCGGGCTGGTCCTTGAACTTGCTCCGGGCGAGGCCAGCCTTTACCTCGGGGCTGCCGACCTCGTAGGCGAGGATTATTTTGCCATTCAGCCAATGCTCGACGTGGTTGCCCTTCACGATGAGGCGGGAGGTGTTCCACTCGCCGGCGGGTTTCAGCGGCTTGTCGGCGGCGGGCGGGAGCACATCGTAGAACGCACCGGTCTGGTAGAGCGGGCCGCGCTTGGCGTCGGAGTGGCGGGCGTCGTCAATCATCTGGTATTCGGGGCCGGGCGCGCCGGGGCGGTCCTCGGTGACGAAATACTTGATGCCGTTGTTGCCGCCCTCGGCGACGCGCCACTCCCAAGCCAGCTCGAAGTCGGTGAATTTTTTCTCGGTGATAAGCTCGGTGCCGCGAACTTTCGGCATGGTCTTGAGCGTGCCGTCCTTGACCTCCCAGCCGGAGGCGGGCGGTTTCTGCTGCCGGTAGCCGCGCCAGCCGGCGAAGGTTTTGCCGTCGAAAAGGAGCACCCAGCCATCGGCCTTCTCGGCCGCGGTGAGCTCGTTGGCGGGCGCAGCAGAGGCGGCCGATGCGACTGACGCGGCAGGGGAGGCGGCCGTTGGAGCGGGCGAAGGCGCGGCACTCTCGGCAGCGCGGACGGCGGAAACACACGCGGTAAAGGCGAGCAGGAAGAAAAAGGCGCGGGGGGGCATGGAAATATGGTGGGTGGTGCGGATGCGGGCCAAACATGGTGAATAGGTTTTCCCGATGCCACGAAAAATGTGCGGCATCCAAAATTGCCTTGCGAGGAACCGTGGCGACGAGCCTGCCGAGGCCGCCGGCCGGTCGCCGGACATCAAGCAGCCTTGCGCTGGGTCGGCCACGACCGACTGGCCTCTCGACAGGCTCAAGGCCCTGAGCTTGTGAAACGGGCTGCGCGGGGCTCGCGATAACCGGGCTAACTGAGCCACTGCCGTCCGCGCTGCTCAGTCCACCTTCACCCGCGTGCGGTGGAACTTCTCGCACAGCGCCTGCGCGGCCTTCGCCGACTCCTGTTTGAGCGCGTCCTTGGCGAGCTTCTTGGCGTCGGTCATCTTCATGGCGCGCACGGCAAACTTCACGGCGGGCAGCAGGGGAGGCGTCATGCTCAGCTCGTCCACCCCGAGGCCAAGCAGGAGCGGCGCATACACGGGATCGCCGGCCATCTCGCCGCAGACGCTGACCTTGATCTTCCGCCGGTGCGCCTGGGTGACGATGTGCTTGAGCGTCCGCAGCACAGCGGGGTGCGTGGGCTCGTAGAGGTGCGCGATGCGGTCGTTCACCCGGTCAATGGCGAGCAGGTATTGGATGAGGTCGTTGGTGCCGATGCTGAAGAAGTCGCAGTCCTGGGCCAGCAGGTCGGCGGTGAGCGCGGCGCTGGGGATCTCGATCATGGTGCCGACGGCCAGGTCGGCGTTGAACGGCACGCCCTTTGCCTTCAGCTCGGCGCGGCACTCGTCGAGCACGGCATTGGCGCGGGCAAGCTCCTCGCGCCCGCTGATCATGGGATACATCAGGCGGATATTGCCGTGCGCGCTGGCGCGCAGGATGGCGCGGAGCTGGTCCTTGAAGATCGCGGGCTGGTCGAGGCAGAAGCGAATGGCGCGGTGGCCGAGGAACGGGTTGGCCTCGCGGGCGAAGAGATGCGCCCCGCCGGCCATGGGCTTGTCGCCGCCGAGGTCAAGCGTGCGGATGACGACCGGCGCGGGCGCGAGCGCCTCGGCAGCCGCACGGTAGGCCTGAAACTGCTCCTCCTCCGTCGGCACGCGGGGCGAGCTGAGAAACAGGAACTCCGTGCGAAACAGCCCCACGCCGTCGCCGTGAAACTCGCGCACGAGCTTCGCCTCGCCGGCCTGCTCGATATTGGCCCGCAACGCCACCGCCGCGCCGTCGCGCGTGACCGCCGGCCGGCGGCTCGCCTCAAGCAGGCGCAGCTCGATATTTTTTTTCGCCAACCGGATCTGGCCGTAGCGGAAAAGCGTCTGCTCCGCCGGGTGCAGGATGACCTTGCCCTCGTAGCCATCCACCAGCACCCAGTCACCGTTGCGCACGCGCCGGGTCAGGTCGCGGGTGCCGACGACCGCCGGCACACGCATCGAGCGCGCGACGATGACGGCATGGCTGGTCTTGCTCCCCGAGTCGGTCACGATGGCGAGCGCCTCAGAACGATCGAGCCCCGCGGCCTCGGAGGGCGTGATGTCGCCGGCCACGACCACCCGGCCCTTCGCCAGGTCGCCGAGGCTTTGCGCCGCCTGGCCGAGGAGGTTTTGCAGCAGGCGCTGGGCGACGTCGCGGATGTCGCCCGCGCGCTCGCGCAGGTATTCATCCTCGATGTTCTCAAACGCCGCGATGTAGCGCTGCGCCACGCGGTGGAAGCACCGCTCGATGTTGTGGCCCGTGGTTTCCAGCTCGCGCAGCGTCTCGCCGATGAGCGCGTGGTCCTCGAGCACCAGCAGGTGCGCGTCAAAGATCCGCGCCTCGTCCGCGCCGAGGTTTTTCTCCACCTCGGCCTTGGTCTTCTGCACCTGCTGGCGGGTGGCGAGAAGCGCACGCTCGAACCGCGCCGCTTCCTCGCCCCGCCGCGCCGGCTCGATGTCGTGCGCCGGTAGCTCCAGATCGTTTTGTAGATGCAGAAAAACCTGCCCGTGCGCGATCCCCGGCGAGGCGGCGATGCCTGGCAGCGTGGTCTCGGTGGTTTCGCGGATTTCGTCCGTGGGCATGGGTCGGGCGCGGCGGCAGACGCGGGGCAAAGCAGCCGGCACGCCACCCATCAACGCTGCGCGTCCGCGCAGGGTCAACCCGCATTTGCCAAAAACCGCGCAAGTTCACATAATTTTCGCTTCCACCACAAACGCCCCCGCGCCCCACAGCTCCCGGATGCGCGCCGTGACCGCCACCACCTGCGCGGCGGGCGTGTCCGCCGGCAGTAGCGCGAAACACGCGCTCCCGCTCCCGCTCATCCGCGCCAAGAGACCAAACTCCTCGCGCAGCGCGTCCAGGAGAACGGGGAGCGCGAGAAATTTGGCGAAAGCCACGCCCTCCATGCTGTTGAACAAAAGCTCCTCGGCCGGAGCGTTATCAGTGAGCCACGCCCCCAGCCGCGCCTCCGCCTCGGCGACGGACAAATAGTGGCGGGGTGCCTCCGCCGCCAGCCGCGCATACGCCCAAGCTGTGCTGATGCCAAACGGCGGCTTGAAAATCAGCACCCGCCGCCCGCGCAGCCGCGCCGCCTGTAGCGGCTCGACGCGCTCCCCTCGCCCACGCATCACCACGGGACCGTTGTGCAAAAACAGCGGGCAGTCCGACCCCAGCCCCGCCGCCAGCTCCGCCAGCCGCGCCACGTCGAGCGGCTCGCCCGCCAGCTGGTTGAGCGAGCGCAGTGCCGCGACCGCGTTGCTGCTCCCCCCGCCCAGCCCCGCGCCGATGGGTATGCGTTTCTCCAGCCGGAAATGCACCCCGCCGTGCCTGCCCTGAGCTTCGCCGAAGGGCCCGCCCTGAGCCAAGTCGAAGGGCCTGCCCGCCGCCCGCCCTGAGCCAAGTTGAAGGGTCGCCACCGCAAATGCCGCCGCCGCCCGCAGCACGAGGTTCGACCCGTCCACCGGCACCGCCGAATCATCGCACTCTAGGGTGAAATCATTTCCTGTTCTCTGGCCTCCGTCCTCTGTCCTCGGTTCGGCGACCAGCATGTCCCCGAACCCCACCTGTGCCACTACCGACACCAGCTCATGAAACCCATCCGCCCGCCGCCCGGTAATGGCGAGGAACAGGTTGATCTTGGCCGGGGAAAAGACGGAGAGCGCGCTCACGGAGTTTGAAACCACTAATGCACACTAATCGCCACTAATCACGGAAAAATCCCATACGCTGGTTTTGGTTTTCATTAGCGCCCATTAGTGTCCATTAGTGGTTTCAACCACCATGCCCTGCGACCTCATCCTTGCCCTCGACGTGCCCACGCGGGAAGCCGCCGCGCCCATGCTCCGCCAGCTCCGCGGCTCGCTCCGCTGGGTGAAGATCGGCCTCCAGATGTTCACCGCCTACGGTCCTAACTACGTCCGCGAGGTCGCCGGCATGGGCTTCAACATCTTTCTCGACCTCAAGCTCCACGATATCCCCAACACCGTCGCCAGCGCCGTGGAGTCGCTCGCCCCGCTGCCCATCGGCATGCTCACGCTCCACACCTGCGGCGGACGCGAGATGATGGCCGCCGCCCTTGCCGCGCAGCAAAAGCACAAGCCCGACCTGCTTCTCCTCGGTGTTACCGTGCTCACTTCCATGGACGCCCCCGCCCTTGCCGAAACCGGCGTCACCGCCGCGCCCGATGCGCAAGTCGCCCGCCTCGCCGGCCTCGCCGCGTCCAGCGGTCTGAGCGGTCTCGTCTGTTCGCCCCTTGAGGTCGCCGCGCTACGAAAACAGCTTCCCCCCGGCGTCCAACTCATTACCCCCGGAATCCGCCCCCTCGGCGGCTCTGGTGGCGACGACCAAAAACGCGTAATGACCCCCGCCGAGGCCGCCGCCGCCGGCTCCAGCTATATCGTCGTCGGCCGCCCCATCCTCAAAGCCCCCGACCCTGCCGCCGCCGCGCGGGCGATCTTGGCGGAGTTATGAAATTGAAATTTCGAAACGCGCGGACGCCAAAAAACAAGTTTCTATCCCAACTTTTCTCCCCATGAAAATATCCACAAAGCCAGCGGTCTGGAAGATGGTCCGCGAAGCAATAGATGAGCTTGGTGGAAGCACCACGAACGTCGCCGTGCGAAATTGGGTGCTAAAAAAATATCCGGAAACAAACAAAGGAACGATTGGGTGTCAGATTGTCGTCAGCACGGTCAACCACGCCTCGCGCATCCACTATCCGGAAAACCAGAAACCACGAAGAGCGGATTCTCAGTATGATTTTCTTTTTCGTCCAGAACGGGGCAAGCTGGAACGCTACGATCCAGCGAAGCACGGCCAGTGGGAAATCGCAAAGAATGACGAAGGCGACCTAGTCGTGCAGACTGTCGGAATAACACGGTTTGTCACGGTTCCAACGTCTCCAGCGGCTTCGGACGGGCAATCTTTTGCAGCGGAACATCACCTCCGTGACTTTCTGGCTTCCAACCTGGAAGTAATTGAAGAAGGACTTCAACTGTTCGTCGATGACGACGGCAACACTGGGGTGGAGTTTGTCACTGAAATGGGAAGGATCGACATTCTGGCGGAAGACAGGGAAGGCGGACTACTAATCGTGGAGTTGAAGGTCGAGCATGGTCCCGATGCCGTTTGCGGTCAGATCATGCGCTATCTCGGCTGGGTAAAACGCCATCTGGCCAACAGCCGCCGTGTGCGAGGTCTGATCATCGCAAAACATATCTCGGACAGGATCCGCTATGCTTTGGCAGATGTCCCTGACGTGACTACGCGTGAGTATGAATTGAAAATCACGCTAGCCCCCGTGCCGCATGTGGATATGCCAAAAAAATAACTACGCCATGTGGTGCAACTAAAGCCCTCATGAAAACCGCCGCAATTCTCCTAGCCGCCGGACGCGGCACGCGCATGGCCGGCGCGGTCGCCGACAAAATCCTCGCGCCGCTCGCCGGCCGGCCCGTTTTCGCCCACTCCGTCGCCGCCTTCGCCGCCAGCGGCGTGGCCGATCTCTACGTCATCGTTCACCGCGACCGCCGCCAGCTGCTCGCGCTCGCCGCCCACGCGCCCACGCCCGCACTCTTCGTGCGTGGCGGACGCGAGCGGCAGGACTCCGTGGCCGCCGCCCTCGCCGCGCTCCCGCCCGACATCACGCACGTTTTCATCCACGACTGCGCCCGCCCGCTCGTCCGCCCGGAACTGCTCCGCGCGCTGCTCGCACTCGCCCGCCGCACCCGCGCCGCCGTCCTCGCCCACCGTGTGACCGACACCATCAAGGAAACGCGCTCAGGTGGGACGCTGCGCACCGTGCCACGCGAAAACCTCTGGGCGATGGAAACCCCGCAAGTTTTCTCCCGCGATCACATCACCCGCGCCTACGCCCGCGTGGCCGCAAAAAAACTCCGCGTCACCGACGACGCGCAGGCTGTCGAGACGCTCGGCCACCCCATCGCCCTCCTCGAAAACCCGCACCCCAACCCCAAGCTCACCACCCCCACCGACCTCGCGTGGGGCGAGTTTCTGCTCGCCAGCAACGCCACTCCCCGCCCGCCCATCCGCCGCAAGCCCCGCGCGTAAATCCCCCGCCCGCCCCGTGTCCCGCGTCGTCCTCGACCAAGTTTCCAAGACCTACCCTGCCTCCGGCAAAACCGCCGGCGCGCCCGCCGTGCGCGGCGTCAGCCTCGCGGTCGAGGACGGCGAGTTCATGGTGCTCGTCGGCCCCTCCGGCTGCGGCAAGTCCACCCTCCTCCGCCTCGTCGCCGGCCTAGAGACGCCCGACGCCGGCACCGTCTCCATCGGCGGACGCGTCGTGAACACCGTGCCGCCCAAAGACCGCGACATCGCGATGGTCTTCCAAAACTACGCGCTCTATCCCCACCTCACCGTGTTCGAGAACCTCGCCTTCGGCCTCATGCTGCGGAAGCTCCCGCGCGCCGAGATCGAGACGCGCGTCCGCGCCGCCGCCGCGCAACTCGACCTCGCCGGTGTGCTCGACCGCCTGCCCAAGGCCCTCTCCGGCGGCCAGCGCCAGCGCGTCGCCGTCGGCCGTGCCATCGTCCGCCAACCGCAGGTGTTTCTCTTCGACGAGCCGCTCTCCAACCTCGACGCCAAGCTCCGCGCCACCACCCGCGCCGAGCTCATCCGTCTCCATCAGCGCCTCCAGGCCACGATGCTCTATGTCACCCACGACCAAGTCGAGGCGATGACCATGGGCGACCGCATCTGTGTGCTGCACGACGGTAGCGTGCAGCAGGTCGCCCCGCCGCTCGAGCTGTATAACTCGCCCGCCAACCTCTTCGTGGCCGGCTTTATCGGCAGCCCGCCGATGAATTTCTTTCCGGGCACCCTAGAAAAAACGGGCGACGCTCTCCGCCTTACTTTCGCCGCCGCCAATCCCGCTGCCGCAGGCATGGTGAGCCAGTCGAACCACCCACCCGTCTCCTTTACCCTCCCATCCGGCGCTCTCCGACTTTCAGACCTTCAGACTTTCAGACCTTCAGACAAAAAGTCCGTCATCCTCGGCCTCCGCCCCGAGCATCTGTTCGACGCCCGCACCCTCGGCTCCGCCGCAGCCGAGAAACCTTTGCCCGTGCTCGAAACCCAGGTCGAGTTCGCCGAGCCGATGGGCGCGGAAACACACCTCCACCTCCGCCACGGAGCGGCCACGCTCGTCGCCCGCGTCCCCCCCGGCCAAGCCTACGTCCCTGGCCAGCCCTTTCCAGCCGCTCTCGACCTGGCCCACGCCCACCTCTTTGACGCCGCTACCGGCCTGGCCATGATCCGGTTCCCGGCCGCCGCATCCTCCTGATTTGCTTGGTTCCAAGATTGGGATTGGAAAAGCGTCCTGCCCGCATGATCTTTCGCGAGCCGCCATGCGCCCCATCCGCCGAATTGCCTTCGTCGTCAACGCCCAGAAACCGGGCGCGCTCGCGCTAGCTGCTGCGCTCGCAGCCCAGGCCCGCGCGGCCGGCGCGACGGTCAAGCGCACCACGCGCTTTCCCCTGCCCTCCGGCTGGCTGCGCGGGCAGCACGCTTGCTGCGTCATCGGCGGCGACGGCACCCTGCTCGGCGTCGTGCGCGAGGCGGCGGCGGCGCGCGTGCCCGTCATCGGCGTCAACCGTGGCAGCCTTGGTTTTCTCACGACTTTCTCCGAGGCCGAGGCCCGCGCGGGCTTCGCCGCGCTGCTTGCCGGCCGCCACCGTGTGGTGGACCGCTCGCTGCTCGAGTGCCGCCTGCCCGATGGGAAACGCGAGCTGGCGCTCAACGACGTGCTACTCAAGGACGCCAGCGGCTCACGCCTCGTGCGGCTGGAGGTCACCGCCAACGGCCGGCTCGTGACCGAATACTCCTGCGACGGCCTCGTCTTCTCCACGCCCACCGGCTCGACCGCCTACAATCTCTCCGCCGGCGGCCCGCTCATCCAGCCGGAGGCGGCGGTCATCGCGATGACACCCATCTGCCCGCACACGCTGAGCAACCGCGCCATCATTTTTCCCGAGAGCGTGAAGCTGCGCGTCTTCAACCGCTCCAGCCGCGCCCGTCTGATCGTCGCGGTGGACGGCCGGCGCAGCCTGTGCGCATGCCACGACGAACCGGTGGAAATCTTACTCTCTCGTCACCGGCTAGGCTTGGTGCAGCGCCCAGGCCACGAGCATTTTGCCATCATCCGGGCCAAGCTCAAGTGGAGCGGCGGGGTCACGGGGTGAACGAGCCGCGCGCGCAATCACCACCGCACTCATCGGTAGTCCCGCGACCAGGTCCACCAGCCGCCGAATTTTCGCAGAGGCAATTAGAGCGGTTCAAACCAAAGTGTGACGTATCGCGTCATTGCGAGGAACGCAGCGACGAAGCCATCCAACCCCCTCGGCCGGGCTCAGGTCCTTGAGCCGGTCGAACGGCTGCATCGCCACGGCACGCTTCGCGCACCTCGCGATGACAAAGGGCCGGGCAGGCGGCTACACTTCAACTTAAACCGCTTTAATTGGAAAATTCTCTGGTGGGTAAAACCTGAAGCTTCTATTTTCCGAATTCCCCTCAACCGAAGCTCAAAAACTCTTTGCCAAAATATGGCGCAAGCGCGGCGGGGATTTTTACGCGTCCGTCAGGTTGGAGATTGTTTTCCAGCAATGCGGCCAGCACCCGCGGCACCGCGAGGCCGCTGCCGTTAAGCGTGTGGACGAGCTCGGGTTTGCCGGTCTCCTTCGCCCGATAGCGGATCTGCGCGCGGCGGGCTTGGAAGGCCTCGAAATTCGAGCAGCTCGACACCTCCAGCCAGCGTTTCTGGCCGGCGGCCCAGACTTCGAGGTCATATTTTTTCGTCTGTGCGAAACCGAGGTCGCCGCCGCACATCAACAGCACGCGGTAGGGCAGCTCCAGTTTGCGGAGCAGGCGCTCGGCGTCGTCGCGTAGCTTGTCCAGCTCGTCGTAGCTGGCCGTGGGATGGACCCATTTGAGCAGCTCGACCTTGTCGAATTGGTGCAGGCGGTTCAGCCCGCGCACGTCCTTGCCGTAGCTGCCGGCTTCGCGGCGGAAACAGGGTGTGTAGGCGCAGCGTTTGATCGGCAGCGCGGCCTCGTCCACAATCTCGTCGCGGAAAAAGTTGGTCAGCGGCACCTCGGCGGTCGGCACGGCATAGAGGCGATCAGGCGTCGTCTCATACATCTGGCCCTCCTTGTCGGGGAGCTGGCCGGTGGCGGTGGCGCTGGCGGCATTGACGAAGATCGGCGGCGCGACCTCGGTGTAGCCGGCTTTCACATCCTCGTCCAAAAAGAACTGGAGCAACGCGCGCACGAGCCGCGCCCCGTCGCCGACGTAAAACGGAAACCCCGCGCCCGTGACCTTCGCGCCGCGCGCGAAGTCGAACAGCCGGTCGAAGCCGCCGATCTCCCAATGCGGCACAGCGACCGGCGAGAGCGCGGCGGTGTCGCCGTGCGTCGAGAATACGACGTTCTCCTCGGGCGTGCGGCCCTCGGGCACAGTCGCATGCGGGAGATTGGGCAGCGTGTGCATCGCCTGCTTCCATTTCTCTTCCGTGTCCTTGAGCGCAGCGTCCTTCTCCTTCGCCTGCGCCGAGACGGCCTTCATCTCGGCCACCTTGGCCTGGAACTCCGGCGATCCCTTTGGCAGCGCGGCCATCGCGGTGTTGGCGGCCTTCTGCTGGGCGCGGAGGGCCTCGACCTCCTGCAGCTGCGCGCGCCACGCGGCGTCGAGCGCGAGCACGGCGTCGAGGTCAACGGCGAGATGTTTCTTGGCGATGGCGGCTCGGACGAGCTCCGGCGTCTCGCGGAGGAGTTTCGGGTCTATCATGACCGGGAAGCACAACCGAGCCGCCCGCGCGAATAAACAAAATTTTTCCGGCCGCGATCGCCTCACCGTCCTCCCAGCCAGCGTTTCAGCCGCTCGGTCTGGTATTTGAGGTCAAAGCGCGCGACGCGGCGGTATTCCTTCTCCGCACGGCGGCCCCAACGTCCGGAGCGCACGCGGCGATACGCCTGCTCCACCGGCTGAGCGAAGATGTGCTCGAAAAAATCCAGTAGCCGTTCCTCCCTCAGCTCCGCCGGCTCGACGCCGCCGGGAAAAATCGGCTCGGCGAGCATCGCGAGGTAGGCCGCGTCGTCGCCGTCGAGCTCGATCACCCGGCGAGCGGCGGCGTCGAGGTCGGGGAAGTCGTGGCAGTTGACAAAGGCGCGCGGGTTCAGCTCCGCCGCGACGAGCGGGTCGCCCCAATAGATGGGCACCGTGCCGGCGGCCTTGGCCTCGATCATCTTCTCGGTCAGGTAACCGGGCGTGCTGGCGTTCTCGAAGGCAATGTTGAACTTGCAGCCACGCAGGAACGCGAGCTTGTCGGCCACCGGGCCGCCGACGTTGTTGAACTGCTTGCCGCCCGACTCGACGCGCCGGTGGGCCGAGAGCGTTTGGAACATTTGCACCCGCGCGGAGTCGGCGCGCGAGGCGCGCCGGTTGGAGACGACGTAGCTGCAAAATTTCCGTCGAGCGGCCTCGGACGTGACCGGCTCGGCCGCGAGCGCGGCGCGGTAGGCACCCTCATAGATTCGGTAGACCGGCAGGCGCAGGTGGCGGTCGCCAAAGGCGAGATGATCAAAACCCAGCGCGTAGTCGCAGAGATCAAAGTTAGGGCGGACGTTCTCCCCCGTGAAAAAGATACGGATGCCGTCATGACGGAGGAAATCGTAGCCATAGCGGGAGAAAATAAGGTGTTCCGCGTCAGGCCGCACCTCGACCTCGTGGCGGCGGCGCAGCAGGCGCGTGAAAAAATTGTCCTGCGGATCCAGGCTGGGATAAAAGTCGGCGAATTTGATGCGGAGGCGCATGGGTCGGGCCGAGGCTAGGCCCGGGCGGCGAGCCAAGGCAACATCGCGCCGCGCTTCCGCCTTGCCACGCGGGGCGGGCGTTCAACCATCACGCCATGCCCGCGCCACTGCCGCTCAGCGTCGCCATCATCGCCAGCAACGAGGAGGCCAACCTGCGCCGTTGCCTGCGGTCGGTTGCCGGCTGGACGGCCGAGGCGGTCGTGGTCGTCAACGACTGCCGCGACGGCACCATGGCCGTCGCCCGCGAGGCGGGTGCGCTAGTCTACGAGCACCCGTGGACGGACTACGCCACGCAGAAAAACCTCGCGCTCGACCGCTGCACACAGCCCTGGGTGCTCGCCCTCGACGCCGACGAGGAGGTCTCGCCGCCACTGCGCACCGAGCTGGAGCTCTTTCTCTCCGCGCCGCCCGCCGGCGTAGCCGGCGCGGAGATTCCACGTTGCACGAAGCTCTTGGGCCGCTGGGTGCGCCACGGCGAGTGGTATCCCGACCGGGTGCTCCGGCTCGTGCGGCGCGGTGCCGGCCGCTGGGGCGGCGATCCGTATCACACCGTCATCCAACCGCAGGGCCGTGTTGTCCGCCTGCGCGGCGACCTGCTGCACCACGGCTACCCCGACACGCGCAGCTTCGTCGCACGCATCAACCGCCAGGCCGACTATTTCGCGCGCCACCGGCGGGCCGTGTCACCCGCCTCGGCGGCGTGGGCGGCGGCGTTGCGCGGCGGCTGGCGGTTTTTCCGCAGCTATGTCGTGCGACTCGGTTTTCTCGACGGGTTCGCCGGCCTTTTCGTGGCCGCGACCGCAGGTTACGCTTGTTTCGCCCGTCACGCGCGGCTTTACGAGAACCTGCTGCCGCCCGGGGAACGCGCGGAAAACACCAAACACGTTGGCGAAACTTGAACCATGTCACCGCTCAAAAAAATCCTGCGCCGCCTCCGCCTGCCCATCCGCCACGGGGCTAACCAAGGCCGCTGGTGGAGCGTCGCCACCGGCGCACGCTACCTGCGCGGTGACTTTGTGCGCGGCAAGGCCGCGTTTCTCCAGCGCCTCATCCGCCCCGGCGAGACGGTGTGGGACGTCGGCGCGCACCGCGGCTTCACCGTGCTCGTCGAGTCACGGGCGGTCGGCCCGGCGGGCAAGGTCTTCGCCTTCGAGCCCAATCCCGACAGCCGCGAGTTCATCGGGCTGCACCTGAAATGGAACCGCGTCACCAACGCCACCGTGTTCCCCTGGGCGATGGGCCGGGCGGAGGGCGAGATGTCCTTCGGCTGGGACCGCGATCACGCCGCCGCCACGCTGCCCGCGCTGCAAAAACGCGGCTCGACGCTCGCCTGCCACCTCGGCGGAGAGGGCCTGCGTGTGCCGGTGAAAAATGTGGACGCGCTCATTGCCGCCGGCACCGCATCCGCCCCGTCCGTGATGAAAATTGACGTGGAGGGTGCCGAGCTCGACGTGCTCGAAGGCGCGGCCGGCCTGCTCGCGCGCGAGCCGCAACTCGCAATCGTCCTCGCCACGCACACGCCCGCGCTACACGAGGCCTGCTGCGCGCGCCTTCGCCACGAGGGCTTCGAAGTGGTCGAGGCTGAGAACTGCGCCGTCGCCAAGCGTGAGGGCTGGGCCGCCATCGGCGACGCCGACGTGCTCGCCTACCGACCCGCGCGCGGCCTGACCGAGGCCGACCGCGCCGCCTTCGCGGCCATCAACCTGCACGGGTGACAATACTTTCAGGCCGGACGGCAAAGCCGCAGAACTCGTCCTATCCATGGAGCGCTAAGCAGGGAAGCACCTCGGTCAAACCGGTCGCAGTGGAAAGGGAATCAATAACCGTTCACGATTCCGAACAACCGAAACAGCCCGGCATAAGCGGCAATAGTGCAAGCTACGCTCACCAGCGTGCTGAGTTCCCTCGCCAGACTGCTGCACTGCGGATTGATTGAACTACGGCAAGTAACATACAGCAAGGACACCCCGCCCAGCAACCACGCCAAGCCGTCCACCCAATCCAGCCAGTTTTGCCAGAGCGAAACCACCGCGTGGTCGCTGCCCGGATTGGTTTCACCAATGCGCGTTCCCGGTGGCAGTGCCTCGGCGACATTGCTGGTGCGCTCACTCGATCCCCACTTAAAAAATTCGCCATCAGCTAGCTTTCGAAAACGAACCACATGCCCGTCGGCAAAAACCACATGGCCACCTTTCTCTGGATAGAGGCTGTCGGCCCGCCATCGGCCATCCGACCGCAGGCCGCGCGTCCATGCTACCGGCGTTCGCGGCGGCAGTTTACTGATGCTCGGGACGAGTGCCACCGCCCAGGCCAACGGCCGGCGCTGAAAATCGGGATTAATGGAACGCTCGGCCCCACTGGCAGCCGACACCAAGATGGACTTCGACATCTCCCCGGTGCCGCGCAACGGATCAAACACAGAAAACCAAGATTTTGCATCATCCAATCCCAATCGGGCCAGATACGCGGCCAGCGCGTGCTCATCAGCCAACGCCTCTGTTGGCAGCTCACCGCCACGGTCAATTTCTGCGGCCAAACGGGCCTGAACAATGGTGCGGAGCGCGTTGCCGTCGAGTGCCCGCTTGATGCCTTCTATCACCCCCGACAGATCGATGGTAATGATGGTGCTCAGGACGAACAGCAGCACCGGTGGAGCAGCCAAGAAGACGCAAAATCTCGGCCAAGCTGAAGGACGCGGGAGATTCGCGGCGGGCGTTTCCATGACGGAGTTCATGACGCCGCCACCCTCACACGCCCTACACCTTCTCGCAAGCTGCGAAACCCTACCCACCCGCGCGTTGACGCCCCGCGCCGTCTCGCCACGCTGCGCCTATGCCGTCCAAACCTATTCCCGGTTCCACCGGTGAGGTGCTCACCTGCTTGCCCTCGCCCTACCTGCCGCATCCCGCCACCGGGCTGCTCTACCTGCCGCGCTTCCTCGCAAAGTGCCGCTATGTGAAAAAGCTCGGCGTGCTGCCCGCCAGCTACGCGAAAAACTTTAAGCGCGGCCTCGACCGTTTTCTCTGCCTGCACCTCGGCATTGACCCCGCTGCGGTGGAGAAACTCGTCCGCGACTCAGCCACGGACGAAGAAGTCGAGGCCGGCTTGAAAAAACTTCTGCCCGCCGATGTGTGCGCCGCCAAGTGGAACCGCGAGCTCGTCCAGAAGGGCATGACACCCGCCGGACAGGAGTTTCTGAAGGAAGCTCTCACCGCCATGGGCTGCGCCGACCGCGCAGGCGAGATCAAAAGCGTGCCCGACCTGATTGACTTCGACGAGGGGCGGATCGAGTGAGGGACTCCGGATTGAAAGTGGAAATCAGGTAAGTAGGAACGAACCAGCCGGCCCCTCCATTCCCTGGGTTCCACCAAGCATTTTTTACCGCCCTGCTTTCCCCATGCGCGAACCACCGCTCCACGTGAAAATTCTCCACCCGCTTGCATGGGTGATTGAGCCACTCGCGGGCGAGCCGTCGCTCGTCGTGCGGCCGATGTTCGGCTGCCGCGCCGTCTATCTCCGCGGGCGCATGGTGCTCTGCCTCGCGGCCAAGGCCGAGCCGTGGCGCGGCGTGCTGGTGCCCACCGAGCGCGCGCACCACGCCGCGCTTATCGCCGACCGGCCTGCGCTGCGCCCGCACCCGGTGCTCCCCAAGTGGCTCTATCTCCCGGAGGAGGCCCCGAGCTTTGAGCGCGACTCCGCCTGGCTCGTCGCCCGCGTCCGTGCGGGCGACCCGTGCCTCGGCATCGAGCCGGGCTCCGACCGCAAGCAACCGAATCGAAAGTTGAAACGCGCCACGTCCTCCTCACGCTCCCGCCCATGACCAAAGGCCAGAAAGTCGTCTGCATCAACGACACCTTCCCCGACCTCATCCGCGCGCTCTACCAACAGCTTCCGGTGAAGGGCGTCACCTACACCATCCGTGAGGTGTTCCTCGGCCGCGAGAAGGTCGTGAAAGGTGGCGACAGCGCGACCGTCGGTCTGCTGCTCGAGGAGCTGCGCAATGGCCCCGATCCATTTCACGCCGGTAAACAGGAGCTGGGATTCACCTCGGAACGGTTCGCGCCGCTTGAAGAGTTGCCCGATGAGGAGGTAGAGAGGGAGGAGCCCGTCCATGCGGGCCTCGGCCAGTGGGGCGACGACGGCGAATCGTGGAAAAACTGACGCGCGCCGCTCGTCGTCACGTCGCCCCGCGTGAGCGCAGGGAGCGAGCCAGCGATAAGCGCTGTGGCGAGACCCGATCCCGCCGCACCCACACCGAACTACGGTTTGCCCGCCGCCGCAGCTAAAATCTCCAGCCGCACCGCGCCCACCGACAACTCACCGTCGGAGAGAATTTTCGCCCGCAGCCCTCCCCTCCCCCTCAGCCGTGTCTCGGCCTCCGGGTGAAACGCGCCGTTCATCCAATGGCACGGCGCGCATTCGCTCACGCCGAGAAAACGCACGCCTTGCAGCGCGAACTCCGCGCCGATGAGCGCACTGAGGTCGAGTCCGCGGGTGACGACGTTGCGACGGAAAACCGACGCCGGCCGGTCGTGCACATTAAGCGTCGCGCACAAATCTTCATAAACTTCGTCGGCGAAAAATGTGACCTGCCCCTTGTGTCCCGGCTCATGCGCGAAAAACCGATCGCCTTCCAGCCCGCGCCCCGCCACGCACCGCGCCACCACGCGTTCCACCGCCGGGTGCGCGTCGGGCGCCCGGCCATGATGCCCAAAAAAATTGTGCCCGCCGGAGACGTAGAGGTGGAGGATGCGCGGCCCGTCCATGATAGTTGCGTCCACTCTGCACTCGCGCCGGGCGGGATTCAACCCGCGTCGTGCAGAAAATCTCCCCAGCCGGCGCGTGGGCCGGCCTATTTCAGCAGCGCGTCGCGCACGAGGCCGGCCCCGGCCACCAGCAGCACGGCCGCGAGCAGCCGTCTCACCGCCGCCGCTGGAAACCGTCGGCTGCCGCAATAGGAGCCGGCCGCACCGCCCGCCACAGCGGCGACTGCCAGCGGCACCACAAATGCCGGCACCGACCGCGCCGCGCTCAGGTTGCCGAGCAGGCCGGCGGCGGAGTTGACCAGGATAAACAGCGCAGAGACCGCCGCCGCCTCCTTCGTGCGCGCCCACCGCATGAGCAGCAGCAGCGGCGTGAGAAAAATCCCGCCGCCCGTGCCCGTCAGCCCCGCAAGCAAACCCAGCCCCGCGCCCACGCCGAGCGCGACGGGTCGCGAAGGCGCGCGGGTATTTTCGCTCTCCGCCGACCGCGCTAAAAACCGCGCCGCAGACGCGAGCAGCACCACGCCCACGAGCAGGCGAAAAATCTCCGCTGGCAGGCTTAGGCGGCCACCGACGAACGCACACGGCACCGCCAGCGCCGCGAACGGCCAGAACAACCGCCACGAAAAATACCCCGCCCGCCAGAACTGCCACGCGCCGACCGACGCCACGAGGAGGTTAAGCACGAGCGCGGTCGGCTTGATGACGGCCGGCGCGAAGCCGAACAACGCCATGACCGCCAGGTAGCCCGACGCCCCCGCGTGCCCGACCGAGGAGTAGAGCAACGCCACGGCGAAAACCGCCGCCGTGAGCCAAGGGATTTGTTCGGTGGACATGGCGTTTCGGCGTCATAACTCAGCGCCCATCAACCGAAGTGACAAGCGGCAATCCCCTGTTGACATTGAAACTGAGTCTCAGTCATATTGACTGCCCAGCTTTCCATTACTTATCCATGCCTGTTGCCGAACGCCATCGTCCGCCTCCCCGGATGCCGCTCACCGATCTGCCGGTGGGAGCGACGGGGCGGGTTTGCGCGCTGGAGGGCGGGGCGGACTTTTGCCAGCGGCTGCGCGAGATGGGCTTTTGCGAGTCGGCGGTCATCGAGAAAATCTCCGGCCAGCACACCTTGCTCTGCCAACTTTGCGGCACGCGTGTGGCACTGAACGACCGAGCGGCGCGGCACATCGTGGTCGAGCTGATCCCCGGCGGCACGTGAGCCGCGTCGAACGCACCGCCATGTCCGCGCCCGTCAGACTCTCGGAACTCGCCATCGGCACAAGCGGCGTGGTGCATTCGTATCCGAAGGCCGGTGCGGCGTTCCTGCGACTGCGCGAGATGGGGCTGCTGCCCGGCACGGCGGTCACGCTCATCCGTGCCGCCCCGCTGGGTGACCCGATTGAGATCAAGGTGCGCGGCTACCATCTCACCCTCCGCAAGAGCGAGGCGGAGCATGTGTTGGTGGAAATAGCGACGAGCTGAAAGGCTGATACCCCTCCCGTTCCCGGCCGATTTCTCCCGCGCCAAATTCCCTACGTCTATCAGACCTACATCCATGCCGCCGCATTTCCAGCCCGCCGCCGCCAACGCCGCACCGCCGCGTCGTCAACCGGTGTTTGCGCTCGTCGGCAACCCCAACTGCGGAAAAAGCACGCTCTTCAATGCGCTCACCGGTCTGAAGCAAAAGGTCGCCAACTACCCCGGCGTGACCGTCGAAAAAAAGACCGGCATCGCGTATTCGCAGCACGGCCAGCCGATGACGGTGATTGACCTGCCCGGCACCTACTCGCTCGCCGCGCGCTCGCCCGACGAGGCCGTCACCCGCGACGTGCTCCTCGGTCGCCGCGCCGACACGCCCGTGCCCGACCGCATTCTCTGCGTCGTGGACGCGACCAATCTCGAGCGCAACCTCTACCTCGTCCACCAGATCCTCGATCTCGGCCGGCCGGTTATCATCGTGCTCAACATGATGGATCTCGCCGCGCAGGCCGGCCTGCGTCTGCGCGTTGGGCGGTTGGAGCAAGAGCTGGGCGTGCCGGTCATCCCCTGCGAGGCCATCCATGGTAAAGGACTCGTCGAGCTGCGGCTCGCCATGAGCCGCCCCGACTTGCCGCTCTCGCGCCACGCGTGGGACGTGCCCACCGCCATCGCGCCGGCCGTCTCCGAGCTGCAGGCCTCGCTCACCGCCCATGACGGGAAGCCACCGCTCGTCGCGCGCGCCGAGGCGCTGCTGTTGCTGACCGATTCCGACGAGATGCGGGTCGCCGGCTCCGCGCCGCTGCACGCGCGCACCGCAGAAATTCTCTCGCACTGGAAAAAGCGCTGGGCTGCCGACGGCACGGACTGGGCCGGCACGCTCGTCGGCTCGCGTTACGACGCCATCGCCCGGCTCTGCTCCGGCCTCGCCGAGCGCGGCGCCACGCCCGTCCGCGCGAGTGCGAGCGACCGCATAGACGCCGTGGTGACCCACCCGGTGTGGGGCTGGCTCACGCTCGGCGCGATCACGGCGGCGCTGTTCCTCTCCATCTTCACGCTCGCGCAATACCCGATGGACTGGATTGACCACGCCATGTCCGCGCTTGGCAGCTGGGTGACAACCGCGATGCCGCCCGGCGACCTGCGCGACCTCATCACCGACGGCGCGATCGCCGGCGTGGGCGGCGTAGTGATTTTTCTTCCGCAGATCCTGATCCTGTTTTTCTTCATCGGGCTGCTGGAGGACACCGGCTACATGGCGCGCGCCGCGTTCATCATGGACCGGCTAATGAGCCGGGTGGGGCTCAACGGGAAAAGCTTCATCCCGCTTCTCAGCTCCTACGCGTGCGCCATCCCCGGCATCATGGCGACGCGCACCATCGAGGACCCTAAGGACCGGCTCGTGACCATCCTTGTCGCACCGTTCATGAGCTGCTCAGCGCGGCTGCCCGTGTATCTGCTGCTCATCCCGGCGCTGCTGCCGAATGCGGTGATGCCCATCCCGACCAAGGTTGCGCTGATGGTGCTGATGTATGCACTCGGCACGGGCGGCGCATTTTTCTTCGCCTGGCTCTTCAAGCGCACGCTGCTCAAGGGCGAGCCGCCGGTGATGATCATGGAGCTGCCGCCTTACCGGCGACCGCGCCTCAAGGATGTCGCGCTGCACATGGCGCAGCGCGCGGGACTTTTTCTGAAGCGCGCCGGCACTGTCATCCTCGGCCTCAGCGTCATTCTGTGGTTTCTCACCGCTTATCCCAAAGCCCATGACGGCGCGAGCCCGCAAGAGCAGCGCGCGCAAAGCTTCGCCGGCCGCGCCGGGCACGCACTGGAGCCCGTGATCAAGCCGCTCGGCTTCGATTGGCAGATCGGCATCGGGCTGATCGGCTCGTTTGCGGCGCGCGAACTGTTCAATAGCACCATGGGCGTGGTCTTCGCCGTCGAACAGACCGGCAACGACGACACCGACCGGGATAGTCTGCGCACCTCCATCACCAAGGCGAGATGGCCCGACGGCCGCCCGCTGTTCACCCCTCTGGTGTGTCTAAACCTGATGATTTTTTACGTCTTTGCGCTCCAGTGCATGAGCACGATCGCTGTGGTGAAACGCGAGACGAACTCGTGGCGCTGGCCGCTGTTCCAGCTCGCCTACCAGACCGGCACCGCCTGGCTGGTGTGCTTCATCGTTTACCAGACGGGCCGCGCGCTGGGCTTTTAAGCGAATCCGCGACGAGGTTCACTCGTCGGCGGGCGGCTTGCTGGCAGCAGCGGCGGGGGCGTTGCCGTCGCCCTTGGACATCACGACATAGTAATCCTTGTAAGATTTGTCGTAGTATTGGGCGTAGTAGTAGCCGGAGACGGCGAGGTTGAGGCCGTTGAGGATGGCGCCGTAAACCGGGACGTTCGCTTCGAGCAGCTTCTTGGCCGCGAACTGCGCGGCCTTGCGACGCACCTTGTTGAAGAAGATCGAGAACAGCGAGCCGTCCATCAGCGGTAGGATGATGAGCGCGTCGCTCACCGCGGCGAGCGGCGGTGTATCGAAGAAAATCCGATCATAACGCTTGCGGAGCTCGGAGACCATGATCTCAAATTTTTTGCTATTGAGGATTTGCGTCGGGTTCTTCGCGCGACCACCGCTGGTCATCACATCGAGGTTGGGATGCAGCTGCTTGATCGTCACGTCGTCAATCGTCGCGGCACCGGCGATGACATCAATGACGCCCTTAAGATTCTCCTGACGGAAGGACTTGTGGATGTTCGGCTTTCGCAGGTCGCAATCAATGATGAGCACGCGCTCACCGTGAGCCGCGAAAGTGAGGGCAAGATTGGTCGAGACGAAGGACTTGCCCTCGCCGGGGATGGTGCTGGTGGTCAGGATGCACTGGGCGTTCTTGCTCTCGTCCTTGAGCCGGAGCGCGGAGTGCAGCGCGAGAAACGCCTCCGAGACCTGCCGGTCGGCGTTGTTGGCGACGACCTGCGCCTTGTCGGGCTGCTCCATTTTTTTGATCGCCGGGATGATCCCGATCAGCGGCAGGCCGACGACGGACTCGATGTCGAACGAGCTCTTCACCCGGTCGTCAATGTAGGCCACGAAAAATGCGAACACGAGACCGAGGCCGAGGCCGGCGGCGACACCGAGACTGAGATTGACGGTGTAGTTGGGGGAGACGAAGGCCTCCATCGGCGGTGGCTTGGCGGTGTCCATCAGGACGACCTGATCGAGTTCAAGGGACGGAGCGTTTACAATCTCCGCCAGCCGTTGCTTGTGGTCCTCCAACGACTTGTTCATGAGCGCAAAGTCACGCGTCATCTGCTCGTAATCTTTTTTCAAGGCATCGAGATTTTTCGCCTCGGTATCGGCAGCATCCACCGCATTTTTGGCTTTTTCCCATGTGCTCCGATAGGTGGCATACTCCGAATCATATTGCTTCACGGCGCTGTCCACAGCGCTGTCCAGTTCCGTTTGGGTCGTCGCCAGCGTGCGTTTCGCGGTTTTCAGGTCAGGCCAGAGGTCGCCATATTTTTCCGACAACTGGCTGATAAGGATGTTGGTCTCACGAATTCTCTGGATCAGAGGCGCGATGGCCGGGTGGTTCGAGAAATACGAGAGATCCGTCAGCTTCTTCCCCTCCTTGAGCTGCTTCTCGATCTGCTGGGCGCGGGTTTCGGCGGCGGAGAGCTGCACTCGGGCACTCACCTCATTGGTGTTGAGCACTTGCCGGTTGGCGTTGATGAGGTCGTAATTCCCGCCTGCCACGGCAAGTCCATGTTTCGAGCGAAAGTCGCTGATCTCCTGGTTCTTTCGGTCCACTTTCTCCGTCTCAGATTTCACCGTGATTTGGAGATCACCCGCACTCTGCACGTTCGCCTCGATATTTTTTTTCTTACGGTAGGCGATGTATGATTCCGCGAACAGGTTGGACACCTTGGCGGCCACCACCGGATCGGGGTGGGTGTAGGTCACCTCGAGCATGAGGGTGCCGCGGCGGAGCGCCACGCGTCGGTTGTCGTTGAGAATGTCGGGCACGCCGGTCGGCGAGCCGCCCACATCATAAGGGGCCATGAACTGACGCAGATCGTTGCCGGAAATCTGCGGCACCACCTGCTCGAGCACGCTCGCGCTGGTGAATACACTCAGGATGGTGTTCAAATCATCGGCGCTGGTGACATCGTTGGCGGTGGACATGACCTGATCGCCCTGCTTGCCCGTCGTGCTCAGCGCGCGCCGGTAAACCTGCATCGTGGTCATCGCCCGGTAAACTTTCTGCTGGCTGAGGGTATAAACCAGCGCGGAGGAGAAAACCACGAGAAACACCACGATGATATACCAGATGCGCTCGCGTAGGATGAGCAGGTAGTCCTGTAGGCTGCGTTGCAGGCCACCCTCGCGTTTCGAACCGTAGCCGTAGCCGCCATACCCATAGCCCCCGTAACCATAGCCGCCGTAACCGCCATAGCCGCCGTAGCCCGACGAGCCGCCGCCGTAACCGTAGCCGTGGTCGCCGCCGGAGCGGGATTGTTTGGGGGAGTTGGAGCTCATGGTGGTCCGTGGTCAGATTTCTGGCACAAAAATAATGTCGTCAGGCTGGAGCGGCCAGTCGTCCACCCCGCCGGTTTCCTTGGCTCCGGTCAGCTTCCTCGCGTCAATGGTATAGTTTTTCTTGGTTGCATCGGACATGACGCGCGTGAGCACCACATGCTTGTCATCGCCCAAGCGGGTAAAACCACCGCATTGGGTAATGGCGTCTATGAGCTTAAGCCCCTTCTCCGGGGGAAACTGCACCTCGTGGGGGGAGTTGACCTGGCCGATGACGTTCACCTTGCGCGGCGCGTAGCTAACCATCTGAACCGAAACCTTCGGCTGCTTCAGGTAGTCGGGCTTGTAGAGATTGGTGATGATGTTCTCCAACTGCCAGCGGGTCTTGCCACTGACGTTAATCGGGGTGTCCTCGAAATAGGTCACCCGGATCGTGTGCTCGGGGCTGACCTTCAGAAGCTTCATTTGGTTGCTCAAGCCGTCCTCCCCGAGGATGGTGACGGAGATGGCGTCGCCAGGTAGCAAGGTGTAATCCGAGGACGCCGCGCCTTCGGCCGGGGGTGTTGCCAAGCTGGCGGGTTTCGCGAGAGCGGCCACATCCGCAGCGACGAGCAGAGAGGGAAGCGCGAACAAGGCAGCGAGGCGGAGAGGGAGGGCGAGAGGACTCATGTGGTAAAAGCGGAAAACAAAACCGCCCCGGCAACAGGGGCCGGGGCGGCGGTTCCGACCTTGGCGGTTTCGATTTGTTCCAAACTGGTTGGAATCAATCGGAGCAGGCAGACGGCACGGGCGGATCAATACCGCGCGCTGGCCGTCAAACCGATCGTGTTGCCATTGTAGCTGGAGCCAGCGACATTGGAGGAGTTGTTTTTGTAGCCGTAAGAGAGCTCGATCGTGAGACCATAATAGGAGCTCAGGCCTTTCCAATCGAGGGAGAGGTTTGCATCCCAGTAGTCATCCTTGCGGGCGCCGGTGTAGTCGGTCTGGCTGTAGCTGGCCTTGGCAGCCGTGCTCCATTTCTGGTCAATCGCGTGGTTCACGCCGCCGCCGATGCGGAGGGTCTTCTGCGAAGCGCCCACCGAGGACTGGCCGAAATCGTTGCTCAGGGTTAGATTGTAGCTGGTCTTCTCGCTGGCGGCGTAATTGAGGCTGGAATCAAGGTTGAACGACGACTCGCTCTTGCCGACATCAGGAGTGCGGTGATTCAGACCGATGCTAAAATTGCCGGTAAGCTTGACAGTCGTCAGCTCATCCTGACGGAGACCGATGCTGTATTTGTAATCGGTGTAATCCGTCTTGGCCCCGGTCGAGGGTGTCTTAAGATTTGTTTTACGGTAGGTGAAACCGGGGCTGAGAAACAGCTTCGGATTGATCTCGTAATAGTAGTTCACCGGCACGGTGTAGGTCTTGCTGTCAGCGAGCGTGGTCTGGTTGTAATCGGTGTCGTCATAGCTCACACCGAGACCGAATTTCTGCTTCACCGGGACAATCTCCCACTCACCACTGCCGCCGACCGAGATATTGTTGCGGCGCAGCAGACCAGGCACGCCGGAGACCGGGGTGTTATTGTTAGTCTGGGTGTAGCTGGCGTTGAATTTTCCCGTGTCGCTGCCCCTGGTCATGTTCGAGCGGAATGAGGCGGTGGCCAGATTGCTGTCGAGGCCGCTGGTGTCGGCGTAGCGCTTAAACTCCTCTTTGAAACTGAGAACAGTGGTGCCCGCCTTGTCGAACTGAACCTCCAAGCCGGGGGAAAACGAGAAGATGGTGTCGTTCAGCTTGGCAGTCTCGGCCTGAAGCAGGTTGTCATCATAGCTGATGCCGACGTTACCGGTCAGGCTGAGGGAGGCTCCGGTGTCGCCGATTTTGGTCGCGGCGAAGCAATTGCCGGCAAGGACGGCGCTGACGGCGAGGCTAAGGGCAAGTTTTTTCATGGTATTGGATGGGTAGCTTGGTATGGTTGGAAATCAGATGCAGGATGAGGATGCAAGCGCAAGTTGCGTGATTTTTGCGAAAAAGTCAGGTGTTGGTGGTGGTGTTCGGCAGGTTTTCGCTTGGTTGGGCCGGAAATCCGTTGTTGCCGCTCGCGGTGAGATTGGCGACGAGGGTGCCGCCGGTGGTCGCCGCCGCGCTGCCCGTGCTCGCAGCGTTGGTGCCGGCGGTGATGGCGTTGCGGGCAGCGTCGCCGTTCAGCGCGTTGGTCACGGCGTTGGTGTCCATGTTGGTCGCCGCGCCGGCTGAGGCGATGAGCTGGGTGCGAGTGGCGGCGGACGTGTCAGCCGTGGTCAGGAGATTCACCACGACGGCGGCGATATCACCCTTGTTGGCGAGGGTCTGGGCGTCGGTCACACGGGTGGCCACGGCAAGGGCGGCGGTCTGCTTGTCAGCGGCAGTGACACTCGCGGGTAGGGCAAGGATGGCGGCGGCCGTGATGGAGGGGGCCTGGCCGGCGGAGGAGTTTTGCGCGGCGGCAGCGGCGATGTCGGCGACCTTCGCCACGGCGGTGGCGGCGGGCAGGGACTGCACCACGGCGGCGGCGACTTCGGCCGCAAGACCGCTGGAGCTGCCGACGGCGGCGCCAGTGATGGCGGCGGCCCGCGTGGAGGCGTCAGCGGCAGGGATCGCCTTGATGACAGCGGCGGCGATCAAGGGCGCGGAGGTCGGGGCGGCACCGACGACGGCGGTGGTGAAATCGGCGGCCTTCGCGGGATTGGCGGCGGCGGCGGCGGCGGCGATGCTGGCGGCAAGTGTCGGGTTGGCCGTGACCAGATTCCGAATGGTGGCGAGCGCGGCGGAGTCGCCGGCGGCGGCGGCGGTCTGCACCTGGCTCAGCAGGTCGGCCGAAAGCGATTCGGAACTGTTGGCGGCAAAGGAGGCGAACGGAAGGGCGGCAGCAAGGCCGAGCGCGAGGAGGAGGCGGCGAGATTTCATGGGAGCGGCGCGTTGAGGTTGACGATGACGTGGGGCTGGCAGAGGCCGGCAAGCAAGAGGCAAGCCAGCGTCGAAAACAAGGGGTTATTTCTTACAATTGCGTTACGGCGGATTTGAGCGTGCATCACGGACAAAAGTGTGCAACAGCTTTTTCGCTATTTTCCCGATGCAACCTCACCAGCCGACCGGCGCGGAACACTTCAAGGCCGAAGGCGACATCCGCGTCGCCGAGGGCTGGCGCCGGCTCTACCCGGTGTTCTGGGTGCGCACGGACGAAGGTTGGGAGGTCGAGGTCTGGTGGGGCCGGCTCACCCTGGCGCTGGCCCTGACGATGGCGCTGGTGTGGTCGGCACTCACCGGCGGAGCATGGGCCTTTCTGAAATATCAGCGCGGGTTTGCGACCGCGCGCTATACGGACACGCTGCTGTGGTTCATGCCATCGCGCTGGACGGCCTTCCAGACGGCCTACGGCGACTTTTTGGTTAAGCGCGCGCAGGACGAGATCGCGCAACGCAAGTTCCGCGAGGCGATCTTCGATCTCGTGGTCGGCACCGCCAAGTCCCCCGCCAATGCCGACGGCCGCGTGCTCCTCGCCCAGATTTACACGCAATCCCGCCAGCCCGCCCGCGCCTGGAAAATTCTCCACGAGGGTCTCCAGTTCAACCGCGACAACACCGACTTTCTCCGCTCCCTTCTTAGCTTCCTCAACCAGCAGCAGATGGACAACCAGATCATGGCTGTCGCCCGCTCCATCTTGCCCAACCCGCCCGCGCTCACCCCGCGTAACCAGATCGTCGCCTTCGCCCAGGCCCAGGCCTGCTTTAATCTCGGCAACTACGACCAAGCCGAGGATATCATCCGCACCTACGAGCTCGATCGCCGGCGCGAAGGGCTCCTCCTTGTCGTTCGCATTGAGTGGGACCGCGGCGATCGCGAGCTCGCTGTCCCCCACCTGCGCGAACTCGAACGCGCCCCGCAGCTCACTGTCCGCGACACCGCTGACATTTATCAGCAGCTTGTCGTCTGGCTCCGGGAGCTCGGCCGCGACGACGAGGCCCGCTCCGCCAGCCGGATCCGGAAGCTCACCGACCGCGCCAACCCCTACCCCCGCATTGATCTGCTCAACAGTTTCCGCAAAGACGGCGACTCCGCCGCCCTGCGCGACGGCATCGAGGATATTTTTCACGATTTCGCCGCCGACTCCGGCGCCCT
>CAIPZZ010000102.1 GCA_903869665.1 uncultured Opitutia bacterium | reverse complement strand
CCCCTCCCTTACGGGGCAGTAGCTCAGTTGATAGAGCGCGTCGTTCGCAACGACGAGGTCGTGGGTTTGATCCCCATCTGCTCCACCAATTTACCGTCGGAATCCGCGGGTAAATTGCCCGCCAAAGCCTTGGCGACGGCGGGCCTCCGCTCCCCGCAGCCTAGCGGACCCTTTCGGCCTCAACTCGCGCTGAGCAGCTTGGCAAAGACCATTTTGCCTCCCGCGGTGGGCAGAATGCTGACGATCTCGGCGCTGACGCGGCGGCCGATGTACGCGCGGGCCAAGTTTACGACCACCATCGTGCCGTCCTCGAGGAAGCCCACGGCCTGGCCCTCGTCCTTGCCCGGCTTGAGGAGTTCGACCTCGACCGTCTCGCCCAGCATCAGTTCGGTCCGCAGTGACCGGGCCAGTTCGTTGAGATTGAGCCAGGGCACGCCCTGGAATTCCGCCATCTTCGCGAGATTATAGTCCGTGGTCAGCAGCTTGGCCCGCATGCTCAGGGCGAGGAAGACGAGCTTGGCCTCGATGTCCTCCCGCTTCGCGACCTCGCTCTCCACGATGCGGATGTCGAGGCGTTTGTTGCGGCGCAGCTCGTTCAGCACGTCGAGCCCGCGGCGCCCGCGCGCCTGTTTGTGCAGGTCGGCCGAATCGGCGACGGACTGCAGCTCGTTCAGCACGAAGCGCGGGATGATCAGCGCCGCGCTGAGAAACCCGGCGTCACACACCCGGGCGATGCGGCCGTCGATCAGCACGCTCGTGTCCACCACCACCAGCGGCACATCCACGTCATGCGGCACGAAGCGCACATACGGAATCACGAGGTTGAACTCGTCCTTGCCGCGCAGGGCGATGACGGTGCCGAGATAGGTGCAGACGATAAACAGGGCGAGCTGCGACAGGTAGATGATCTGCGGCTCGCCAAACCGGAACAGCGGCGAGGTGCCGATGAGATAGGCGATCAGGGTGCCCATCCCGAGGCCGAACGTGATGGCCGACAAGCCACGCAGCGAAAAGCCCTTGAGCAGGAAGTCCACGAGGATGACCAGCGTGCCCAGCAGCAGGCCGATCACGGTCGCGAGGAGCCGGTGGGCATCCCACTCCTCGATCGCATAACACACGAGCCAGCCCGCGGCCCCGCAGAGCACAAAAAATACCGAGCGGATGACGAACATCGTCTTGTTCATGGAGCGGCGGTTTTAGCGGAAAAAATAGAACAAAGCGAGCGGCAGCAGGGTACCCACCGCCATGACCACGAAGATAATCCTCAGATCTCGGCGGGCTTTTACCTTTTCAGGGGGATCCTCGTCCATTTCAGTGCCAGCGCACCAAACCCCCCTCTGCATGACAACCCAATACTGGCTGGTGAAATCCGAACCCGAGGCCTACGCGTGGACCGACTTGGTCCGCGACGGCCGCACCGCCTGGACCGGCGTGCGCAATTATTCGGCACGCATCCATCTCAACGCCATGCGGCGCGGCGACCGCGTTTTATTCTATGAGAGCATGACCACCAAGGCCGTCGTCGGCGTCGCCGAGGTCACCAAGCCCTCGTTCCCCGACACCACCGCGGACGAACCCGGCTGGGTGGCAGTCGAGCTCAAGGCGGACGCCCCGCTCCCCCAGCCCGTCACCCTGCCCCAGCTCCGGTTGGATCCCACCCTCGCGAAGATGATCCTTTTCCGTCAGAACCGGCTGTCGGTCACACCGGTCACCAAGGCCGAGTTCGACCGCATCGTGAAGCTCGGCGAATAAAGGCGGAGAAACCGGCCGCGATCAGCCCTCAGCGATCGGACCACGACCCGACTTTCGCGAACGAGGGTCGCTCATTGGTTTGCGGCGCACGCATGGAGGGGCGCTGGAATTTGGCACTGAAAGCCGATGGCTGGCCGCTGGGGGCCCCGATTCCCGACGCTCGACAGCCAGTGCTTTTGCCGTTTCCAAGGTGTCATGTCCGCCACCCTCACGATCCTCGCCCCCGGCCTGCTCGGCGGCTCCGTGGCCCGCGCCGCGCGCACGCATGGCACCGCCTCGCGCATCGTGCTCTGGGCGCGGCGGCCCGAGGTGCGGCTGAAGCTGCGCGAACAGCCGTGGTGTGACGCCGTGGCCGACACGCCGGAGGAGGCCGTGCGCGGCGCCAGCCTGGTCGTCATCGCCGCGCCCGTGGACTGCATTGTACCGCTCGTCCAGCAAATCGCGCCCCACCTCGCCCCCGGCGCGATCGTCACCGACGTCGGCAGTGTGAAGGGCGACATTGCCCGCCTCGGTCATGCGGCGCTCGGCGAACGTGCCCATTTCGTCGGGTCCCACCCCATGGCCGGCTCGGAAAAGACCGGCTGGGAACACGCCAGCGCCGGCCTCTTCGAGCGCCGCACGTGTTTTGTGACCCCGCTCGCGTCCAGCCACCCGGCCGCCGTCGCGGCCGTGGTGCGCTTCTGGCACGAGCTCGGCGGCGAGCCCGTCACGCTCTCACCCGACCAGCACGACGAGATTGTCGCCCACATCAGCCACCTGCCGCAGGTCCTGGCGTCGAGCCTCTGTGCGTTTCTGGCCAAAAAGGACCCGACCTGGCGCAACTATTCCGGCGGCGGGCTGCGCGACACCACCCGCATCGCCGCGAGCGACCCGCAGCTGTGGCGCACCATCCTTGAGCAAAACCGCGACGAGGTTCTCCGCGCGCTCCGGCAATACCAGGACGAGCTCCAGACCCTGCACGCCGCGGTCTCCAACCGCGACTGGCTCGAGGTCATCGCGCACCTCGAGCGCGGCAAGGCCTACCGCGACCAGTTCCGCCCGCTCCCCTGAGCGCCGACCGCTCCCCTGAGCGCCGGCCGGCGCGCCCGCCCGCCCCGCCCGTTGGTAACGCCTCGCGCGCCCAACCCACTTCCCTCCCGCGGCATTCCCCCCGCAAAGTGTAACCCAATAGGTGACACTGGCCTTGGCGCGGATCGCGCATCGGGTCGGGCCTTCCCGCGAAAAAACACCTTGGCGCAGAGGGCGGGCTCATTGACGCTGGTGGTGCCATGTCCCTGCCCGACCTGCTGCCGATCCACCCGTTCACGCATCCTGTGCGTGGCGAGGTCACGCTGCCCGGGTCGAAGAGCATCACCAACCGCGCGCTCATCCTCGCGGCCTTGGCGGACGGGCCGGTCACGCTGACCAATGCGCTGTTCAGTCGGGACACGGAAATCATGGCGGCCGCGCTCAACCAGCTCGGCATCGCGGTCACCACCGACGCCCAGGCCCGGACCATGCACATCGCCGGCTGCGGCGGTAAAATTCCGGTGGCCTCGGCCAAGCTCTTTGTCGGTAATGCCGGCACCGCCGCCCGCTTTCTGACCGCCTTTGTCTGCCTGCGGCCGGACGGTTCCTATCATTTCGACAGCGACCCCGCGATG
>CAIPZZ010000101.1 GCA_903869665.1 uncultured Opitutia bacterium | reverse complement strand
TCGAGTATCCTACCGTTCCGCCCGCAAGCCAGTCCGGCCAGGCCGGCGTGGCGTGAGCATGCGCCCCGTCGCCATCGCCAACCGACATCCGCGCCTGCGCCTCGACCGCGGCGCCGTCGCCAATGTCATCCACACCCTGGACGCGCAGGCGGAGAAATTTTTCGGTGGTCCGCCGCCGGGCGAGCTTTCGCTCGTTTTTTTGACCGACGCCGCGCTCGCCAAACTGCACGCCGATTTCCTCGCCGACCCGACCCTGACCGACGTCATCACGTTCGAAGGCGACCTTGCAGCCGGCCTTGCCGGTGAGATCTGCGTCTCCGCCGACGCGGCCCGGAGGCAGACCGCCACTCGGCGTGCGGGTTTTTCAGACGAGCTTACGCTCTATCTTGTCCACGGCTGGCTGCACCTCGCCGGCCACGATGATCTAGTTCCAGGGAAGAAGCGCGCCATGCGCCGCGCCGAGGCCCGGGCCCTGAAAATTCTCCGCGCCGCCGGTGCCCTGCCCCGCTTCGCGCTGGGCTGATTTTCGCGGTCCGCCCAAAAACTATTTCTTGCGCCCGTCGCGATGTGCGCCTAGCCGCTCGCGTCCTGCATGAAATCTCTCGTTATCGCCGAAAAGCCCTCCGTCGCTGCCGACCTCGCGCGCGCGCTCGGCAAAATCCCCAAGAAAGGCGACCACTACGAGAACGACGAACTCGTCATCTCCTACGCCGTCGGTCACGTCGTCGAGCTCGAGATGCCCGAGGACATCGACAAGAAAAAATACGGTTTCTGGCGGCTCGAGACGTTACCCATCATCCCGGAAAAATTCGGCCTCAAGCCCATCGAGGAGTCCAAGGAGCGCTTCAACGCGCTGAAAAAACTCCTCGCCCGCAAGGACATCAGCACGGTCGTCAACGCCTGTGACGCCGGCCGTGAGGGCGAGCTGATTTTCAGTTACCTATATCAGCTCACGAAGTGCAAGCTGCCCGTGAAGCGCGCGTGGATGCAGACGATGACTACCGGCGGCATCCAGGAGGCGTTCAAAAAACTCCGCGACGGCGAGCAGTTGCGCGGCTTGGCCGACGCCGCCCGCTGCCGCAGCGAGAGCGACTGGCTCATCGGCATCAACGGCACCCGCGCGCTCACCAAGCGCATGTTCGGCTCGCGTGCAGGCAACGTCGCCAGCGTCGGCCGCGTCCAGACGCCCACGCTCGCCATCGTCTACGCCCGCGAGCTGGAAATCCGGAACTTCAAGCCGCGTGACTATTGGCGGGTGACGGCGACGTTTGAGATCGCCAAGGGAAAATACGAGGGCGTCTATCAGCGCGCGAGTTTCAAGCGCGCCGAAAACGACGAACACGACCGCATAGACCGTGTCTGGGAAAAGGCGCTCGCCGAGGCCGTGCTCGCCGCCTGCGCCGGCCAGCCGCCGGCGAAAGTCAGCGAGGAGAAAAAAGCCAGCACCTCCGCCGCACCGCGCCTCTACGACCTGACCACGCTCCAGCGCGAAGCGAACGGCCGCTATGGCCTGCCCGCCCGCCGCACGCTCCAGATCGCGCAGGCGCTTTACGAGCGGCACAAGGCCATCACCTACCCCCGCACCGACTCGCGCGCGCTGCCCGAGGATTACATCCCGACCTGCCGGGAGACGCTCACGAACATTGCCGACAACCTCGCACCGCACGCCCAGAAAGTCCTCGCCGAGGGCTGGCTGCGGCCGAACAAGAAAATTTTCAACAACGCGCAGATCTCCGACCACTTCGCCATCATCCCGACGACGACCGCGCCGCAGAACCTCGACGAGATGGAGGCCAAGGTGTTCGACATGATCGCGCGGCGGTTTGTCGCGGCGTTTTATCCGGCGGCGGAGTTCGACATCACCACGCGCACGAGCACGGTCGCGCCCGGCCACGATTTCAAGACCGAGGGCAAAGTGCTCACGTTTCCCGGCTGGCTCGCCGTCTATGGCAAGACCACCGTGGACGACGATGCGCCCGACTCGAAGGCGCTCCCCGCACTCACCCCCGGCGACAAAAATACCGCGCAAACCGTCGAGGCGAAGCTCCATGCCGAGACAACTAAGCCGCCCCCGCGCTACACCGAGGCCACCCTGCTCTCCGCGATGGAGGGCGCCGGCAAGCTCGTCGAGGACGAGGACATGGCCGAGGCCATGAAGGAGCGTGGCCTCGGCACGCCCGCCACGCGCGCCGACACGATTGACGGCCTCATCAATCAAAAATACATGGAGCGCGCCCAGCGCGAGCTGGTGCCGTCCGCGAAGGCGGAGCAGCTGATCCAGTTCCTCGGCGCGGTGAAAGCCGACGCACTCACGCAGCCGGCGATGACCGGCGAGTGGGAGTTCAAGCTCCGCCAGATGGAGCAGAATAAGTTTCCTCGCGCGAAGTTCATGGACGAGGTCATCGAGCAGACCAAGGGCATCATCGAGCGCGTGAAGGGCTTCGAGGAAGACGACTCGGTCGCCCGCGTGACCGACATCCCCTCGCCGACCGATGGCAAGCCGCTGCGCGAGACCCTACGCGGCTATAAGTCGCAGGACGGCGAGTTCATGATCTACAAGGTCATCGGCGGCCGGAAAATGGAGGAGACCGAGGTGCGCGAGCTCGTCACGACTGGCAAGCTTGGCCCGCTCGACGGCTTCATCTCGGCCAAGACGCGCAAGAGCTTCTCCGCGCTGCTCCGCCTCGTGCAGGTGGAGGACAAGAAAGATCCCGCGATCAAAAAATGGCAGGCGCAATATGACTTCGGCGACAAGGTGGACCTCGGCACCGTCGAGCCATATTGGACCGACCCGAAGACCGGCGCTGGCCTGTGCGAGGTCGGCTCCAGCCATGTGCTGCGCGAGCCCGACCCGGACAAGCCGGGCGCGTGGCAACAGACTTTCCGCATCGGCCAGCTCATGTGCCAGAAACCGATCACCCGCGAGATGGCGATCCAGCTCGTGAGCGAAGGGAAAACCGGGGTGATCGAGAACTTCATCTCGAAAAAAGGTCGGCCGTTCAGCGCGATGCTGAAGCGAGAGGGCTCGAAGTTTTCCTGGGAGTTCCCGCCCCGCGCGCCCAAACTCGACAAGGACGGCAACCCCGTCGCCCGCAAGACCAAAGCCCCGCCCGACCTCTCCAAGGCCGAAAAAATCGGCGAGAGCAAGGCGCTCAAGGGGGAGATCCTCTCCGCCGGCGACAGCTACTACGTCCGCCGTCCCGACCAGAACAACCGCCTCGTCTTCACCATGAAGCGTCACATCTGCCAGAAGGAAGTCCCGCCCGGCGAACTGCAAAACTTACTGGAAAACGGTCGAACCAACCTGATCGAAGGCTTCGTGTCGAAGCGCGGGGCCAAGTTCAGCGCCTATCTCGTCCTGTCCAAAAACGGTGCCAAGGCCGACTTCGAGTTCCCCCCGCGCTGAGCGTTTTTCGTCGGAGACGAAAATAGCCCGAAACCGCCCTGCCTCCGCCGGCGTCATAAGCGCCGGAAGTGAACACCCGACGCGCCAGCTACATCCTCCTCGCGCTGCTCCTGCTGACTATTGGCGGCGGCGGCTACGGCTGGGCGCGGCTCGACAGCCGCATCAAGGGGCTGGAAACCCGCCCGCCCGCGCCGGCCAGCAATAGCTTCGCCACCGCTCGCGCCCCGGGCGTAGGTGTCACGCGCTCCACCCGGCAAAACACCGCTTTCGCCGACCCGGCGGCGGATCCCAACGCCGATCCGGCAACTGACGCCGCCATCGCCCCGAACAACGGCTTCGGCCGGGGCGGACGCGGCGGCGCCGGTGGTTTCGGCGGGCGCGGCGGCGGTGGGGGTGGCGGCGGGCGCGGTGGCCGCGGCGGTCGTGGCGGCGGCTGACGCCGGCCTTTTCCTCATTTTTTGATTCCAAGCCTTTCCTTCTTCGCTTTCCTGCTCAACCAATCCAACCTCCAACCAAATCATCACTATGGCCACACCTCTCCCCACCCAGCGCCCGGTCGCACGTCCCTCCGCTCAGTCCAAACCGAGCTCGCTCAACCTCGCCCTGCTCGTGCTCTTGCTCGCCACCATCGGCGTCGGCGGCTACGGTTGGGTCAAGCTCGACGGTCGCGTCGCGGTCTTGGAGAAAAAGGGCACTCCTGTTGCGACCAACCCGCGCACCCCGGCCGCCCAGCCCGGCCCGACAACCAATTTCAATGCCAATCAAAACGGACGCGGCGGACGTGGCGGACGTGGCGGCGGCGCGGCTAACACGGCGCAACGCCTCGGGCTCGATCTCACCGACGCGCAGCTCACCTCACTGGATCAGCTCACGTCCACGCGGAATCAAATGATGCGCGACGATCCCACTGCGGATTTCTCCGGCATTGACGGCCAGATTGCCGACATCGTCGGCCCAGAAAATCTGGCCAGCTTTACCTTTGCCGGTGGCCGCGGCCAAGGCCGTGGTGGCCGTGGTGGCGCTGGCGGCCCAGGCGGCGGCTTTGGCGGCGCGGGTGGCCCCGGCGGTGGCGGTGGTGGCCGTGGTGGCGCTGGCGGCCCAGGCGGCGGCTTTGGCGGCGGCGCCGGCGGATTCGGTGGCGGCGGCGGATTCGGTGGCGGCGGCGGCGCTGCGGGCAACTGATTTATCCAACGCACTGCGTTGTTACCTCACAGGCCGGAC
>CAIPZZ010000100.1 GCA_903869665.1 uncultured Opitutia bacterium | reverse complement strand
GAGGATTTCACCGCCAGCCTCTCGCGCAAGGCCTGGCAAAAGATCATGATTAACCAGCGCCCCGCCGGTGACCTGTCGGACGACGGGGTGTGAGCCGGGGCGTCTCGCCGCTGGACATCCGGCCGCCATGGGGGCAAGGCTGTCCGAGTGATCGAGAGCGACCATCCCTTGAACAAACTTCATTCCCCGCTTCGCGTGCCGTGGCACACGCACTGGCAGCGGGCGGCACGCGCGCCATTCGTCGCCAGCGACAAGCCGTGGCACACCCACGCTTACCGCGGCCTCCTGAGCCTGTTCGGCAGCCGCAAATACGCCCCGCCGTCCGCCCCCGAGCTGCTGGAAAACCTGATCGCCGAGACCCGCCGCCACCACGCCACGCTGACCGCGCTCGCCGTCTCCGTCCGAAACGCCGCCGCCAGCGCGGAGGCCGCCGTCACCGAGCTGCGACGTCTCCGCAACCGCACCAACAAAACGGTGCTGCGCCATATCGCCGACCTCGGCCGAAACGACCTCTCTGTCGTGGTCAGCCATGACTTCGCCGTCACGACGGACACACTGGAGCCGATCCTAACGGAGCGCCCCGGCAAGCTCGCGGTCTGCACCGTGGGTCTCGGCGCAGATTACCGCGACACCGTCCATCGCTGCCTCGAGAGCCAGGCGCGCTACTGCGAGCGCCACGGGCATACCTACGCCGACCTGAGCTTCCCTCCCAGTTTTCCGGTTCGCCCGCCTGCGTGGTATAAGATTCCGCTCGTCCACCAACTGTTACGGGCGGGCCACAGTCACGTTCTTTACCTCGACGCCGACTGCCTGGTCACCAATCCCTCCTTCCGGCTGGAGGAGCTGGTGGCGCGGCTGGACCGGGCCTCGCCCGCCAAATCCCTGCTCGTCACGGTGGACGAGCTGTCCATCAACACCGGCGTGTTCTTTGTCCGCAACACGCCCGACGCCCTCCGGCTGCTCGACCTGCTTTGGCTCGACGACGCCAGCGCGCAGCTCCCCAACTGGGAGCAGGACTCGCTCGACCGCCTGCTGGAGGATCACCCCGAGGTGCTCGGCGCGCTTGAGATCGAGGGGAATCCCAAGCTTTTCAATAGCTTTCCGCACGAACGGCAGGAGCTTTTCCGGCATCTGACCAACCGCCCCAACGTCTGGAGCCCCGGAGACTTCGTGTGCCACTTCTCGGGCATCCGTCCGCCTCACCTCCAGCGAATGATCGCCCAGTATGCCGACGAGACCGCCGAACGATGGCTATGAGCGAGGCCGACGATTTCGTGACCTCGTCCTGCATCGGGCGGGACGTGCTTTACGGCGGGGAGTTTGGCAACCAGCTCTTCCAGACCGCAGCCGTGCTCGGCTACGCCGAGCGGCATGGGGTGCGGCCCCTGTTCCACCCGTGGCGTTGCGCCTTCTCGGGCCGGGACTATGGCCGGCTGTTTACCCGGCTGGAGCAGTGCGAGGACATCCGGCCGGAGCATGTTTTTGAGCAACGCTCCTTCCGCCACGAGCCAATCCCGCACCGGCCAAGGTGCGACCTGCGCGGGACGTTCCAGTCGGAGCGGTTTTTCCCGGAGGACCGGGCGCGGCTGCGCGGCCTGCTGGCCGCCCCGCCCGGAATCGCGGAGCGGGTGGGGCGCGTCGCTCGCGGACTGGGCGATTTTGTCGCGCTGCATGTGCGCTACTATGACCGTCCGCATCGGGACCAGACGCCCGTCTTGCACACGTTGCCCGATCATTACTGGCTTGCGGCGATCGCGCGAATGGATCCGACGCCGCCCTTGGTCTTGGTGACCAACAGCCCCGCCCGGGCCTCGCGTTTTGCCCGGCGGCATCTGCGCGGGCGAGACTATCGGGTGCAGAGCGATCCCGACCCGCTAGTGGATTTTTATCTTCTCACCCGGGCGCGACAGCTGGCCGTCGCCAACACCAGCTTCGGCTGGTGGGCCGGCTGGCTCAACCAAGTCGCGCCGACCGTGTTCGCGCCCGACCGGCGGAAATGGTTCAGCTTCCTCGCGCGCGCAGACCCTTACTGGGACACGGCCGATCTTTACGGATCAAGATTCACCGAGCTGCCGTTCTGAGCGACATCATTCCAGCCCCAAAATTTTTCGGCCCTCGGCGGAGATCATCTGGGGCGTCCAGACGGGATCCCAGACGATGTGAACTTTGGCGGACGCGACGCCGGGGAGAGCGGCGAGCTTTTGGCGCGCATCCTCGGCGATCACCGGCCCCATGCCGCAGCCCGGGGCGGTGAGCGTCATCTTCGCCTCGATCAAGCGCCGACCGTCCGGCGCGGCCTCGATGGCGAGATCGTAAATGAGGCCGAGGTCCACAATGTTGACAGGTATCTCCGGGTCGAAGCAGGTCTTGAGCGCGGCCCAGGCGGCGGGCTCGCTGAACTCCGCCGGGGCCATGCCCTCGGCCGATACGGCGGAAAGGCTCGCGTGGTCGAAGCCCGCGATGGCGGTGGCGTCCGCGCCGGCGAGGCGGAAGAGTCCGCGGTCGGTGCGGACGGTGACATTGCCGCCGAGCGTCTGCATGATGTGCAGCCGGGTGCCGGCGGGTAGCGTGTGGGCCGTGCCGGCCGGGATCGCCGTGGCGGATACCGCGGAGACAAGGGTGTGCTCGGTGGTCATGTGAGTGGCGGCGCGGGGAAAATTCAGCGCGGCATAACTTCCAACGGCAGGCGGGCGTAGAGGCCGCGCGGGTCGTTGAATTGCTCCAGCTCGCGGGCCTGCGTTTTCAGCTGGTCCACGAATTTCGTCACCACACCGCCGGCCGCGGCGGCGCGGCCGGCCTCACGGCCGGGCGTGCCGCGCGCCAAAAGCTCCTGCACGGCCTCCAAAAGCTCCTTTGAGCGCGGGAACTCCTCGGTCGCGTAATGCTCGCCGAGCTTCGCGCGTCTGGCGGCCTCGGCCAGCGCGGCGTCGAGGCCCCCGAGTTCGTCAACGAGGCCGAGTTTTTTGGCCTCGGCGCCGGACCACACCCGGCCTTGCGCGATCTCCTCGACCGTCGCACGCGGCAGCTTGCGCGCCTCGGCGACCTTGCCGATGAACTCGCCGTAGATCCAGTCCACCATCCGCTGCACCACGGCCAGCTCCTCCTCCGTCTTGGGGCGCGTGATGGTGAGGGAATCGGCAAACTTGCCCGTCTTCACCGTGTCGAAGGTGAGTCCGAGGTTGTTGGCCAGCTTCTGCACATCGAGTTGCAGACCGAACACGCCGATGGAGCCGGTGATGGTGTCGGGCTCGGCGAAGATGCGGTCGCCATAGGCGGAGATCCAGTAGCCGCCCGACGCGGCGTAGCTGCCCATGGAGACGATGACGGGCTTTTTCTCGCGGGCGAGGCGCAGCTCGCGCTGGATCTGCTCGGACGCGCCGACTGCCCCGCCGGGGCTGTTGACGCGCAGAACGATGGCCTTCACGTCGTCGTCCTCGCGGAGACGGCGCAGCTCGCGCGCGAACCGCGCGCCACCCACCTCGCCCGCTCCGCCGGCACCGTCCACGATCGCGCCCTCGGCATAGACAATGGCGATACGCGCGCCCTTGGCCATGTTGGTGCCGGGGAAACTCTCGCCGCCGCCCATCTGCTCGGCGTAGGCGGCGAGGGTAATCTGTTTGAAGGGCTTGTCGGAGCCCTCACGGCCGGTAGCCCTTTTGAGCTTGGCCAGGATCTCGTCGCGATAGGCGGCGCGCGTGACGAGCTTGGCCTTGACGGCGTCCTCGGCGCGCACGAGGCCCTCCCGGTCGGCGAGCGTCTGGATGTCCGCCGGCTGGAGGCCGCGGTCGGCGGCGAGGTCGGCGCGCAGCTCGCCCCAGATGTCGTCGAGCAGCTTTTGGAGCTGCTCGCGGTTCTCGGGGCTCATATCCTTGCGCGTGTAGGGCTCGATGGCGCTCTTGTATTTGCCGACGCGCGTGACTTGCACGCCGACGCCGAACTTCTCAAACGCGCCCGCGAAAAATACCGGCTGGCTCGCTAGCCCCGGTAGCAGGATCTCGCCAAACGGGTCGAGCGCGAGGTCGTCGGCGCACGCGGCGAGATACAGGTCGCGCGTGGTGGCGGAGACGAGGTGGGCGACGATCGGTTTTTTCGCCGCCTTGAAATCGAGCAGCGCGGCGCGCAGTTCCTTCAGTGCGGCATAGCCGGTGCCGTAGCCGTCGGGTGCGAGGCTGCCGGTGAGAAACACTCCCGCGATCCGGTCATCCTTGGCGGCGGCGCGCAGCGCGTTGGTGGCGGTGCGGAGCTGGATCACCGCCGTTCCGCCGCCGAGTAGATCCGTGGCGGAGCCGTCGAGGGTGTAGGGCGAGGGCGAGTCGGTGAGGTTGGCGTTGAGGTCGAGGACGAGGTAGGAGCCGCGCTCGAGCTTTGCCGTCTTCTCGCCATGCGAGGCCGAGGAGATCACGCCGGCGACGAGGAAGATGCCGACGACCACCAGGCCGGAGAAAAACAGCGCGAGGCCCGCGATGGTGCCGAGGAGGGAGACGAAGAAATTTTTCATGGTGGCCGCACGTTGGGGCGGACGGACGCGGGCTGCCAGCCGAAAGCGCGGGGGACGGGGCGGCCCAGTTTGCCATGGCGTGGAGTTCGCGGTGCGAACGACGAAGCCAGCCAACTGGCTGGATGTCAGACTCTCGGCCACGGTCTTGGTTGCCACGCCTAGCCTCTCGGCAGGCTCAAGGCCCTGAGCTTGTCGAATCGGTTGCGCCTGGCTCGCAATGACAAGGCAAACTGCGGCCGCCACCGACACGACACGGGGGTAGCCTAGCCTCGATAACCACTGTCGGTGTAGGGGCGCAGACTTGCTGCGCCCTGTCTGTCCCGTTGGACCAAACGGACGCAGCAAGACTGCGCCCTACAATTGCAGACATGGATGGGACGCCCAGGTCACGAAAGCTGTGCTGGCTCACCACGCGTATTCGACGCCTGCCGTGACCGTAAGCGGGTTGCCCGGCCGGAAGCGCGCGCCGAAGCCGGTGTTCGCCGCCGTCGTCGCGTAGTGACGGTCGAAGAGGTTCAGCGCCTTCGCGGTGAGCGTCCAGCCGCGCGGGAGCGCATAGCGAGCGCGCAGGTTACTGATGTATTCCTCGGGGGTCTTCTGCGTGTTCTGGTCGTCAATCCACCACGAGCCGAGGAGCTGCGTTTCGAAATCCACGGTGAGGCGACGGTCGGCGAAGCCGGGCGTCCAGGTGAGGCTGAGGTTGGCGAGGCGTGACGGCTGGGAGTTGGGCGTCTTGCCGTTGACGCCGCGCGGGTCGGCCCCGCCGGGTTGGTCGCTGATGATGGTGCTGTCCTGCACGGCGGCGGCGAGGGTTGCGCTCCACTCATCGGTGAGGCGCACGGCGAGCTGGGCCTCGACGCCGCGATACTCGCGCCGGCCGCCGTTGGCGGTGATGATGCCGGCGGGGGTGCCGACGCCGGTCGTGAGGCCGTCGTAGCTGCGCATGAGATAGGCAGAGGCGGTGAGTGCGACGCGGTCGGCGAGTGCGGCTTTATAGCCGAGCTCGTAGCTCTTTATCTGCTCGGGCTTGAGGGTGAACGCGGTCTGGGTGGAATCTAGCGCGTAAAGCCGCTCCGCACTGGGGATGCGGAAGCCGTGTGCGTAGCGCGCGAACAGGCTCTGGCCTAGCTGAAATTGCCATGTCAGGCCGAGGCTTGGGTTGAGCGCGTGAAAACGGTCGGTGTGGTCGGCGGGACGGAAAAACGCGTCGTGCGCGCCGGATGAGAGACGGTTGTCGTAGTCGTAGCGCGCGTCCTCGTAGCGCAGGCCGGCGACGAGTGTCCAGTCCTGTCCCAGTTGTTGCGTGTGCTGAAGGTATGGCGCGAGGTTCAGGTAGTCCACGCGGTAGTCGTAGTGTTTGCCCGTGGGAAACACGGAGCCGAAGACGGTGGTGGTCGGCAGGATTTGCGTGACAGTTGCGTGGAGCCGGGTCGCCTCGGTATCGAGGCCGAGCACGGTCTGCGCCCGTTCGCTCCAGTCGGCGTAGAGGCGCGCGATGAGGCCGCCGGTGTCGGTCTGCTCCGAGGTGACCGGCACAATTGCCGGCTGCCAGATGTTCATGTAGTTGGAGTCAATGTGGCGGAGGTAGGGCGTGACCTGCGCCGTGAGGCCCTGGCTGAACGTGTGGGTCAACTCGCTGCTGAGCCGGAGATATTTGCGCGTGTCACGGGCCTGGTCGCGCGGGACGGCCGGGGCGAGGCCGTCGCTGCGCGGGTTGGCGTTGAACACGGTGGCCGTCAGTTGGCCCGCCATCTGGCTGTCAAAGTCCGAGACGAGCAGAAGGGTGTTGATCTCGGTGGTGGCGCTGCTCCAGCGGTGGCGCAGGAGAGCCTGGGCGCGGTCCCAGCCGGTGTTGTTTCGCCAGCCGTCCTCGCGCGCAAATGAGCCGGCAAGGCGGAACGCTTGGTTGTTCGCGAAGCCGTTGGAGATTTCCCCGCGCAGCTCGGCCGCGCCAAACGATCCGCCCGCGACGCGGAGGCTGCCCGTGGGGGTGGCGGTGGGCGCGAGGCTCTTCACGTTTACGACTCCCGCAAATGCGTCCGAGCCGTGCAGCGCGGTGCCCGGGCCTTTGAGCACCTCAATGCCGCCGAATGACGTGAGCGCGCCCGAGAAGACAAACGCCTCGCTGGTGAAGCTGATCGGCGACTGTAGCGGGAGGTTGTCCTCCAGATAAAGCACCGTGTTGTCAGCCGACACGGGCAGGCGGATGGCGGGCGCGTCCACCGGGCCGCGAAACTGGGCGAAGAACACGCCGGGCAGGCGGTTCAGGATCTCGCCGAGCCAGAGCGGCTGGACCTCAGAGGATGTGGCAGGCGAGACCAGCTCGACGGTCATCGGGATCCGCGCGAGGCTCTCCGCCACGCCCGAGACGGCTGTGACCTGGAGCGGAGCGAGCGAAACGGGCGGCGCGGACGTTGGCACAGCCGAGGTGGGCGGCGCGGCCGAGGCGGCGATGGCGGCGCAGGGGAGCGCCAGCAGCGAGCAGCAGAAGAACAGGGGGCGGGGCATGGGGACGGGCAGAATGGGTCGGTTTCCGCCCTCTTGGCAATCCACCAATAGCCCTTCTGCGAAGGCCCGCGCATGGGAATTGCTTTCAACTCAAGTTGGCCTCGCTTGTGCCGAGGTTTACCGCAAAGTTGCGGTCCATTTCCTCCCAACCGCCATGAGCGAACAGAAAGACCTCCTCACCACCAACCGCAAGGCGCTCACGATCAACCTCGCCGACCGCGTCTATGGCACGTTCGCCGAGATCGGCGCAGGGCAGGAGGTGGCGCGCGTGTTTTTCCAGGCCGGCGGCGCGTCGGGCACGATCGCCAAGACCATCTCGGCCTACGACATGACGTTCAGCGACGCCATCTACGGCAAGGCCCCGCGCTACGTCTCGCGCGAGCGCCTCGGCCTGATGCTCGACCACGAATACGGCCTGATCCTCGAGCGGCTGGCGGCGCAGCGGGGCGAGCGCACGACGTTCTTCGTCTTCGCTGACACCGTCGCCACGAAAAATTTCAAGGGCACCAACGAGTCCCACGGCTGGATGGGCGTGCGGTTCCAGACCGAGCCCGGCGGCCCGCCGAGCGATATCGTCCTGCACGTCCGCATGTGGGACAAGGACGCGCTCCTCCAACAGCAAGCACTCGGCATCGCCGGCACCAACCTCATCTACGGCGCATTTCATTATCACCGCGAACCGGGCAAGCTCATCGAGTCGCTCCTCGACAACGTCGGCGCCGACCGCCTGGAGGTGGACATGGTCAAGCTCACCGGCCCTGCGTTCGAGGACGTGGACAACCGCCTGATGGCGCTCCACCTCGTGCGCCACGGCCTCACCAACGCGGTGATGTTCAGCCCCGGCGGCGAGGTGCTCCAGCCCTCCGAGGTGCTCTACAAGAAGCCCGTGCTCGTCGAGCGCGGCAGCTTCCGCCCCGTCACGCACGTCAACGTGGACATGCTCAACTGCGCCACCGCGCAGTTCGTGCAGGAACCGGCCGTGAAGGGTAAGGACGTGGTCGTCCTCATGGAGATCACGATGAACAACCTCCTCGCTGCCGGCGCGCTCGATGCACAGGACTTTCTCGCCCGCGTGGATCTGCTCGGCGACATCGGCTTCACCGTGCTCATCTCGAATTACTCGGAGTATTTCCGCCTCACCTCCTATTTCCGCCGCTACACACAGGAGATGGTCGGCGTGGCGATGGGCGTGAACAACCTCGTGGAGATCTTTAACGAGAAATATTACGACAACCTCCCCGGCGGCATTCTGGAATCCTTTGGCCGTCTCTTCCGCAACTCGGTCCGCCTTTATATTTATCCGATGCGGCAGGAGGCTTACGACCGCTATGTCGCCGGCGCGCCGACGACGGCCAACGGCGGCGGTGCGGCGGCTCACGCCTTCGCCAGCAGCGTGCTCATCACCGCCAAGAATGTGCAGGTGTCACCCCATCTCCAGAACCTCTACGCGCACCTGCTGGAGAATCGCTACCTCGAGAGCATCGTCGGGTTCGACCGCGACATCCTCGGCGTCTTCTCGCGCGACGTGCTCTCGCGCATCAAGGCCGGCGACGCGACGTGGGAGACGATGGTTCCCGCCCCGGTCGCCGCCGCCATCAAGAAGCGCGGTCTCTTCGGCTACGTCGCGCCTGCGGCCGCGAAGTGAGCGGCTTGGTTGTAGGCGACGCGGTGGCGCAGCCTACCGGTTAGAGCAGGCTTCCAGCCTGCGTTTGATGCAGACTGGCAGTCTGCATCACGGAAAACCTGCGGCCTGGTCACATGGGCTGACCCTGTGACGCTGGCGTGGTTACGCCGCCGCGCCGCAGCACTTCTTGAATTTTTTCCCGCTGCCGCAGGGGCAGGGGTCGTTGCGGCCGACCTTGGGAGTTTCGCGGCGCACGGTCTTGCCCGGACCGCCGGCTTGGCCGGTGTAAACCCAGCGGCCATCCTCCCGGCCGAACACCGCCGCCTCGCGGTGCTCGCGCTCTTGGCCGTCTATCTTGAATCGCGCGGTGAACTCCACCAGCCCCGCCGTGTCGGCCGGGCCGCCCTGCTCGGCGTGGTGGATCGTGAGGCCGAGCCATTCGGAGCCTTCGGCCCATTTTTTCGCGTCATCGGCGGAGAAATCCTTCCGTTGCTCGGCGGAGAGCGAGCGCTCCAGATGCGCGTAGGTGCGCGTGACGTAGGCGCTGTAGCGCGAGCGCATCAGCGCCTCGGCCGTCGTCGCCGGGGCACCGGCGAGGATGGGGCCGCAGCACGCTTCGAGGACGAGGCCGGAACCGCAGGGACAGTTGCTCATGGGCCGCCATTTGCCCAGTCCGCGCCGCTTCGCGCAATCCGAAACACGCATCACCGGTGCGTGTCGCGCTTGATTTTTCGCGCGCATGCAGCGGGAATGCCCATTCGCCATGCCGGCCAACGCCCCGCCGCCTCCTCCACTCCCGTCCCTGCTGCCCGCTCCCGCCGCCGCGGAAGCCTCCGGCGCCTGGCCGCGCCGGCTCGCGGGGTGGGTGGGCGCGGCGCTCATCGCGCTCGCAGCGTTGTTGGCGTGGGGAAACAGCTTCCGGGGTCCGTTCGTGCTCGACGATCTGCCGGCCATCGCGGACAACCCGACCATCCGCGAGTGGCGCACCGCGCTCACTCCGCCCAACAACGGCGAGACCGTCACGGGCCGCCCGCTGGTCAACCTCTCGTTCGCGCTGAACCACGCGCTGGCTGCCAAGGGGCCGCCCGCGCCGGAGACGCCCGGCGCGCCGGGGCCGGACGACGTGTTCGGCTACCACGCGCTCAACCTCGCCATCCACCTCGGCGCGGCTCTCGCGCTCTTGGGCCTTGCGCGGCGCGTGCTCGCCGGGCCGGCGCTGGGCAAAAATTTTTCCGCGCCCGCCGGGCCGCTCGCGCCGGGCGCGAGCACGGGCGATGTGCTGGCGTTTTTCATCGCGCTGCTATGGACGGTGCATCCGCTCCAGACGGGCGCGGTCACCTACATCGCGCAGCGGGCCGAGTCGCTGTGCGCGCTGTTCTACCTGCTCACGCTCTACGCGCTCGCGCGGGGCGCGGCGGCGGGGGGCGGGGTGCGGTCCTGGGGTTGGCTCGCGGCGGGTGTGGTCGCGTGCCTCGGCGGCATGGCGAGCAAGGAGGTCATGGTGTCCGCGCCGCTCCTAGTGCTGCTGCTCGACCGGGCGTTTTTCGCGGGGAGTCTCGGCGCGGCGCTGCGGCGGCGGTGGGGGTTTTATCTCGGGCTGGCGGCGACGTGGGTTCTGCTCTGGTCGCTGGCGCGGCACGCGGGCGACCGGGGGCATTCGGCCGGCTTCGACCAGCCCGACCAGGTCACCGGCGCGATCCTGCCCTCGTGGAAGTATCTGCTCCGGCAATGTGAGGCCATCGTGCAATACCTGCGGCTGTGCGTGTGGCCCGACCCGCTCGTGTCGGACTACGGCTTCGACGTGACCGACAAGGTCGAGGCCGTGGCGTGGCAGCTCCGGTTTTTGGTGGCGTCGTTTAGCGCGACCCTGTGGGCGCTGTGGCGACTGCCCGCGTTGGGATTTTTAGGCCTTTGGTTTTTTGCGATCCTCGGCCCCAGTTCCAGCTTCATCCCGGTCGTCACCGAGACGGCGGTGGAGCACCGGATGTATCTGCCGCTCGCGGCTATCGTGGCGGCGGCGGTGGTCGGAGCGCACGCGCTCGCGCGGCGGCTGGGAACCGCCGGACTGGCGTGGGCGGTGTTTGCGGGCCTAGCCGTGGCGGCGGCGTTTGGCGCGGTTACCCACCGGCGCAACGAGGACTACCGTAGCGCGACGAACCTCTGGCGCGATGTGGTGGCCAAGCGCCCGCAGAACCCCCGCGCGCACCAGGAGCTGGGCCAGGCGCTGGCGAAGGAGCCCGGCCGCGCGGAGGAGGCGTTCGCCGAATACCGCGAGGCGCTGCGTCTCCTGCCCAACTATCCGCCCGCGCTCAACAACTACGGCACCGCGCTCGCCGAGGCCGGCCGCCACGCCGAGGCCGTGCCGTTGTTTGTGAAGGCGGTGCAGCTCAACCCCGACCTCGCCGAGGCGTGGTTCGGCCTCGGCAACGCCCTAGCCAACCTCGGCCGTTTCGCCGACGCGGTCACGGCCTACCAGAATACGCTCAAGCACAAACCCCAGACGCTCAGGGCCGCCAACAACCTTGCTCAGGCGCTCGAAGCGCTGGGCCGCAACGACGAGGCGCTCGCCGTCCTCCAAAAGCTGGTGGATGGGAACCCCGGCTATGCGCTCGGTCGTTTCACGCTGGCCAATTTCCTCGGCAACCACGGCCGCATGGCCGACGCCGTCGGCCACTATCGGGCTTTGCTCCAACTCAACCCCCGGGACGAAAATGTGGCGGTCAATCTTGGCGTCGCGCTCTTTCTTTCCGGCCGCAAAGCCGAGGGGATCGCCCAGCTCGAGACCGTGCTGCGCGCCGACCCTGGCAACGCCGACGTTCGCCAGAAAATCGCCGACATGCGCGCCAGCGGGCCATGAGGGGAAGCGCGGGAGACACCGGGGAGGGGGGGAAGCGGAGATCCGGAGAAAGTTGAAACCGCCTTTCCGTTCTTGCCCTCCGCGCGCGTTCGTGCGCGTTTTGGCTCCATGTATCCGCCGCCGCCCGCCGACACCGCCCGCAAGCCCGCCTGGCTCCGCGCCCGGCTGCCTGGTGGGCCTGGCTACACGGCGACCCGCGCGCTCGTCGAGGCCAACCAGCTCCACACCGTCTGCCAGAGCGCGCAGTGCCCCAACCTCGGCGAGTGCTGGTCGCGCGGCACCGCCACGGTCATGATCCTCGGCAACATCTGCACGCGCTCGTGCAATTTCTGTGCGATCCAGACTGGCCGCCCCACCGAGCTCGATCTTGGCGAGCCCGCTCGTGTGGCCGACGCTGTGGCGAAGATGAATTTGAAACACTGCGTGATCACCAGCGTCGCCCGCGACGAGCTGGCCGACGGCGGCGCCAGCGTGTGGGCCGCCACCATCCGCGCCATCCGGCACCGCTGCCCAGAGACTGCCATCGAGGTGCTCACGCCCGACTTCAAGGGCAAGCTTGCCGACGTGGACATCGTGCTCGACGCGCGGCCGGACATCTTCAACCACAACCTCGAGACCGTGGAGCGCCTGCAAAAGCCCGTGCGCGTTCAGGCCCGCTACGACCGCTCGCGTAGCGTGCTCCGCCACGCCAAGTCGCGCGGCTTCACCACTAAGACTGGCATCATGCTCGGCGTCGGCGAGGAGCCGTCCGAGGTCGAGCAGACGCTCCGCGACATCGCCGCCGACAAGACCGACATCCTCACCATCGGCCAATACCTCCAGCCCACACCGCAGCACCTCCCCATCGCGCGTTGGGCGCCGCCGGAGGAGTTCGCGCACTGGAAAAATTTCGGCCTGAGCCTCGGTCTGGGGGTCGTCGAGAGCGGCCCGCTCGTGCGCTCCAGCTACCACGCCGACGAGCAGTCGCAAAAATACACCGGCGCCGAGCACCTTAACACCGCCAACGCCCTCGCCGGGGTGTGAGCGGGCGGGTGACGCGGGCCGTCGCCAAAGCCGGATTTGCGCTCGCCACGCCGGTGCCGGCCATTCACGTTGGCGCAGACTTTTTATGCGCCCCGCGCCCCAATCCTCCCTCCGTCATCCGAGCCCCACGGCCCGGGCGTTTTCCGCATGAGCGCGGAGCCTGCCGCCGCAATCTCCGCCACGCCGACCCCTAGCATGGGTTGGCGGCGGCTGGCGTTGGTCGCGTTGGCGGCGATGGCGCTCGCAACGTTTTTTTTCGCGCCGCGTTTCATCGTGTGGAAGGCGTTCCAGGTGCCTGGGCTGTCCTACAACATCGAGATTTTCCGCTCGCCGCGTTTTGTCCACCAGATCGAGGAACCGTTCGACCGCATCACCGTGGCGTCCGACCAGGTGATCCAGTGGCGGTTGTTCTTCCCGTTGCTCGCCCACTTCCTCCATCTGCCCCTCGTCGTGGTCTGGCTCCTGCCCTGGATTGGCTGTTATCTCGCGCTGCTGACAGCGGCGCGGATGCTGTGGGTTCACACGCGCGACCCGTGGCTGGTCTGGCTCGGCACGCTGCTGGCCTCGACATGCTCATGGTATTTCGTGGCGACGGGGTGGGCATTTTATTTCGACGGCTGGCTAATAGCGGCGCTACTGCTGGCCACGTTCGCGCGCCCGCGCTGGCTGTTGCTCACGACCGCGCTGCTGACGCCGTGGATTGATGAGCGCTTTATCCTCGCGCTGCCGCTCTGCGCCGCCGTGCGTTGGACGATTCTTTCCCATGACGAGGGTTACCGCTGGCGCGACTGGCTCTCGGACGGCATCTGGCTGGCCGGGGGCGTCGCGCCCTATCTGGCCTTGCGACTGTGGGCTTGGGTTAAGGGCGTGTGGCAGCCGGACTATTTGGACAATACCATCGGGTTCACCAGCCCGTTTGCCGTCGGCCTTGAGGGTGCGTGGTTCGGCCTGCGCGCCGCGTGGGTGCCGGCACTACTCTGGCCAGCGTTGGTGTGGAGGCGGCCCGGAACGCGCGCCCGCTTACTTGGCGGTGCCGTGCTGGGGGTGCTGCTGTTCTCGGTGGCTTTTCATGTGGGCATGGCTGGCGACGTAAGTCGTTCTGCCAGCGTGGCGGTGCCGGCGTTGCTCGCCGGCGTGATGCTGTGGCGTGGCTGGCATGCGCGTTGGGCGGGCTGCGCGCTGATCGCCGTGTGCGCGGCAAACTTTTTTCTGCCGGCTCGGCATGTCATCACATCAACCCCCGTTTCGCGAATCCCGATCGCCTACCTGCACACGGGGCTGAGGGAGCTGGCGCAGCCGCCGGACACGTTCAACCCGAGGGTCTATCTCATGCTTTCGCAGCAAGCATTGGCGCAATCCCAACAAGGTCCGGCAGCGCAGCAGTCGCAAAAGGCCCAGGAGGCCTTCAACCATTTATCTACTGCCATCGGGCTGGATCCTGAGTTTGCCGAGGCGCTGGTCACGCGCGGCGTGATGCTGTTCAACACCAAAACACAGGAGAACCAACAGCAGGCGCTGAAGGATTTCGACCAGGCCGTCGCCAGCCCAAAGGCGGGGTTCGGCGCGTGGCTCAATCGCGGCCTCGCGCGGCGCGAGCTGGGCGACAAGCCCGGCGCGGCGGCGGATCTGGAGCGGGCGCTCGCGCTCGCCCCGCCCGACTGGCCGGAGCGAACGCAGGTCACGCGGATCCTCGCTGATCTGAAGGCGGGGCGGTAACCAAGAAACCGAGGGGAATCCGTGCGGAAAACTCCCGCGCGAGCGGCTGCTCCGACGCGCGGACGGCAGCGTGGGCACGCCGACGATCGCCGCAGGTTGTAGTGGAGAGTCAACAGACTCCGTTCGTCGGATGTCTGGTATGTCTTTCGTCCCCCAATGCGTGTGGCTCCAGCTGCGCTTGATCATCCCTAACGAGTGTTACGACAACGGGATTTTTTACGCGGAACAAGCCCCCCCGGCAGTGGTGGAAACATGGTTGTTCATCATCCTCGGCACCCACGAGGGAATTTATTTAGAGAGGCGGGCGAAGAGGTCGAGGTAGCGTTGGGTTTGGCGGTCAGGAGAGAAAGACTCGTAGGCGAAGACGCGGGCTTTTGGCGCAATCGCGGCGCGGCGGGCGGGATCGGTGAGCACGGGCGTTAGCGTCGCGAGGAAGGCATCAGGGTCGCCGGGTGGGACGGCCCAGCCGGTTTCTCCGGGGAGGAAGCATTCGCTCACACCACCCACGTCGTCGGCGACGATGGGGAGGCCGTGGGCCTGAGCCTCGATGAGAAAATTGGGGAGCGACTCGGATTGCGAGGTGAGCACGGCGAGGTCGGCGGCGCGGTAGAGCGGGGCGGGGTCGGGCTGGAAACCGAGGAATTTCACGCGGTCGGCGAGGCCGAGTTGGGCGGCGAGCGCGGCGCAGGCGGGACGCGTTTCGCCCTCGCCAGCGAGCCAGAGCTGCCAGTCGGAATCGCGCGGGAGGCGGGCGGCGAGCGAAATGAGGGCACGCTGGTTTTTCTCCGGACGAAACATGGCGACACAGAGGAGGATGGTGGTGGCGGGTGTGGCGCCTTGGGTGGCACGGAGGGTGAGACGCGGTGTTTCGGGGCGCGACGGGGGCGTCGCAGCTCTAGCTAAATCAGGTGGAAAGACTAGGGAGTTGTGGATGACGGAAACTTTTTCGGACTGAATGGCATAGTTGCGTGCGAGGACACGGGCGGCTTCGTGGCTGTTGGCGACGACGTGGCGCGCGAGTTGGAGCGAGCGGCGATATAGACGGGGAAGTATCTTGCCCGTTCGCATCGTGGCGATGACCGCAGTGCGCGGGAGGTGTTTTTGCAGCCCGCCAGCGTAGCAGTTGGCCATGCGGCCCATGCAGAGGATGACGTCGGGCGCGCGACGCTTGGCGTAGCCAAAAAGACCCGGGGCAAACCAATCCAAATGCGTGTCGAACGGTTGCAAGACCTGGCGCGTGATATTTGCCGCGACCGTGGCAGCCAGCGCGCCACCGGGACGAAACGTGAGTAGCGTCACCGCGTGCCCTGCGGCCGCGAAGGCGTTGGCGAGCAGAACCGACTGGCGCTCGGTGCCGCCGCTGCGGAGGTGGTCTTGGAGGACGAGGATTTTCATTGCGGCAGGCGACAGTGGGAAGGAAGTTGGCTGCTCAGGAAACCATGAAGTTTGCGTTCCAAAAAAGCATTTCCCTGTCCGGCCTGCTCGTGCGCTGGGCGGTGCTCGCGCTGGGCGTGACGCTTGCCACGCGGCTGGTGGACGGCATTACCTGCGACGACGGCGGGACGCTGGTCGTGGTGGTGCTGCTGCTGAGCCTGTTCAACGCGGTGCTCAAGCCGCTGTTGCTGCTGTTCACGTTCCCGTTCATCCTGCTGACGCTCGGGCTGGGCGTGTGGGTGATCAATGCCCTGCTGTTCCTGTGTGTCGGCAGCGGGATGGTGAAGGGTTTTCATGTGGCCGGCTTCTGGCCGGCGCTGTGGGGCGCGTTGATCGTGAGTGTGACCAATATCGTCGTTAGCGCGATGGTTCGCGGGCCGCGTCCACCGCGGCGCGGGCCACCAGCCCCGCCTCCGGCGGCCGGTGGGGGTGGGGGCAAGGGCGGCGACGTGATTGACATTTAATTTGACGATACGCGCCGGACGCTGACGCTCAGGCGCATGGCTGAAACACCAGAATACGACCTCATTGTCATCGGCGGTGGCCCGGCGGGCTACGCGGGCGCGATCCGTGCCGGACAGCTCGGCAAGAAAGTTGCGTGCGTCGAGATGGAGCGCGCCGGCGGCACGTGCCTCAACTGGGGCTGCATCCCCACTAAGGCGTTGCTCAAGAGCGCGGAGCTTTACCAGAAGTTCAAGAAGGCCGAGACGTTCGGCCTGGCGGCGACTGGGGTGACGTTTGATTTTGCCAAGGTCATGGAGCGCTCGCGTGGCGTCGCGGGACAGATGGCCAAGGGCATCGAGTTTCTATTCAAGAAAAACAAGGTGGATTACTTCGTCGGTGCGGGGCAGGTGAGCGGCACGGGCATGGTCACTATCACCAGCGGCGACAAGAAGGGCACGTTTCTGAAAACCAAGAACATCCTCATCGCCACCGGTTGCAAAATGCGCCGTATCCCCGGCGTCGAGGTGGACGGCACCCGGGTGATGACTTCGCGCGAGGCGCTGGCCTCGAAGACGCTGCCCAAGTCGGTCATCATTGTCGGCGCGGGCGCGATTGGCGTGGAGTTTGCCTATTTTTACAACGCCTTCGGCGCGAAGGTCACACTAGTCGAGATGCTCCCGCAGGTGCTGCCGGTCGAGGACGAGGAGGTCTCCAAGACCTTGCACAAGGCTTTTGAGAAGCAGGGCATCGCCGTGCATCTTAGCACGAAGTGTGAGAATTTCCGGGTCGGGAAGGATTCCGTCAAAGTTGACCTCGTCGCCGGCGACAAGAAGACCGAGGTCGAGGCTGAGCTGCTGCTCTCGGCCATCGGCGTCGTGCCCAACCTCGACGGCGTGCTGGCCTCCAATCTCAAGCCCGAGCTGGACCGCGGCTATCTCAAGGTCGGCAACGATTACCAGACCACCCTGCGCGGTATCTATGGCGCGGGCGACATCATCGGCCCCCCGTGGCTCGCCCACGTGGCGACCTACGAGGCGATCAACGCCGTCAACGGCATGTTCGGCCACGGCGCGCCGAAGCGCGTGAAGAATTTCCCCGGCTGCACCTACTGCCAGCCGCAGGTCGCAAGCATTGGCCTTACCGAGAAGGCCGCCAAGGAGAAGAAGCTCGACTACAAGGTCGGCAAGTTCCCCTTCCTCGCCTCTGGCAAGGCGGTCGCCTCGGCCGAGAGCGAGGGTTTCGTGAAGGTTATTTCCGACGCGAAAACCGGCGAGGTCTACGGCGCGCACATCATTGGCAGCGAGGCGACCGAGCTGATTGGGGAGTTCGGCCTCGCGATCGAGCAGGAGATCGGCGTCGAGGAAATCCACCAGACCATCCACGCGCACCCGACTCTGAGCGAAGCCGTGATGGAGGCCGCCGCGGCCTCGCTCGGCGAGGCGATCCATATCTGAGCCGGTTCACGTCTTTACGTTGAGAGCGAAATTTCGTTCCGCTCAAACTCAGATCCTCCCGATGATTCGATGAACTCCAAACATATCCCCTCAGTTCTTCTCATCGTCGGTCTGATCGCCGGGGCCGCATGGTGGCTTTGGCCTGCCGTGCCCGTGGAAAAAACCGCGCCGGTCGTCGAGCTGGCCCCACCGTTGGCGGAGGAGCCGATGCCGGAGCCCAACGAGCCACCGCCGCCACTGAAGGTGGCCGACGTGCCGCCGTCTCCCCCTGCCTTCGATCCGCAATCGGAGCTTGGGACGGCCATCCAAGATTTTGCCCGGCTGGCGCAAGGTGGGGACATGCTCGCCCTGATGCTGACCTACATGACGCCTGACGAGCAGGCGCGAATGGGGCCGGAAGGAATGGCTCAGGTGCAGGCGATGATGCAGGGCCCGGCGGGTGCGATGATGACGCAAATGATGCTTGCGGACATACAGGCCATCCAAAATGCGACCCCGACCTATGACGAGACAGGCAACCGTGCCACGTTCGTGCTGCCTCCGGGCAGCACGGAGAGCAAAGCGGTTTTTGTCCGGGTGAACGGCCGCTGGTATCGCGAGTGACGCGGCGGGCCGCGCTCATTTCGCCGGAG
>CAIPZZ010000099.1 GCA_903869665.1 uncultured Opitutia bacterium | reverse complement strand
CACACCACCATGAAATCCACGCTCCGCACCGTCGCAATTCACCTTCTGGCAGTCGCCGGCGGGTTCCTCGGCGCCGCCCTTTTCTGGGCGGCGGTCACCGCGTTTTTCTCCCTCTGAGCACCAATACAATGAGCCACGCCGCCCGAATCGCCGTCCGCCAACATAAACGCACCGGCCGCACCGTCGCCGGATTCGCATCAAATCTTCCGCGCCTCGGTCCCGAATGGCGCGACGTCGCGAGCTTCGGCCGCTGGTTCGGTGGCCAAATGAGCTACCGCCCCTTCAAGGCCGCCATGGCGCGCGCGCACCGATTGGCCGAATACTATTCCGACCTTGCGGCCGGATCCGGCCCGACAAGCAAGATCACCGCCGCCGGCATCGAGGAGGCCGCACGATGAGCACCCGCACCCGCACCGGCTCCACCCCATTCCACGCAAAACGCGGCCCGCTTGAGCCAAAGCGGTCTTGGTATTATCGCGACCAAGTCACCGGCAAAAACTTTTCGGTAATCGCGCGCAACAAAATGGAATCGCTGCGCAAGGCCTTAAGGAAAGCCAAGCACTCCGACCTCGCCTTTCAAGGCGAGGGAACGCCATGAGCCCATCGACCCGCCGCTTTCTAGCGGCGATCTCGCTTTTCGCCGGCGTGGTCGTCGGCGCCGCCCTTTTCTGGGCGGCCGTCACCGCTGTGTTCACATTCTAACCACCGCCCAAACATGATCACGCAAGCCATTGTTACAAAATACCACGGCGCCACGGACACCCGCGGCGCTCGAGTTTCCGCCACGGCCGAGCGCGGCCGCATCTCTATTCCGTTTCCGTATGAGTGCGGGATCACCGAGGCGCACGAGTGCGCCCGCGCGGCACTGGTCGCGAAATTCACGGCCGAGGATCTCAAGCGCAACGGCACGCCGGAAGCGCTCAACCCGTGGGCGGGCCGCTGGGTCGTCGGCGGCCTGCCGCGCCGCGGGTACGTCTTCGTCCGTGTATTGGAGGCCGCCCAATGAGCACCCGCACCCTCCCGCGCGTGATGCGCTGGGCGCTCACGCTCGCCTCGAGTAATCGCAAAACCGGCCCCATGCCGGTCGCCACCGGCTCGGCCGCGACGTGTCCGCCGTCGTGTCCATTTCTGAAAATCTGCTACGCAGCCGGCGGGCATACCGGCATGCATTGGCGCAAGGTCACGGCCGGCGCCCGCGGCCTGCCGTGGGGCAAATTCGTGCGCGCGGTCGGCCGGATTCCGCGTGGCTCGCTTTGGCGTTACGCCGTTGCCGGCGACCTCCCCGGGGTTGGCGATCGGATCGACGCGCGGGCCCTCGCTCAACTTGTGATTGCGAACGTCGGCCGCCGCGGCTTCACTTACACGCACAAGCCGGCGACGGCCGCAAACCTCGCCGCGGTCCGCGCCGCCAACGCGGGCGGGTTTGTCGTTAATCTGTCCGCCAACAACCCGACGCACGCGGACGAATTGGCGGCGACCGGCGCGGGCCCCGTCGCGGTCGTCTTGCCCAAATCCGCGGGCAAACGGAAACGCGAGACGCGCGCGGCCTATCGCGAGCGCTCCGCCGGCCTCAAGACTCCCGCCGGCCGGCGGATCGTGGTTTGCCCTGCCACGTATCGCGCCGGCGTGACCTGTGCCAGCTGCGGCCTGTGCGCCGTTGCCAAGCGCGGCGCCATCATCGGTTTCCCTGCGCACGGCGCGACGTGGCGCGCGGTCGAGACCGCCGCCGGTTACACTCCGGCCGGCTGAGCACCTGGGCGACCGCGGCGGACGGCCGCGGCGCCCGCTTTTCTTGCCAACAACCCGCCGCCATGCCTCCGCCGTCCGGCTTGCTGCCGGAGCCGGAGCCGATGCCGCGGTTTTTTGGCACCCATTTTCTTTATGATCCCCACCTCCCGTTTGTGGTTTGTCCGTTATATAAATATAACCGGCCGCCGGTCGGTTTGCTGCGCGTACGTTTACGCGCCCAACCGCCGTTTCGCGATATGGAACGCGCAGCGCGTGCTCGGATTTTGCCCGCTGAATGCGCGCGTCGTCGTCTCGCTCGCCCCCTGATTTTTCGTCATGAACAAAAACCAAGTCATTGAAATCGTTGTTTCGAAGCTTCCGCTGCTGAGCCTCAGCGCGGACCAGATGCCGACCGAGGCGGAGGTCCGTTTGTGGCTTGGAGGAGCCATGCACAACAAAACCAAAGGTGGGCATGCGTCATTTTACTCGAGCCCGCCGCGCGGAGCCTCTCCGGAGGTGCAGGCCCTCGCAAGGCTGATCAAATTCCACGGCAGCGCGGGCGGTTTGTGGGGTCTGATGGCGGCAAAAGCCATGGTCTCGAACGAGACGTGGCCGCGCATCGAGACCGTGGGCACGCTGATCGCCGTACTGTCCGGTAAAACGCCGGCAATTGACCGCTGGGCCGCTGTGCTGGGCCGCGCCGAAACCACCACCAACTGATTTCCCCATGAAAAACAGCATCCTGATCAACACTGAGACGAAACGCATTGTCGCCGT
>CAIPZZ010000098.1 GCA_903869665.1 uncultured Opitutia bacterium | reverse complement strand
GGTGGCGGGGGCGTGCGACAACATCAGCGTGGTGGTGCGGCAGTCGCTCGTGCAGTTCCTCACGCCCGACGCGCTGCGCGGGCGGGTGACGGCGGTGAACCAGATTTTCATCGGCACTTCCAACGAGGCCGGGGCGCTGCGCGCGGGGCTGATGGAGGCGCGGTTCGGCCCGGTAGCGGCGGCGGTCGTCGGCGGGCTGGGCACGCTGGCGGTGGTCGGCGCGGTGGCCTGGCGCTTCGCGCCGCTGCGGCGGCTGAAGGACCTGCACTCATTGCGGGCGGAGTGACAGACAGGCCCGTTTACGGCAGAGGCAGCGAGGTGCGAATTTCTTCCAGTTTGGCTTTGAGTGTTAGGGAGATGCCGGCCTCGTTTTGGTCTCTTTCGGTGTCTTTGGCGGCGAGCTCATCCAGACGCTTGATCGTCCGTTCCAGCGCCGCATCCAAACTACGGGCTTTGGTGGACACATCTTCAGATGAGGCTTCGCGGGCGACCAGGTCTTGCAGTTGCCGCGCGTTCGTCTGGATTGAGTTCAGATATCCCTTCAGTGTGCCGCGATTATTGAAATAGGGGTTTGTGTCATACTGTTCCTGCAAGGCCGACACCGTATTGATGGCAGAGTCAGCTGTGCTGAGCACCTTAGTGATGGGCATGCTGACGGGTGAGATTGGAATCTGGCTCCTCTCAATCACGTCGTTTTCCGGAGGTGGGGTGACCGTATAAGCCCTCATTTGCACCTCCGATTGGGGTAATGGCTTTTCCTTCGCAGCCACGGTCGCGGGTTTGGCCTCGGCGACCGTGAAACGCACGACAGTCCAAGCGACCGCGCCCGAGACAATCGCGGAACAAAGCGAAGCCACGGCGACAACCGTTCCGAGGGATAGTTCGGTGCGCTTCTTGGCCGGAGCTTTGGGCAGGGGTGTCATAGGAATAGGCGGCACAAGCTAGCTACGGACCAAGGAGCCAGTCTTCAGTTCAAGCACAAGCGTGAAAAGTCAGACGCGATCCATTCACCCCCGCCGGATTTCCGAGCCGTGGAAGCGGATCTGGATGCGGTGGACCTTTTTCAGCCGGCAGGTGATGGCGCCGGTGGCCGGGTCGAATTTCTCAGGAATCTCGATGCGATGCAGGTCAATCACGGCGTGGTAGCCGCGTTCGGAAAACACGTCTATCAGCATGGCCATCGCAAGCGGGTCGTCGAGGAGCGGGTCCTCGGCGTTGACGAGTGCGGTGCCGGAGATGGCGTGGCGCACGATGATGGGCATGATGCGGCTCTCGATGAAGGCGACGACCTTCCCCAGCAGCGCGCTGTGCTCGAACTCATAGGCGTCGAGCCGTTTCACCATCTCCTGCCGGGCGTGGACGACAATCTCGCTGGCGACGGGCAGCACGCGCAGGCGGTCGTAGGTGCGCGGGTCGAGCTCGAGGGTGCTCTGGTATTGGAGCTCGCGGAGGATGTTCTGCTCGACCTCGCCGACCGGGCCTTGGGCGTTGACGAGGTGGTAGTGGAAAATTTCCTTGCGCGACGGGAGCGCGTCCCACGTTTGCTCCTTGAACACGCGGTAACGGCGGCGGGCCAGGCCCTCGTCGTAGTC
>CAIPZZ010000097.1 GCA_903869665.1 uncultured Opitutia bacterium | reverse complement strand
GTCCGGCGACACGCCGGCCAGCCCCTGCAGCCGGAGGTAGCCGGACAGCGCGGCATCGAAGTGCTTGTCGCCGTCGGGCGCGAGCCTCTGCGCGGCGTGCGTGTCGGCTAGCGCGAGTTCGGCCTCGCGCACCCCCAGGTGCGTGGCGAAATCGCGCCGCAACAGATCGTAGATCAACTCCGCCTTCGGAAACTGCCCGAGCTCGCTCAGCAGGCGACCCTGCTCCATTCGTGCCGGAAACACGAGGTCGCCGCCGGGATATTTTCCCAGCAGTTGGTCCAGAATATCCAAGGCCTTCTCATAATAATCCCGCCCACGCTGCGCCTCCAGATCCGCCCAGCGGAATAGAGCCAGGGGCGCGTAAGGCAGGCGGTCGGGAAACTTGTCGGCCAGTTGCTGCAGGAGTGTCTCAGCCTCCACGATTTTCTGGCCGGTGCCCGGCCGCGCTTGGTGCTCGGCCTCCTCCAGAAAGGAGTCCATCGCCGCGTTGGATTTCGGGTAATCCGCGCGCAATTGCCGCAGCGTCTCCAGCGCGGCGGTCTCGTGCTCCTGCTTCGCCTCCTTCGTCGCCGGCTCGGCGGCGAGCCACAGCTCCGCCTGCGCCTCAAGCAATTGCGCGCCCGCCGCCACCTCGGCGCGCAGATCCGCCGCGATCTCCGCCGCGGCCGCCAGCGACTCTCGCAGCGCTCGCGCCAGCTCCCGCGCGCGCGGTGCCTCGCCCGCGTCCAGCGCGAGCCGCGCCTGCAGCCAGCGCATCTGGACGCGCAGCTCGGCCAGCCCGGCCGGCGGCGCCAGGCCAGGCACCGGGGCATCGGCGAGCAGCCGGTTGACCCGCGCATACGCCTGCCTCACGCCGTCTGGCTCCAGCGTCTTCAGCTTGTTCGCCAGGTTCCACTCCGCCCGCCAGCGATTGAGCGGGTCGAGCCGCGTGTCGCCGGCGAGCCGATCCAGCAGCTCGCCTGCTTCGCGGGCCAGCCCCGCGCGCATAAGCGCGAGCGCCTGCCAGAAGACCAGCCGGCCCGTGGGCACGTTCGGCGGAGGCTCCTCCAACGCGGCGGCGTAAGCGGCGGCGGCGTTCTTGTAATCGTTGGCGTCTTCGCCGTTCTCGCCCGCGTGAAACCACGCCTCGGCCCGCAGCGCGCCGAGCGTGGCGCGCTCTGCACCCGCCGGCAGCCCCTCCCGCGCCTTATCAGCCGAGTCGGCCGCCGCGCGGTAGCGGGCCTGCTCCCACGCCACGCCCACCAGAGTGCCGTAAGCCGCTGTCCGGAGCGGCGAGCGGGGAAACTTGTCCAGCAGCCGCCGCGCGTCCACCTCGGCCGCGTCGAAACTTTTCTCCTCCAGCGCCAGCCGCGCGCGCGTCAGCAGCAGGTCCGCCAGCAACGGGTGCTCGGGGCTGGCATCGATCCGTTTCTCCAGCATCACGCGAAGCTCCTCGCGCGCCGGGCCGGACGGCGACGCGCCCGCAAGCAGCTGCAGAGCCGCGCGCTGCTCCTCTCGGTTGTCCGCGTCGGCGATCAGCTCCCCCAGCGCGATGCGGCCCTCGCCGTCCGCCGCGCCGGC
>CAIPZZ010000096.1 GCA_903869665.1 uncultured Opitutia bacterium | reverse complement strand
TTGCGCCGGGCGGGCGGAGGACGCAACCTCCCGGCTCTCCCCCACCCCGTCGCCCCATGAAGCAACTGAACCGTCGTGAGTTTATCGCCCAGACCGGTGCGGCCGCCGCCGTTGGCGTGGCCGGTGGCGCGCTAACCTCGTGCGCAAGCACGACCACCGCTGCCGCCGCCTCCATCGGCAAAGGCGTCGCCATCATCCGCTACCCCGCCGACAAGGTCGCGTCTGCGCCGCCGGCGCAGTGGGCGGCGGAGCAGTTGCGCGCGGCGCTCGTGGGGCGCGGTTTCGACGTGCGCTTTGTCGCGCACGAGAACGAGGCGCGGCCGAGTGATAACTGCGTTGTCGCAGGCGGCCCCATGCTCACATCAAGGGTGTCAACTTATGTTGGGGAGGAGGAACTGCCCGAAGCCGCTGAGTCACTTAAACTCGCCCACAGCCTACTCCCCGATCGCGGAGTCACGCTCGCCCAGGGCCGCGACGCGCGCGGCCTGTCCTACGTGCTGTCCGAGCTCGCCGACGCCGTCGCGCTGGCCCCCGATCCCGCTGCCGCGCTGGCCGCGCTGCACCCCGCCGCCCAAGTCGCCGAGCGCCCCGCCAACCCCATCCGCAGCGTGATCCGCCTCTTCGCCAGCTCCGTCGAGGACAAAGGCTGGTTCAACGACCGCGTGTTCTGGCGCGACTACCTCTCGATGCTCGCGGCGCACCGCTTCAACCGGTTCAACCTCTCCTTCGGTCTCGGCTACGACGGCGGCTACGAAGGCGGGCTCGGTCTGCGCGACGGCTACCTGCATTTCGCGTATCCGTTTCTCGTCAAGGTGCCCGGCTACGACGTGCGCGCGACCAACCTCCCCGACGCCGAGCGCGACGCCAATCTCGCCATGCTCCGCTTCATCAGCGACGAGGCCGCCGCGCGCGGGCTGGATTTTTTCCTCGGCCTGTGGACGCACTCCTTCGAGTGGCCCAACAGCCCCAACGCCAACCACCTTATCACCGGCCTCACCACGCAGACGCAGGCGCCCTACTCGCGCGACGCCGTGGCGCTCATCCTGAAGGAATGCCCCAACATCAGCGGCGTGACCTTCCGCACCCACGGCGAGAGCGGCGTGCCAGAGGGCAACTTCGATTTCTGGAAAACGATTTTCTCCGGCCTCAACCAAGCCGGCCGGCCCGTCACGCTCGACCTACACGCCAAAGGCATTGACCAGCGGATGATCGATACGGCCACGGCCACCGGCCTGCCGTTCACGGTCGTCCCAAAATTTTCCGCGGAGCACATGGGCCTGCCCTACCACCAGGCCGACATCCGCCCGACGGAGATCCCCACCGGCCAGCCCGGCCAGCGGCTCTACACGCTCAGCGAAGGCTCGCGCAGCTTCATCCGCTACGGCTACGGCGACCTGCTCAACGTCGAGCGCAAGTTCGGCGTCTATCACCGCATCTGGCCCGGCACGCAGCGCCTGCTGCTGTGGGGCGACCCGGTGTTCGCCGCCGCCTACTCGCGCGCCGGCTCCTTCGGCGGCAGCCTCGGCCACGAGATCTTCGACCCGCTCTCCTTCAAGGGCCGCAAAGGCTCCGGCCTGCCCGGCGGCCGCGACGGCTACGCCGACACCACGCTCCGCGCTTCGTCGCTGCCGAACCACGATTTTGAGAAATACCGCTACACCTACCGCCTCTGGGGCCGGCTGCTCTACAGCCCTGACACCCAGCCCGAGGTCTGGCGACGGCAACTGCGCGACGACTACGGTGCCGCTGCCGCGCCGGCGGTGGAAACCGCACTCGGCGCGGCCAGCCGCATCCTGCCGCTCGTCACGACCGCGCATCTGGTGTCGGCCTCGAACAACATGTATTGGCCCGAGCTGTATTCCAATATGCCCATCGCCAGCGCGCCCGGCACCGCGCCATTCGGCGACACGACCACCCCAAAAAATTTCGGCGGAGTCAGCCCGCTTGATCCGCAGCTTTTTTCCCGGCCTGAGGATTACGCCAATGAACTGCTGGATAGTGTTGCGATGGTTCAACAACCCCCGGCGGCCAGCCCGGTCAACGCCAAATACTCTCCGGCAGAAGTCGCGCAATGGCTGGAAAATCTCGGGCAGGTCGCCGAGGAAAATTTGGCGCGGGCGGCGGCACAAGTCCGCGACCGCAGCACGCCGGTATGGCGGCGGCTCACAACCGATGTGACGGCGCAAGCCGGCCTCGGTCGTTTTTTTGCGCACAAACTTCGGGCCGCCGTGATGTTTGCGCTCTACGAATGCACCGGGGATGTCGCCACGCGCGCAGCCGCCGTGAAAAGCTACCAGACCGCGCGCGCCGCCTGGGCGCAGGTCGCGGCGGTCACGAAGGACGTCTACGTCGCCGACCTTGCATGGGGCGATGCGTGGTATCAGCACGGCAATTGGGCCGATCATATCACACACATCGACGAGGACATAGCCGCCATGGAGCGCGCCGCGCCTTCGCCGGAAAAAAAGGGAAGGACAGCGATCGGCTGGAGGGAAGGAAATGTCGCCACTCTCGTCCCCGCCGCACCATCGCGTCAGGCACCGGGCTTCGTGCATACGCCGCCCACATCGTTCCGCCGCAACCAACCACTGACACTCACGCTCGCGTCCGACGGATACACACCGCCAAAGATGGTCCGGCTCCACTACCGCCACGCCAACCACGCCGAGCGCTGGGTCGCGCCCGTGCCGATGACGCCCGCGCCCGGCGGCGGCTGGAGCGCGACCATCCCCGCCGACTACACCGCCGCGCCCTACCCGCTCACCTATTACTTCGAGCCGGTGTTTACCGACGGCCGCCGGACAATCTATCCCGGCCTCGGCCCCGACCTCGCCCAACAGCCCTACTTCGCGCTCATGCCCGCGTGAGCCGTCGAATCGTAGGGGCGCAGTCTTGCTGTGACCTTCCGGGAACATCCTTGGGCGCAGCAAGTCTGCGCCCCTACACTCAGCCCGGCCCACAGATGCTTCAACGCCAC
>CAIPZZ010000095.1 GCA_903869665.1 uncultured Opitutia bacterium | reverse complement strand
TGACGAGCAGGTTGGACAAGCCCGCGCTAATGAACGGCAGCGAGATGCCCTTCGGCGGCACTACGCCGGTGACCACAAGCAGGTTGCCGAGCGCCTGCAGCGTGATGAATAGCAACGCCCCGGCCACGAGCAGAAACTGAAACTGGTTGGGCGCACGCCGCAGATGCGCGAGCCCGGAGACAAAGATGGTCACAAACAGCGCCAGCACCGCCAGCGTCGCCCACAGCCCGAGCTCCTCGCCGATGACCGAGAAGATAAAATCCGTGTGCGCCTCGGGCAGGTAGGCGAGCTGCTGCCGTCCCTCGCCGAGACCGACGCCGTCCAGCCCGCCGGCAGCAAAGGCGTAAAATGACTGCTTGAGCTGGTAGGGCGTCTCATGGCTGCGAAATTTCTCCAGCCGGTCCATCCGGTTGCCCGTGAGCATCAGTTTCAGTCCCAGCAGCGCCACCGCCGCCGTCGTCGCCAGCAGCAGGTGTTTCCAACGCGCGCCGGCCAGCCAGAGCAAAATCAGGCCGATCGCCCCGAACAGCGCCGCCATACCGAGATCCGTCTCGCAGGCGATCGGCCCGGCGAACGCCGCCACCATGCCCAGCGCCGGCAGCACCCCGCGCCGCCCGTCGCGGATCTGCGTCTGCCGGCGGGCGAGAAAGTGCGCGAGGCAGAACACCATCGCCACTTTCGCGAACTCCGACACCTGCAACCGCGCCGAGCCATACCCGAGCCAGCGCCGGCTGCCCTTCACCGCGATGCCGAGGCCCGGCACCAACACCAGCAACAGCAGCAACACCGCCACGCCGCCGATCCACCATACCTGCCGCCGCCAGCGCTCAAGGTCGGTCCGGCTCGCCCACCAGCCGAGCCCGAACGCGAGCAGCGCCCCCACCACCTGCTTGTTGAGGTAAAAAAACGTGCCCTGCCGGAACGACACGCTGGCGCTGAACAAGATCGCCAGCCCAAGCGCGAGCAGCGCAAACGCACAACCGACGATGATCGCGGCGCAATTGAGCGCAGGGCTGGAGGGACGCGTGACAGCGCTGGTCATGGGGAAACAGGGATCTTAGCGCGCACCGTCTTGGCGGATACGCGGGGCCCCGCCGTCCTCGATCTGGATGGTCGGGCCGCTGCGCGGGGGCGGCGGCGCGGCGGACGCGGCGGCGGGCGGCGGGCCGAAGTTGAGCGTGGGCAACGACGGCAGCGCTTCCGACGGCGGGGGCGGCGCGGCCGTCACCGGAGCAGCGGCCGGCGGGGGCGGCGCGGCGCTAACCGGACCGCGGGAGGGAGGCGGGACCTGATAGCCGGGGATCTTGAGCACCAGACCGGCGCGCAGGCTGTTCGGATTGGTGAGATTGTTGGTCACCTCGATGTCGCGCTGTCTCACGCCATAGGTCTTGGCGATGTCGCTGAGTTTTTCACCGGCCTTCACCGTGTGCGTGAGACCGTCGCCGGCGGCCGGGGCCGCAGACGGCGTCGCGGCCGCGGCGGCAGCACCGCCGCCAGGAGTGACCGGCACGCGCAGCCGGTCGCCCGCGCGGATCGTGTCGCTGCGCAGGCCGTTGAGCGTGCGGAGTGCGGCGACCGTCGTGCGGTGCCGGGACGCGATGCTGCCGAGCGTTTCGCCGTTTTTCACCACATAACCCGTGGTGCCGGCGGGATCCGCCACCGGCGTGGCGGCGGCGGACACCGCTGCGGCCGATTTCTGCGGGAGCTGGAGTTTTTGTCCCGGGCGGAGGACGGAGCTGACCGAAATGCCGTTGGCAGCGGCGAGCTCGGCAGCGGTGAGGTTATTTTTTCGGGCGAGGCTCCAGAGGTTGTCACCATTTTTTACCGTGTAGGTCTCAGCAGGGGCGGGCGGCGGTGGCGCGGGCGCGACCACGGCGACTGCCACGGGAACCGGCGGCGGCAGCGACGCGGCGGGCGCGTCGGGGCGCAGCGGGCGCGGACGCGCGGGCGTGTCGGGATTGAACGCCGGCGCGGGTGCGACCGACGTCGCGGCGGTGTCGCCGGCGGGGACCGTGTTGCCGGTGCTGCGGCAGCCGGGAATGGCGAAGACGAAGAGAAAGACGACCGCGTGGATGCCGACGACGAGGCCGAAGATTTTCAGGATTTTCATGTTAAGTTTGGTTAAGGTTTTCAGGCGAGAAAGGCGGCGGAAAGGCGGGCGGTCAGGGACAAGACGGCCGACGCGGACGGAGGCGCAGCGGGCAAAGCGCGGACGAGCGCGGCGAACTGCGCGCCGCGGTCGGCGTAACCGTTGAACTGGTCGAAGCTGGCGAAAGCCGGGCTAAGCAGGACGTGTTCCCCCGGCCGCGCGAGCGCGGCGGCGCGGCGGACGGCGGCAGCGAGGTCGCCGCAGTCGGTGTGGCCAACGCCAAACGCGGTGCAGGCGGCGGCGAGCTCGCGACGCGTCTCGCCGATCAGGAGCGCGTGGCGCACGCGCGGTGCGATCCGCGCGACGAAAGCGGCGAGGTCGCCGCCCTTGGACTTGCCGCCGAGGATGGCGATGACGGGCGCGGCAAAGCCCGCGAGCGCGGCCTCGGCGGCGTGGAAGTTGGTGGCCTTCGAATCGTCCCACCATGTCACCCCCTCGTGCTCGGCGACGGGCGCGAGCCGGTGCGCACCGAGGCGGAATGTGCGCGCGGCGGCGAGCAGCGCGGTCTCGTCATGGCCGGCCGCACGCCACCAGGCGGCGGCGAGCAGGAAGTTCTCCCGCTGGGGATAGTGCTCAAACGCCGTGCCGCGTAGGCGCGGATCGGCGGGCTGTCGCTCGGTGGCGACCAAAGCACCAAGTGGTAGCGTGCGGCCGAACTTAGCGGCGCAACGGGCGACGGATGGGCCGGCGAAAATTTTGCCCGGCGCGGCGCGCGCGAGCAGGTTCCACTTCGCGGCGAAGTAGCGCTCCATCGTGCCGTGGCGCTCGAGATGGTCCTCGGCAAAGTTTGTCCACAGCACGGCGTTCGGACGGAGGTGTTGCAGCGCCTCGGCCTGAAACGAGCTGACCTCGACGACGGCCGTGGTGTCGGGCGCGCCACCGCCGGCCTCGGCGGCGAGCGCCGCAAAGGCGTGGCCGGTGTTGCCGCAGGCGATGGCGTCGCGGCCGAGCGAACGGAGCGAGTGGGCGAGGAACTCCGTGAGCGTGGTCTTGCCGTTGGTCCCCGTGACCGCGACAACCGCGCCACGCCAGCAAAGCGCGGCGAGGTCGAGCTCGCCGAGGCAGACGCAGCCGGCGGCGCGAGCGGCGGCAAGCCAGGGGTGATTGGGCGCGAAGCCGGGCGAAACCACGACGAGCCGGTGCGCGCGCGCCTCGGCGGCGGTGAAGATCTCCCGGCCGCCGCCCGTGCCGTGCTCATCGTAGAGCAAGGCCTCGCCGCCGAGCTGGCCGACGAGCACCTGCGCCGCGCGGCCGCTCACGCCGCCGCCGAGGATGGCGGCGGGTAGCGTGAGGAGCGGCCCCAGAAGGGCGGGCGGCGCGGGTTTCATTTTTGGTTTCAGCGGACTTTCAGGGTGCCGAGGCCGGCGAGGGCGCACATGAGCGAGAGAATCCAGAAACGGAAAACGACCTTCGTCTCCGGCCAGCCGCGTTTCTGAAAATGGTGGTGCAGCGGCGCCATGAGGAACACCCGGCGGCCCGCGCCGTAGCGGCGCTTCGTCCACTTGAACCAGCCGACCTGAACGATGACGGACAGCGCCTCGACGACGAACACGCCGCCGACGATGATCAGCGTAAACGGCTGGTGGACCATGAACGCCATCACGCCGATCAGCCCGCCGAGCGCCAGCGAGCCGGTGTCGCCCATGAAGACCTCGGCCGGGTGGGAATTGAACCAGAGAAACGCGAGGCAGCCGCCGATGAGCGCGCCGCAGATGACCGCCAGCTCGCCGGTGCCGGGGACGTGGGAGATGCCGAGGTAGTTGGTCGCGACGACGTTGTCGGCGAGGTAGGCCATGATACCGAACACGAGCACGACGGTGATGGTGCAGCCGCCGGCGAGGCCATCGAGACCGTCAGTGAGATTGATGGCGTTGCTGAAGCCGACGATCCAGAGGTAAATCATCCCGAGCAGCAGCCACCACGGCATGAGCGGGATGACGGCGCCCCTGATGAACGGCACCCACAGCTCGCGAATTTTCCCCGCGCTGAGCGGGTCGAGCATCAGCCAGCCGAGCGCGCCGAATGCGGCCGTGGACTGCCAGAGAATTTTTTCCCACGAGGGGATACCGTCGCGGTTCTGGTGGGCGACCTTCAGGTAGTCGTCGCGCCAGCCGGCGACGGTGAGCGCGGCATAGACGAAGAGGGCGACACGCACCCAGACGTTGAACTCGGCGCAGACCAGCGCGCTGACCAGCACGGCGGCGAAGATGATCAGGCCGCCCATCGGGGGCGTGTTTTTCTTGTCGAAGCGCCCGGCCACGTCGCCCACGCGGTCGTCGGTGTAGTTCTGGCCAAACTTGAGTGCACGAAAATGGCGGATGAGACGCGGGCCGATCAGCAGCCCGACGGCGAACGCCAGCACCGTCGCGAGCATCGTGCGCACGGTCAGGTAGCCCAGCAGGCGCAGCGGGGTCTCGTGCTTCGGGTCGAGAAACTGGGACAGGAAACTGAGCATGAAATTTTCAATGCGCGCAGAGCGCGGGTTCGGGAGCGGAGGCGAGCAGCGTCTCCAACCGGTGACGGCGGCTGCCTTTGAGGAAGACGGCGCCCTGCCAGCCGGCGAGCGCGTCGG
>CAIPZZ010000094.1 GCA_903869665.1 uncultured Opitutia bacterium | reverse complement strand
GTTCGTCGTCAACGACGTTATCCGCCGCGTGCTGGAACTGGAGCTCGGCCCGGACAAGGAGAAACACGTCCGCAACCTCACCGACGTGGACGACAAGACCATCCGCCGTGCTCGCGAGGAGGGCCGCCCGCTCGCCGACGTGACCGCCCAGTGGACCGCCAAGTTTCACGCCGACTGCGCCGCGCTCAACTGCCTCCCGCCGCACGCCGAGCCGCGCGCCACCGACCCGCGCTTTCTCCGCGAACAGGTCAGCATGATCGAATGCCTCATGGAAAAGGGCAACGCCTACCGCGCCGCCGACGGCTCCGTATATTTCAAGGTCTCCTCGTTCCCCGGCTACGGCGCGCTCTCGCGCGTGAAGGAGCGCGAGCTGCAAATCGGCTCGGCCCTCGCCGGCAAGCCCCAGGCCGCCGACGCCGACGAGAAAGAGGACGGCAGCGACTTCGCGCTCTGGAAAGCGTGGAAGCCCGACGACGGCGCGAACCAATGGCCCGGCCCGCATGGCGCCGCCGCCGGCCGCCCCGGCTGGCACATCGAGTGCAGCGCGATGAGCAAGGCGCTTCTCGGCGAGACGATTGACCTCCACACCGGCGGCGTGGACCTGCTCTTCCCTCACCACGAAAACGAGATCGCCCAAAGCGAGTGCTGCAACGGCCAGACCTTTTCGCGTCACTGGTATCACAGCGAGCACCTCCTCGTGGACGGCAAGAAGATGAGCAAGAGCCTCGGCAACCTCTACACGCTCGACGACCTGACCGCGAAAGGTTTCAGCCCAATGGCCGTCCGCTACGCGCTGCTCATGGGCCATCCGAGGAAGCAACTCAACTTCACGTTGGAGACGCTCAATGACGCAGAAAAGGGTCTTCAGCGCATTTACACTGCGCTTGATGGGGCCGGTCAAATCAGCGGCATGGCAGCGGGAACGTTTCTCCAGCTTACTCCGACATCTCTCAAAGAGCTGCTCAATCCACGCAATGATAGCGTGTTTGCACTTTGCCTGTCTCGGGCTTTGGAAGACGATCTGAACACACCCAACTGCATCGGCCAATTTTTCGTTGGGATTCACGGCTTTGAAAAAAGCTCCATCCCGCAGGCGCGGCTCCGCTTTGAGATCGCATGCGCACTCACCATTTTGAACACACTGGGCATTCGCTTGAGTGCCACGTTGGCATCAACGCTCACCACCCCCGCCGCCATCACCGCCCTCGCCGAAAAACGCTGGGCCGCGAAAGCAGCCAAGGATTTCGCCGCCGCCGATGCCCTCCGTAAGGAACTCACCGCTGCCGGCTGGGCCATGCTCGACGGCAAGGACGGATACAAACTCGGACCGGTGAAGAAGTAGCCGCTCGAAGTTGAATCCAAAGAAGCCACATTCGTCATGCCGACTTCCGGGGCGCGGCTTGCGATTCCGCTTATGCGCGACCGATTTTTTTAAGCTGCCGTAAGCACTGGCCGGTTCCTGTAGGACAAACTCAATCTCTGGAGTCACGGCATATCTGACGCAGCGGATTGGGAACTACAAGGAACTCGCTACCTACTTCCCAATTTACCGCCAGCTTAAATCCCTAAACGGTCTGTTGGCCGTCTTCTCTGTTTCCTTTGACCAAACTGCCAGTCGGGTCGCGCTCATTCCCAAAGGCATGGATGGTCACTCCCTGCAAAGACGTGGTCTGAAGAAGAGATCTGAGCAGGTATAGTTTCGCCAAGGCCGACGTCGTTCGCGTTGTTTGCCCTGACAGTGGATTGACAGCCACCGGTTTTGAGGGCGGTGTTGGCTGTTCAGACCCTGCATTCGTAGGCAGGATCACTCATACCACCATGTCCATGTCCCCGCTCGAAGAACTCCGCCACTCCGCGTCGCACATCCTTGCGACGGCCGTCCTGCGCCTTTTTCCCGAGGCCAAGCTCGACATCGGCCCGCCCACGGACACCGGCTTCTACTACGACTTCGACCTCGACCACAAGTTCACCGCCGACGACCTCACACGCATCGAGGCCGAGATGAAAAAGGTCGCCGATGAGAACCAACGTTTCGACCGCAAGGAGGTCTCCCGCGAGGAGGCCGCCGCGATCATCACGGCGCGCGGGCAGGAGCGCTACAAGCTCGGCCGCCTCGCCGACATCCCGGCGGGCGAGCAAATCTCGTTCTACTCGAACGGCGAGTTCATGGACCTCTGCGCCGGCACACACGTCCGCTACTCGGCGAAGCTGAAGGCGTTCAAGCTCCTCTCCATTGCCGGTGCGTATCACCGGGGCGACGAGAAGAACAAGCAGCTCCAGCGCATCTACGGCACCGCGTTTCCCACGAAGGAGGAGCTCGCGCAGCACCTCGACAACCTCGAGCAGGCCAAGGCCCGCGACCACCGCAAGCTCGGCAAGGAGCTGGAGCTTTTCGTGTTCGACACCGAGGACGTCGGCCCCGGCCTGCCGCTCTGGCTGCCGAAGGGCACGGTCTTGATTGAGGAGCTGGAAAAGTTGGCGAAGGAAACCGAGTTCGCCGCCGGCTACCAGCGCGTCCGCACGCCGCACATCGCGCGCGAGAGCCTCTACAAAACCTCCGGCCACCTGCCTTACTATGCGGACTCGATGTTTCCGCCGATGGAGCTGCGTGAACAACTCAGTTCGTCGAATACGGAAGATGAAATGGAACTTGAGGTGGAAAGCCTTGAAAAGGAAACGTTCGATCAACTTTCCAAATTCATTCCTGCGGATGACCCAGTTCGACAAACCCCACTGCGCTTGGCTGGCCGAATCCGTCAGTTGATCACGGACCCGAACAGTCCTTTGCCGGAAAAAGAAAAGGAGCTTCTTCGCAAGCATGGTTTGCGTGACTTCGCATGGCGCGTGTTCTTGAGCACGGGTGCTGGAGTTGACCGCTACTACCTCAAGGCCATGAACTGCCCGCACCACCACAAACTGTTTGGGGCGTTGCCGCGCAGCTACCGCGACCTGCCGTTGCGGTTGGCGGAATACGGCACCTGTTACCGTTACGAGCAGAGCGGCGAGCTGCTCGGCCTCATGCGCGTGCGCTCGATGCAGATGAACGACGCCCACATCTATTGCACCGAGGAGCAGTTCGCGGCGGAGTTCAAGGCAGTGAACGAGATGTATCTGAAGTATTTCGCCATCTTCGGCCTCGGCAAATACCAGATGCGCTTC
>CAIPZZ010000093.1 GCA_903869665.1 uncultured Opitutia bacterium | reverse complement strand
GTGAGCTACGGCGCGCAGGACATCCGCTTCACGCAGGCGAAGGACGGCGGCACGCTCTACGCCTTTTTCCTCGGCCGCCCCGCCGACGGCCGGTTGCTGGTGAAGACACTCGCCAAGCCCGGAGCGCTGGAAAAAAAGATCGTCGCCGTCTCGCTGCTGGGCTCGTCCGAGAAAATCGCCTGGACGCAGGACGCCGCCGGTCTGCGCGTCACGCTCCCCGCTGCGCTACCCAACGATTTCGCCTGCGTGCTGAAGCTCACACTCGAATAACGTGGAGCGTGACGTCCCGGCGCGCTTCAGCTTTTCCATCTATCCTACAGTATTCATCCTTCGTCTCGCGTGCCCTACTTCGATCACAACGCCACCGCCCCGCTCGCGCCTGTCGCGCGTGAGTCGTGGCTGCGCGCGCAGGACGAAGCGTGGCAAAACCCCTCCAGCCCGACCCGCGCCGCTGCCCGCGTGAAAATCCGCCTCGACGCCGCGCGCGAGCAGCTCGCCGCGCTGCTCGACAGCCAGCCCGCCCGCCTCGTGTTCACCTCCGGCGCGACCGAGGGCGCCAACGCCGTGTTCGCGCACTGGGCGCGCGCGCTCCCGCCAGCGGCGCGCGTCGCCATCAGCCCGACCGAGCATCCCTGCGTGCTCGAGGCGGCGCGCGTGCGCCTCGGCGAGGCGCGCATCGTGTGGCTGGAGGTTGACCGCGCCGGCGTCGTTGCGCCCACCGCGCTGGAAAAACTGCTTGCCGGCCCGGCCGCGCCCGCCGCCGTCGCCGTCATGGCCGCAAACAATGAGACCGGCGTCCTGCAGCCGTGGTCCACGCTGGCCGCGTGCTGCCGCCGCGCGGGCGCGGAGTTTTTCTGCGACGCCACCCAATGGCTTGGCAAGCTGCCCGCTTCCGGCCTCGGCGGCGCGGACTGGGTCGTCGCCTCCGCGCACAAATTCGGCGGGCCGAAGGGTGGGGGCTTCATGCAAATCCCGGCGCGGGCCGACGGGTTTCACGTCCAGCTCGGCGGCGCGCAGGAGCATGGCCACCGTGGCGGCACAGAGAACCTACCCGGCGTCGCCGCGATGCTCGCCGCGCTCACTGAGGCCGAGACGCAGAAAGTTCTGTTCGAGACCGAGCGACTGCGCTGGCGCGATAATTTCGAGCGCGCCATCACCGTCACTCTGCCCAATACGGCCGTGATCGCCGCCGGCGCGGAGCGGCTCTGGAACACAATCGCGCTACGGCTGCCCCACGGCGAGAATCACCGCTGGGTCGCGCGGCTCGACGCGCGCAGCTGCCAAGTCTCCACTGGCTCCGCCTGTGCCACCGCGAAAGCAGGCCCCTCGCATGTGCTTGCCGCCATGGGGCTCGCGCCCGACGAGGCCAAGCGCGTCGTCCGGGTGAGTGCTGGCTGGGAGACAACTGAGGCCGACTGGGCCGCGCTCGCCGCCGCTTTCGTCGCCGCCGCGCCCGAGGTGCGGCCTGCTGACAACGTGGTGAGACCATGAGCCTTTCCTCTTGGCCCCTCGCGCTCGCCGTGTTCGGCGCGCTGTTTGTTGGCGTGTCGAAGACCGGGGTCGGCGGGCTGGGCGTGCTGGCTTCGGCATTGTTCGCGCTGATCATGCCGGCAAAGGCATCGGCGGGCTTTGTGCTGCCGATGCTCCTCTTCGGCGACATCGTCGCGGTCGCCTCCTACCGTCAACACGCGCAGTGGCGGCACATCGCACGGATGTTTCCGTGGACGGCGGCCGGGGTGGTGCTTGGCTGGCTCGCCATGGGGCAGATGGACGACCGGCAGGCGAAGCTGCTCATCGGCGGCATCGTGCTCGCGCTGACAGCGCTCCAACTCGCGCGCCGGCGCATGGGGGCCGACCTCACCGCGCCCGGAGCATGGTTCGGGCCGGTGCTCGGTGTGCTGGCGGGCTTCACGACGCTCGTGGCCAACGCGGCGGGCGCGATCATGGCCGTCTATCTGCTGGCGATGCGCCTGCCCAAGCTGGAGTTTGTCGGCACGGCGGCGGTATTTTTCCTCGCCGTGAACCTGTTCAAGGTGCCGTTCATGGTGAACCTCGGTCTGCTGACGGCGGAAAGCCTTTCGTTCAACCTACTGCTCGCGCCGGCGGTGTTTGTGGGGACGCTCGGCGGACGCTGGCTGCTGCCACGGCTCGACCAGCGAGTCTTTGAGAACGTAACGCTGGCGCTTGGCGCGCTTGCCGGCGCGCGGTTGCTGCTGGGGTGAGACCCGGCAGGTGCCGAGAGATGGCGGGCCACGCCCGGGTGTGATTCTGACGGCCATCATTTCCGGCATGGACAGCGCGGCCGGCTTTTGCTCTCGTAGCCGTTTTCCAAGCCCAATCCCACTCATGCCTTCCCTCCCGCCCAAGCCCAAGCCCGCCGACGACCGCAACCTCGTCCAGGTGGATGAGAACTACGTCGCGCCCGGTCTGGAGGACCAACTGCGCCTGTTTTGGAAGCAGCGCGGCCGGCTGGTGCTCATCGTCGCGGCGGTGCTGGTGCTCGCGCTGCTCGGCAACGCGGGCCGCAACTATCTCGCCGCTCAGCATGCGCGCGACGTGGCCGAGGCGTATGCCGCCGCCAACACCGAGGCGGCACTGACTAATTTCATCAAGGAGCATGCCGGCGAGCCGCAGGCCGGTCTCGCGCAACTGCGCCTCGCCGACGCCGCCTACGGCGCGGGCAATTTCACCGCCGCGCGCGCCGCCTACGCGGAAGCGGCCGCCAAGCTCGCCTCGGTCCCGGCTGGTGCAGCGCTAGCCGCCCGCGCGCGAATCGGCGCGGCCGTCGCCACGCTGCTCGCGGGTCAGGTGGCGGAGGGCGAGTCGGCCCTCAAGCAACTCGCCGCCGACGCCACCCTGCCCAAGGCCGTCCGCGCCGAGGCCGCGTTCACC
>CAIPZZ010000092.1 GCA_903869665.1 uncultured Opitutia bacterium | reverse complement strand
CCTCGGGCACGTCGCCACGCAGGATGCGCTGCGCGAGGCCCTCGACGATGGCGGTCTTGCCGACGCCCGGCTCGCCGATGAGCACGGGGTTGTTTTTCGTTTTGCGCGAGAGGATGCGGATGGTGCGGCGGATTTCCTCGTCGCGGCCGATGACGGGGTCCATCTTGCCCTTGCGCGCCTGCGCGACGAGGTCCACGCCGTATTTCTCCAGCGCGGCGTAGGTCGCCTCGGGGTTGTCGGTCGTCACGCGCTGCGAGCCGCGCACCTCCTTGAGCGCCTTCAGGATTTTCGCGCGGTCGAGGCCGAAGCTCTTGAAGAGTTTCTTGAGCGCGTCGGGCTTGGCGACATCGAGCAGACCGAGCAGCAAATGTTCAACGGACACGAAATCATCGTTGAGCGACTTCGCCTCCTCCTCGGCGCGGGTGAGCACCTCGTTGACGGCCTGCGTGACGTAAACCTTCGACGTGTCCACGCTGCCCGTGACCTTGGGCAGCCGCTCCAGCTCGCGGTCCACGGCGAGCGACACGGCGCTGGGTGTGATGGCGAGCTTGTTGAGCAGGCCGGGCACGACGCCGTTCTCCTGCGCGACGAGGGCCGCGAGCAGGTGCCACGTGTCCACCTCGTTGTGGTTGAGGCGGCGGGCGGTGTTTTGCGCGTCGGTGACAGCCTGGCGCGACATCTGGGTGAGCTTGGCGGGATCCATGATGGCACGGTCTTCGCACACCGCGCGCCAAACTGCGAGCCTGCTTGCCAGAGGTGAACACCTACCCTGCCTGTGCCACCAGTGGACGTTCTGGCGCGGCGGTGTGTCGCTTTGTCCGGCTGGTGCCTCAGGGCGCAGCAAATCTGCGCCTCTACAGCTACCCCCAAAATCCGAACCTCTGCGGCCTCTGCGCTCTCCGTGTTTTAACCCGCCTTGTCCGCCGCGTCCCGCCGCGCCGCCTGCTGGAGCTGCCACGAGTTCCAGAGATTGTGCCAGAGCACGTAGCACGTCGGGCCGAGCGCGACCAGCGGGGTCGCGTGCGCGGTGGCCATGGCGATGCAGAACGCCGTGTTCTTCTGCCCCAGCGCTTGGCTGCCCTCGCGCTCCAAGCCGCGCCCAGCTAGCCGCCGTCCGAGCGCGAAATTAGCCACGCAGACCACGGCGGTCACCGCCGCGATCTTCGCTAGGACGGTGTGGTCCACCTCATGCGTGTGCAGGTAATGCGAGGCGTTGGCCATCGCCAGAAACATCGCCGCGGCCCAAGTGCCAAACATCACGTTGCGCAGCCGTTTCGGCCAGGTTTCGGCCGAAGGCCGGAGTTTTCGGACGATCGCCGCCAGAGCCGCCGGCAAAAACACCACCAGCGCCACGCTCCCGAGCACATCCTGAAACCGCACCGGCACCGTCAGCTTGCCGATCACCGACGGCAGCAGCACCGGCATGAGTGCCGGCACCGCCACATTGCTCAGCAACACCGCTCCGGCCACGAAATCGGCCCGGCCGCCGAGGAACCCCATGACGGCCGGTGCCGCGATGGCCGTCGGCGCCAGCCCGGCGAAGAATGCCGCCAGCCCCACCTCGCGCCCGCCCACCAGCCAGCCCAGCCCCCATGCCGCGAACGCCATCGCCACATTGGCCGCCAGCAAACGCGCGTGCGCCACGCCCAACGTGCCGCGCCCCGGCCGGATGCCGAGGAATGTCACAAACAGCATCAGCCCCACGATCCATTTGATAAGCCAGCCCACCGCATGGGCCTGCGGCAGCAGCAAGCCCGACAGCAGGGCGAGCAACAGGGCGATGGTGCGGAGGATTCCGGCTTGCATGAAACCGCCAGCGAGACAGCCCGCGCCCCGCGTGGCAATGTCGCGGCACAACGGATTTTGCCGCCTTGCGGCCGACGGCGGTGCCTGCAATTTTTGGTCGTCAACAATTCTCAAGGGCAATCAATCGCCCTAGGAATTTCAAATTTTCAGCCTCCCACTCAGGTCTTCCCGATTTTCCCATGCAAGCGTCCAACAAACCGAAGCAAAAATCAAAGCGCGACCTACTTGTCGGCACTTGGTTCGATGGTGACGAGCATGATTCCAGCGTTGAGTTTAACATCACTCGTGCTGGTGATTCGTATGTCGTGAGAGTTCGCGACCTCTTCGATGATGAAGCTGCGGACATTTTCGAGACAGCGTGGAATGGAAGGGTTTTGTCGTTCGCAGCTCACTGGAATTCCACAGGGCGGTTTGCGCGTTACCGCCTGCTGCTATTGTCGGACAATCGCCTTGATGTGACTTACACCTACACCGAAAGCACGATGTATCACCGAAAGCGCGCGAAACAACCACTCCGACAATCGGGCACTTAAAATCTCGGCTGTGCTTACCGATCTTATTGCAGGCTTACCCCATGAACCTCATCCCCGCCCGCTCCCTGGTTTTCACTTTCTGTGCCCTGCTCCTCGCCCTCGCGCCGCTGCGCGCGGCCGACACGCCTGCGGTGAGCACGTCGAATCCGCGTGCGGATTTCTTGAAGCTGCTCGACCGCCCGCGCGTGCCGCTCGCGGCGCAAGTTTCCCACGTGCTCCCTGCCCACGCTATGCCCGGCGCGCCCGACGAGTTCCGCTTCTCCTTCGCCGCCGAAGCCGGCCAACGCGTGCCCGGCATCCTGCTCAAACCCGCCAACTCGACCGGGCGGCTGCCGGTCGTCATCCTGCTCCACGGCACCGGCGGTAAAAAGGAGGACGAGTGGCCGCTCATGCGCACGCTCGTGGATCGCGGCTTCATGGCGGTCGCAATTGACGGCCGCTACCACGGCGAGCGCGCCACGCCCGGCAAGAGCGGCGCGGCGTCCTACGAGGACGCACTCCTCCGCGCCTTCCGTGCGCCGGCCGAGCCGCACGAGCACCCGTTTTTCTTCGACTCCGCGTGGGACGTGATGCGCCTTGTGGACTGGCTGGAGACCCGCGACGACGCGGACGCCAAACGCATCGGTCTCTACGGCGTGTCGAAGGGCGGCATCGAAGCCTATCTCGCCGCCGCCGCCGATCCCCGCATCGCCGCCGTCGTGCCGTGCATCGCGGTCGAGAGTTTTCGCTGGGCGCTCGACCACGACGCGTGGCCGGAGCGCACCGGCACGGTGGCCAACGCGTTCAACGCCGCCGCGAAAGACGCCGGCGTGGCCAAGCCCGACGCCGCGTTTGCCCGGAAATTTTACGACCAAGTCTCGCCCGGCATTTACGGCCCGTTTGACGGCCCCGCGATGGTGCCGCTCATCGCGCCGCGGCCACTGCTCACGATCAACGGTGAGCTCGACCCCCGCACTCCGCCCGCCGGCCTCAAGGAATGCGTGGACGCCGCGCAAGCCGCCTACCACGCCGTCGGGGCCGACGACCGGTTCCGCTCGCTCATCGAGAAAGGCACCGCGCACAAAGTCACCCCCGAGGCCGAACGCGAGGCGGTGGAGTGGTTTGTCCGCTGGCTGAAACCCGAGGCGGCTGCGAAAGCCAAATGAGTTTCTCCGCGGATCACGCAGAAAGGCGCGGATGATGGCCCAGCTTGCGGATCTTCGGCGCGATCACGGCGGCGCAGTAGCCTTGGTGTGGGTTCTTCGCGAAATAGTCCTGATG
>CAIPZZ010000091.1 GCA_903869665.1 uncultured Opitutia bacterium | reverse complement strand
TGCCCACGCCCACCAACATCCAGCTCATCGGCACCGAGGTCGCCATCGCGTGGAGCGACGGCGTGGAGACATTTTTCCCGATGGAGCGGCTGCGCGCCGCCTCGCCGAGCGCGGAAAACATTGGCGAACGCGACATCCTCGGCCACCTGCATGGCGGCAACGGTCCGACACCTTTTCCCGGCGTCACCGTGCGCGGCTGGGAGCCGGTCGGGAACTACGCACTGCGCTTCACCTTCAGCGACGGGCACGGCAGCGGGCTTTACACCCACGATTATCTGCGGCGGCTCGCCGAAAGGCTGCGCGCGGCCGGCTGAGACGTCATTGGGTTTCGCAACCATGGCCGGGTTGCGAGCCAGTGGCCCCGTCTGTCATCAGTTTGCCCTCAGCGGAGTCGGTTTTGCGCTCGGTGGACCATCCCGGCCCACCCCACCCCATGACTTCAGCCGGACCGACGGCAATTGGCAGCCGATGAGAGTAGAACGCACAACCGGCGCGGATTCACGCGGCCTCGGGTGCATCGTCACAGACGAAAAACCGTCGCCAAACCGTTCGCCACCCGCACGCTGGACTGCATGGATCCGGCACAACTCGACTGGGCGGCACTCGACCGGCTGCGGGCGATTTTCTTGCGCGGCGAGCCGGTGGCGGAGCCCTATTGGCGCGGTGAGGGCGACCTCGCCGCTTACGACGCGACGTTTGGGGAACGGATCGGTTGGAAATGGGACGCCGTGTTGGGCGAGCTGCGGCGGCGCGGCTGGCGGCCGTTCCCACCGCCAACCGCTGCCGTCGGACGCACCGTGCTGGACTGGGGCTGTGGCAGCGGCGTGGCCGGGCGGCGGGTGGTCGCGGCATTTGGCGCGGAGAATTTTTCGGCCATGAGCGTGTGGGACCATTCGGCGGCGGCGCGCGGGTTCGCGGCGGCGAGAGCGCGGGAGGCGTTTCCCGGTCTCGGCGTGGCGGAGTTCGTTGACGACGGGAAATCTCCGGTCGGCTTGCTCGTGCTCAGCCATGTGCTCAACGAGCTGACGCCGCCCGCATGTGAGGCGCTGCTCGCACTCGTCCGCCGCGCCGACGCGGTGCTCTGGGTCGAGCCCGGCGCGCAGGCCGTGAGCCGCGAGCTCGGCGCCTGGCGCGAGCGGCTGCGGGAGGAGTTCACCATCGTCGCCCCATGCCCGCATCTGGGCGCGTGCGGCGCGCTGGCGCCGGGCAACGAACGGCACTGGTGCCACTTTTTCGCGCCGCCGCCCGCCGGGCTCCAAGCCGACGGAGGCTGGGTGCGTTTCGCCCAGCGCGCGGGGATAGATCTTCGCAGCCTCCCCTACTCCTGGCTGGCACTGGAGCGGCCCGCCAGCACGCCGCCCGCCCCGCCCGGCCTGTCGCGGGTGCTCGGCCGGGCGGAGATTTTCAAAGGCTTTGCGCGCGTGCTCTCCTGCTCCGCCCAGGGCCTCGATACCTTGGAATTACAAAAGCGCGCCGACCCAACGCTGTTCCGGCAGCTGAAGGACACCGCCTCACCCCCTCCATGGCGCTGGCGGCGCGAGGCTGACGGTCGGATCACGGGTGTGGCGGAAGCTTGACTCGCCCGGTGGCACGGCAGCATCCTGCGCCCTTTCCACCACTTCCACATGGGCAAACAATACAACAAGGTCATCAAAAAACGCCGCCGCCACGCCTACCTCAAGCGCAAGCGCGCCGCCACCAAGTCGGTCGCAAAGGCCGGCAAGAAGTGACCCGCCGGCCTGGCCGCAGGGAAACAGCGGCCAGAGAGCCGCGGCTTTTTTCGTTTGCGCGCGCCGGCCGGCCGTCAGGGTTTTCCCCATGATCAAGGTCAGCCTCATCTCCCTCGGCTGCGCGAAGAACCTCGTGGACTCCGAGGTCATGGTCGGCCACCTGCACCAGGCGGGCATGGCCGTCGTGCCCGACGCGGCCTCCGCCGATGTCGTAATCGTCAACACTTGCTCGTTTATTGACTCCTCGAAAGAGGAGAGCATCGGCCACATCCTCGAGGCGCACAAAAACCGCGGCTTGGTGAAACGCCGCCGTGAGCAAAAGCTCATCGTCGCCGGCTGTATGGCCCAGCGGTTTTCCAAAGATCTCCCCGGCGCGCTGCCGGAGGTGGACGCGTTTATCGGCCTCGACCAGATCACGAAGGTCGCCCCAATCATCGAGGA
>CAIPZZ010000090.1 GCA_903869665.1 uncultured Opitutia bacterium | reverse complement strand
GTGACATCGTCTTTCCTTTGGCTTTTGCCGACGCGCCGCGCTACCGCAAAAAGCCAAAGAATATTTCTGCCATTGCCCCCTGATATTCTTACTTGTCCCAGCTCCTATCCTTGGTTTTCTGCGTCCCATGCCCCAGCCAATTCCCTAAACCCCTTTGGCCTAATAACACTGTTCGGCAAAGAGTATGTGGACACCCTATCAGCAACGGAATGGCCGCGAACCAGACTTCAAAGTTCGGTATCGTTTCATTCCATATGCTCAGGGCGGCCGCGTTCAGGTTCCGTATCAAGGCTATCGTTCAGATTTGCACTACGAAGGCGAAGATATGGAGAAAGACGGCATCTACATGATCTGGCCGGAGTTTCTTGGCTCAGACGGTAGCGTGATTCTCGAAGAAGAGACGCTCGTTCCTCAAGAAGGCGAGGCGTTCATGTGGATTCTTCTGTTTGAGAAGATGCGAGACTACCATAAGGCACGCGCGACTGTTGGTCGCCGCTGCTGGTTTATGGAAGGCTCGCGGAAAGTTGCTGAGGCCAACATTATTGAGCAGATCGGTCTGAAGAAATGAAACCGGAGAAGCCGAACCAGCCGCCACAGACAACTCGGCCTTCGGCCCTCGTGTCTGAGCTGAAACGTTAGGCGCGACGCGCCTAACCTCGCCAAACCAAAAAAATAGGCGGAGATGAAAAGCGCGTCGCACGACCGCGTGACTCCATCCGCGCTCTCCCGCGTTTGCACCCCACAGAAGGGCGGCCCGCTTTGCAGTTGCCCGGCCGCGCGGGGCGTGGGAGCGTGGCGGCAACCATGTTTCAGGTCACGTTCTCCGAGCAGAGCCTCGGCGAGCTGAACAAGCTCGGGAAGCTCGCGCAGCTCGACGCCATCGGCCCCATCACCGGGCTGACGGCGGGCGACCTCGCGCACCCGCGCGAGCCGTTGGGGCGGTTCACTCGCGGGGGGCGGGTGCTCCACCGGCTGCGGAGCGGCGGGCTGCGGTTCTACTTCGAGGCGCGCACAGACGACACGCTGCACGTGCTCCACATCCTGCACCAAAACTCGCTCGAAGACTTCCTCCTCCGCAACAACCTCCCTGTGACGGAGAGCCAGCTCGCCGAGCAAGACTCGAAATTCTGGAAATACCTCGAGTCCCTCGCCAAACCGAAGGAGGATAAGGAAAAATGAGCGCGCGGCCTAATTTTTCAGATGAATTGCTTCGTCGCTTCGCTCCTCGCATTGACAGACGGCCCCATCGCCTCCGGCCGGCGACCTTTGACTTTTTGACCTTCCGCCCTTAAGACCTCAGCCCCTCTCCCATGCCCAACCTCCGCAAGGATGATCCCGCCAACCCCTACCATGTGGCGCAGGCAAGCCGGATTTATTTTCTGCCCAACCTGATGACCGCGGGCAACCTGCTGTGCGGGTTCATGTCGGTGGTGTCGTGCATCCATGCGCGGCTGGCGGAGCTGCCGGGCGGGCCCGGCGAATACTTGGGGATGTCCGCGCCGGATCACTATCGGCTGGCGGTCTATCTCATCCTCGGCGCGGCGGCGTTTGACGCGCTGGACGGCCGGCTGGCCCGGATGGGCGGCCGCGAGTCGCTCTTCGGCGCGGAGTTCGACTCGCTGGCGGATGTGGTGTCGTTCGGCGTGGCTCCGGCGCTGATGATGTTTTTTTTCATCCTCTCGCCTACCCAAGGCATCGTGTGGTTCCGCAAGATCGGCTGGTGTGTGGGCTTCATTTATCTCCTGTGCGCAGCCATGCGGCTGGCGCGGTTCAACGTGCTCACCAACCCGCTGCTGCACCAAAGCGGAAAGGACTCCAACAAAGATTTCGTGGGCCTGCCGGTGCCCGCCGCCGCCGCCACGGTGGCTGCCATGGTGCTGTTCCTGTTGCAACTCGCCGACCAGGACAAGGCCCTCAAAGCGTGGGCGTTGGTGCTGCCCTTTCTCATGCTGCTGGTCGCGCTCCTGATGATGAGCACCTTTCGGTATCCCAGCGGCAAACAGATTGATCTGCAAACCAAGACGCGGACCCGGCCCTTTGTGGGCGGGCTGGCGATCATCCTGATGATCGTGATGTTTAAGGAAGTGGCGTTCCTGCTGGTCTGTCTCGGTTACATTTTCTTCGGCGTCGCCCGCCATCTGCGGCGCGCGCGGCCAGCCCTACGTGTTCCCGCGGCGGACGACCCCCGCGCCCCATGACGAGCATAGCCAGCCGAATGCGAGCAACCGGCCAGCATCTGGCTAGAAACTTACCGGGTGTGAATAACCGCCCGGTTGCTCGCGTAGGTGCCGCTGGTTGTTCGCGGTCTTTGCGGGCCGATTTCACGAGGGTGGCGACAGGAGTTATGGCCGTTGTTCGGCCCCTATACTAAGACTGATATTTTTCCTTATTGAAGTCAGGATTATTTCACCCTTGTTAGCATTCGATCTTTTCCCGCACACTTGCCCAATGAAACTCAAAATCAACCGCGACCATTTCGCCAGCGGCCTCGCCCAAGTGCTCAACGTCGTCGGCTCCAAGGCCACGATGCCCATCCTCGGAAACGTGCTGATTGAGGCGGCGAAGGACTCGATCACGCTCACCACGACCAATCTCGACCTCGGCATCCGCTGTAAGCTCAAAGCCGACGTGAAGGAGGCAGGCGCGATCACGCTGCCGGTGAAACGCCTCGCCACCATCGTGCGCGAGCTGCCCAATGTGGACGTGTCGCTCGACACCACCCCCAGCCATCAAGCGAAGCTCACCTCCGGCGGCTCCACTTTTCGCATCACCGGCATCGGCAAGGACGAGTTCCCGCCGCTCCCGGAATTCGGCGAGGAGAAGACTTTCACGCTCAGCCAAGCCGACCTGATGGGCATGCTCCAGCAGGTCCAATACGCTCAGTCCACCGACGAGACGCGTTACATCCTTAACGGCGTCTATTTCAACTTTCGGGATGGCAAACTCTCACTCGTCGCCACCGACGGCCGCCGTCTCGCGCTCGTCTCCAAGGAACTCGAGGTGCCGGCCGCCAGCGCGGGCGCGATCATCCTTCCGGCCAAAACCGTTGCCGAGCTGCTGCGCATGCTGGGCAAAGGGGATAAGCTAAAAATCTCGTTCAGCGACCGGCGGGCAGCGTTCCAGATCGGCACGGACAAGGACACCGGCGGCCTGATTGATTCCGTTTACCTCCACTCGAAAGTCGTCGAGGGCAACTATCCGAATTACCAACAGGTCATTCCCAAGGAGACCCACCAGCGTATTAAGCTCGAGCGGGAGCTGTTCGCGCAGTGCATCCACCGCGCGGCGCTCGTCTGCTCCGAGAAATCAAACTCGTTGAAACTCAAGCTCACCACCAACCGGCTGGAGCTGTTCGCGCAGAGCCCGGACTTTGGGGAAGCGCATGAGGAGATGGCCGTGGCCTACAGCGGGGCCGAGATGCAGGTCGCGTTCAATCCTGGCTACCTGCTCGACCCGCTCAACGCGCTCGCCAAGGACGAGGTGTTTCTGGAGCTGAAGGACGAAGTCAGCCCTGGCGTGTTCAAGACGCTCGACAACTTTGTGTGTGTCATCATGCCCGTGCGTCTCGGCTAAACGCGATCCGCCTGCCGCCCGCGCGGCGTGAGCCGTCGCGTGCCTTTCGCCGCCCATGGATTTTGACCTTCCGACCCTGCTGGTCGCCACGCTGCTGCTGGTGCTGCTCGTGGCCGGCCGGCCGGCGTTCGCCTCGCCGCTGTTCGGGATTTTTTTCCGCTGGCTACGCTGGCTCACCTTCGCGTTCGGCGCGGCCGGCCTCTGTCACGACCTCGGGCTGATTGACCGGCCGCTCTGGGCCCTTGTCCCGGCGTTTTTCCTGCTTTGGATGCTCGCGGAGACGCTCTTCAACTGGTTCGCCATCGCGGCGCTCAGTCTCGGGCCGCAGCCGCTTTTCCCGCGGTTCGCCGCCAACACTTCCGGTGAGGAATGGCCCACGCACCCGCGCCTGTTGCGTCTGCGTGACTGGCTGCGCGCGCAGGGCTTCCGGCCCGCGCAGGCGCTGCAGGCGGAGGTTGGCGGCGGGCTGCGGCTGCGCCTCTCCGTCTATCAGGACGCCGCCGCCACGTTGCGCGTGCAGGTGTTTTTTCTCCCTCAGCCCGGCGGAGCGCTCGCCGTCTGCCACTCGCTCGCGACCAACACCGCCTCCGGCCACCGCTACGTCACCGACAACCTCTGCCTGCCCTTTGGCGGCTTTTACCCCGAGAGCTGGCTGGTCGAGCGTCGCCCCTGGCGGCGCTCGCTCGCGCGGCTGCTTGCCCGGCACCATGCCCGCCTCGCCCGCGCCGGCGAGACTCCCGTGCCATGGGCAGACGATCCCCTCGCCGATCTCAACGCCCAGCAGCGCGAGCTGGAGCGCGTCAACACGGAGCTGGGTTTTCTCTTTCCGCCCGCCGAGCGCGAGGAGCACGGCAAAATCACCCTCGCCGGTCGCTACCGGGTCTGGAAGGAGTGCTGGCTCCTCGGCTACCTAGGCCGCAGCGTGCGCTACGACGAGTGAAGGCGCGGGCCGCAGTTCACCCTGCGGGCACGCGCGTCCGGACAGCGGTGAGGACCAGCTCCGCCGTCACCGCGCTTTCCGGCAGCCCGAGCAGACGCGCCGCCGCGCGGCGGTAGAGCGCCATCTGGCCCGCATGGCGGGTCGCCGCGTCGGCCAGCTCCTCCGGGTTTCCGCCGCGCAGGCGGTCGGTCTTGAAATCGAACACGGTCGCGCGCGCCGCGCGGCCGGCCGCGTCGCGCTCCACCACCACGCGGTCAAACACCCCCGTCACCCATACGCCGTCGTGCACCAGCTCGAAGTTTCGCTCGCGCCAGGCTTCCGCCTGCCCTGCCGGCCGGGCCCACACCGCCGCCAGCGCCGGTGCCTCCAGGCAGGCCTGCGCGACCGCGCGCGCCGCCGCGTCGGCCCCGCTCGCGCGCCACGCCGCCACGAGGTTTTCCACCGCCCCGTCCCCCGCCCATTCCACTTGGGCCAGCAGCGCATGAACCGCCGTGCCAAACTCCGCCGCGCCCGTTCCGGTCAGGGAGAAAAGCGGTGCGAAGCCGAGCGCGCCGGCCTTCTCTGCCGAGGCCCGGCGAGCCACCCGGCGAGCCACCCGAACCAGGCTTGGGAGCGGTTCCGGCTCGGCCTGGGATTTTTCCGCCCTCGGTTCCGTCCTGGGCAAGGCGTGATGCCAATCCGCGTCGCCCTCGCTCCACGCGCCGGGCAGCATCAGGCCGCCCACGCGCACCTCGCGGGTCTCGCCGCCTAGCGTCTCTGCCAGCAGGCGGGGAAAATTCGCCGAAGAGGAGCCGCCCGGCGCCTTGGTGATCACATAGAGCCCGCGCTTGGCGCGCGTCATCGCGACGTAAAGCACCGAAAGGTTTTCGTAGCAGGTGGCGGCCTTGGCGGCCGTGACGTGCGCCGCGAGCACCCGGTCGCAGTCGCGGACAAATCCCGGCGGCAGGTCCAGCACCCAGTCCACCGAACGGTCGGCGGCCTTTTGCACCGCCAGCCCTTTCCGCCGCTCCTCCAGAGTCTTTCCTTCGAGATCCGGCAGCAGCACCACGTCGAAACCGAGGCCCTTGGACTTGTGGATCGTCATCACGCGGAGGACGGCCGCGCTTTCCGGGTCGCGGATCTTGTGCGCGGTCATGAACGCCACGAACTCCGCCACGTCCCGGCTCCCGGTCGCGTCAAACTCGCCTGCGGCCGCGACAAATTGCCGCGCGCGTAGCCGTGAAAACGCGTCGTCCGGCTGGAGCGAGGGCTCCATTCGCGCGAGCCACCATTCGGCCATCTGCGCAAAGCCTTCCTCGTGGATCTGCCCAAGCACGCGCGCGGTGATTTGCTCGGGATGCGTCAGCCCTTCCGCCGCCAGCGCCGCGCCGAGCGGCGTCATTTTCAGGTGCTCGTGCGCGAGCGTGTCACCCGGATGCGCGGCGGCCTGTGCGAGCGCGAGCAGTGTCGCCCCCAACGGGTTGTCCGCGCACACGCGCAGGTCGGATTCCGCCACGGCGGGCAGCGCGCCCCGGCTTTCCCGGCGCAAATAGTCCGCCAGCGCGGTCGCCGTCTCGTTTTTCCGCACGAGGATCGCGCAGCTCAGGCCACGCTCCAGCGGACGGAGCTCCCGCAGGAGCCGCAGGGTCGTCGCCCACCGCGCGGACTCGTCCTCCGCGTGCAGCCACACCGCCTGCCCCGTGCGTTCCGGCACCGCGGTGGTGTGCGCGCGCCACTCGCGGTTCCACTCCGCGCTCGCCGCGCCCGGAAATAGCCGCGCGAGCGCCGCGTCCGCGCCGAACACCGCGTTGACCATCGCGATGAGCGGCGGCCCCGAGCGCCAGGACGCCGCGAGCGGCCGCTCGGCGATCACGCCCGGCGCGGCCGCGTTGTAGTGGTTGAAAATTTCGCGGAACAGCCGGGGGTCGCCCTCGCGCCACTGGTAGATCGCCTGCTTCACGTCGCCCACGCAGAAAAAACTGCGCCGCCCTTCCGCGTCCTGCACCGCCTCGTCAATCAGGTTTCTCAGCACGCTCCACTGCCCGAAGCTCGTGTCCTGAAACTCGTCGAGCAGCCAGTGGTCGGTCGCCGCGTCGAGCCGGTAGTCAATCAGCAGCCGGCCTTCGCCGCCGCCGTCCTGCGCGAGCCGGGGCGCGCCCGCCGCCGGCGTCAGCAGGCGCTGCACGTCGGCAAACGTCAGCCGGCCCGCACGGCGGACGGCCTCGCCGTAAACCTGCTCGTAGCCTTGCAGCACCGCAAAGATGCCCCGGGTCGTCTCCAGCCGTCGGCGCAGCTCGCCGCCCACGATTTCGCCCACGATCCGCCGCAGCGCTGCGCATTCCTCCGGCCCGAGCGGGATTTTTTTCCGCTCGACGGTCAGCTCCGCTGCGCCCGCGAGCAGGGCGGGCCAGACGGCCAGCGCGTTGTTGATCACCAGCGCCATCCGGCCCGGCTCGCCGCCGGGCGACCAGACGGCCAGCTCCTCGAAAAACGCCGCCCAGCGGGCGCGCTGGTTGTCCGTCAGCTCGCGTCGCGCCAGCGCAGCCTGTAGCCGGTCCCGCGCGTCCTCCAGCCGGCCGGCCGGCGGCGCGAGCCACTCGCAGTCCGCCGGCCAGATGCGCGCCGGGTCGCCCCACAACCCTGCCGCCGGCGCGTCGAGATACGTCTCCAGAAAATCGTCGAGAAACCCGTCGAGCTGCGCGCTCAGGCGCTTTTCCTCGCGCCCGAAGGTTGCGCGCTTGAATGCCTCGATAAACTCCTGCTGCGCGGTCGTGAGCGCACCCGACCGCGCGAAAATCCTCCGCAGCACGCGCCGCCGCTCTTGCCGCGCCGCCGCCTCCTCCAGCACGGCGAACTCGCCCGCCAGGCCGAGCTCCAGCGGAAACGCGCCCACGACCTGGGCGAAAAAACTGTCGAGCGTGCCGAGCCGGAGCCGGTGCATCGCGTCTGTCACCTTACGCAGCAGCGCGAGAAAGTCCTCCGGTCCGAGCCGGTCCGCGCCGATGTCGCCCGCCAGCTTCGCCGCCCGATCCGCGTCGCCCGCCGCGCCCGCGAGCTTTTTCAGGATCTCGTCAAAAAACTCCCCCGCCGCCTTGCGCGTGAACGTCAGCGCCACGATGCGCTCCGGCGCGGCACCGCCCGCCAGCAACGCGACAAACCGGTCCGTCAGCGCGTGGGTTTTGCCCGAGCCCGCCGAGGCGAGGATCATCTCATGGCGCGGCGCGTTCATGTCCCGGCCCCTCCCCAGGCCACGCTCTCCGCCGCGCCCCGGTGAAACAGCGCCGCGAACTCGTCCCGCTCTGCCTCGCGCCCCGCCAGCTCGGCCGGCGGCCAGAACTCGCCCGCCCTGATCGCCGTGCAGACCGCCTCCGCCGCGCCCAGCGCCGAGGACTGCAATTCCGGGGAGTAATTTTCCCACGGCGTGAGCCCGGTTCCGCCCGCCGCCTTCGGCAGGTTGAAATACGCGCACGCGACCTCCGCGCCAAACTCCGCCGCCAGCGCGTGCCGGTAGAGCGGCAGCTGCAGGTCCTGCCACGCGCGGGCCTTGCCCCGTGATTCCGCCACCAGCCAGGCCGGCGGCGTCTCCTCGCGCCCGATGCCCCGCAGGTGCGCCTCGTCCGGTGCCACGGCTGTATCGGAGGTCTTGTAGTCGAGCACGCGCACCGCGCCCGTGCGCTCGTGCCGGTCCACGCGGTCAATTTTGCCCCGCACCGCGAGCCCGGCGAGGGCCACCTCAAATTTTTTCTCCACGGCCACCGTCACCCAGCCCTCCGCCCGCAGGCCGGCCTGCGCCTCCGCCGCGCGGGCCAGCCGCTGCCGGGCCGACTCCACCTGCACCACGAGCGGCAGCGTGAGCTCGCGTCCGAAGCGCCCGGCCACGTGCCGGTCCAGCTCGCCGAGCAGAAACTCGCGCAGCGCCCGCGCGTCCGTGCAGTCGCGCATTGCCGGTTCGCGGCCCATCGCCTCCAGCGCGCCGTGGCACAGGATGCCGAAGTCAAACGCGTCCAGCTCGTTCTTGGTTGCATCCACCGCCCGCATCCCGAGCACCTGGCGCAGGTAAAACCGGAACGGGCACGCGAGCCAGCCTTTCAGGGCGGTGACGGAGACCCGCGCTGGCGGCGGCGCGGCGCGCGGTGTGAGCTGCCAGGCGCGGCGCCACGGCGGACTGGCCGGCCCCAGCTCCGGTGCGCGAAACAAAAACGCCACCCGTGCCGGCAGCTCCGCGTCGGCGCACCGCAGCAGCAGCCGCGACGGCCGCAGTGGCTCGCCGGCCGCCGAGGTCTTGCCCAACAGCACGTCAAACCGCGGCCGCGAAGCCGCCAGCGCCTGTAGCAGATATGCGTCACGCGCAAATCGGGCGGCGTTGGTTTTCAGCCCGAGCTTCGCGCGCAGCGACTCGGGCAGGAACGCGTCGCCCGTCACCGCCTCCGGCACGCGCCCGTCGTTCAGCCCCGCGACCACCAGGTGCGGCGCGTCCTCAAACAGCAGCTCCAGCCAACCCTGCAACTCCAGCGCGCCCGCCGGCTTGTCCTCGGTGGCCGTGCTGGCACCGAAAATTTCCAGCGCCAGTCCCCACCACGCCGCCTCGTCGGGCCCCGGAAAACACGCGCGCGCCGCCGCGCACTCCCGCATCACCTCGCCCCACGCGCCCGCCGTTTCGGCGAGCCGCGCGTCGGCCTCGCGGGCGAGGTCTAGCCGGCGCGCGCCGAAGATCTCCGTGAGCGCCGCCGCCGCGTTGGCGGGAAACGTTTCCGCCCGCAGTATTTCCTGTAGCTCCGCGAGCAGCGCCAGCGCGGGCGAGTCCGCGTGGGCGCGCGCCGCCGTCAGATCGGCGGGCAGGTGGTTCGCGCGCAGCTCGTCGAGCTCCTGCAACAGGTGCGCCGCCGAAAACGCCGAGCCCAGCCGCGCGCGCAGCCACAACAGGATGTCCGGGCAGCGCGCCAGCGCCTCGACCGCCTCGAAGTCAGGCTCGCGCGCCAGCGTGCTGAGCAGATGGTGCAGCGCCGCGCCGCGCCGCGCATGGCCCTCGGGGTTGAACACCGCCACGCCCGCTCGCCCGAGCTCGCCCTCGATCAACGGCAGCACCTCGGCATCGGCCACGCCGATCGCCAGGAGTCCGTCGGGCGCGTCGTGGCCGCGCGCAAGCGCCGCCACCCGTGCGGCCTGAGCCGCGGGATCCGCGCACAGTCGCACCCGGTTTTCGAACTCCGGCCACGCCAACACGCGGCTCGCCCAGGTCGCCGCGAGCGGCCGGCCCCACTCGTCGAAAGCCCCGGCCTCCGTTTCCGGCGCAAAGACCGCCACCTCCACCGCCCCGTGGTCGGCCAGCGCGCCGACGGTGAGCGGCAAGGGGTCGGGCGTGCCGAGCAGCACGACTCGGCCAAAGCCGGCCGCCAACGTGCCGCCATGTCGCGCGGCGGCGATTTTTGCCGCCTGCGCGTCGTGCCGCCCGCGTGCCGCCAGCGCGCCATCGAACCGCCCCTCCAGTTGCGCCAGTTGCCGCCAGCGGCTGGCCTCGGGAAACTCCGGCCCCGCGCGCGGCGCCACGTCCGCCAGCCGCAGCCCGGCCTCGGCGAGCGTGGCCTGCAGACGCGCAAACTGCCGCGCCAGCCGCAGCACCGCCGCCGGGCCGCCTGCCGGCATGCCCGCTGGAAACACCTCGGCAAATTCTCCCGGCTCGGCCGCGTCCAGCACTTCCGCCCACGCCAACAGCGACTCCAAGGCCGTGGCTGTGCCCGGCCCAGGCTCCGGCGCGACCAAGGCTTCGGGTGTGATCACACGCGGTGGAAACACCGCCTGCCCGCGCTCCGCCGCCAGCGCCGCGAGCGCCTCGCGCAGCCGCCGGCCCGACTGTTTGGTGGGCGCCACCACGAGCACCTGCGCCAGGTCGAGCGGGCCGGCACCATCCCAGCCCGCCGCGAGCCACGCCGCTGCCTGTGGCAGCAGCGGGCGGTCCCACGGGAAAAATATGCGGCGGGGCGGCATGGGTTGGCAGGTCGGGCGCGGCGTCCCGTCGCCCGGAGGCCGCGCTCCACCGTTGGCGAAAACATCGGGTCGTGCCAGATGAAACGTTTAGTCCCTAGTCTCTGAGGGACATTTTTCCGGCGCGGAGAACAAGATTTTCTTCCCAGCCGAACCACCCGACGTCCGCATCAGATGTGACCAAGCGAAAGCCCCGCGGCTCGGGCGAGCGCGCGGGGCGGAAAAGGAGGCGAAGGCGTGCCGCGCTTATTTGGCGAAAACGGCCTTGGCGACGTGGGCGCTCGCACGGCTGGCGGCGTTGCGGTGGACGACGCCGGACTTCACGGCCCGGCCCATCGCGGAGGCGTAGGCGCTGCCGGCGGCCTTGGCGGCGGCGGCGTCCTTCGCGGCGACGGCAGCCTCGAATTTTTTGTGCAGCGACTTCAGGCGGGTTTTAACGCCCTTGTTGCGGGTGGTGAGTCGGACCGCCTTGCGGGCGGCTTTGATCGCGGATTTGGTATTGGCCATGAGGGACGGAAGTTTGGTGGTAGGACAGAAGCCCAAACCCCCGCGTCCGAGTCAAGGGCGAATTCTGGGGGGCGACCAGCAAGCCAGGCCGGTGGCGACGCAGCAATTCATCTGCTATCGAGCTGGATCGCTACGCCCGGCTGGGCCGGACTTGCGATAACCAGGCGCATGAAATGTCCATCGCCAGCCCGATTCCGCGTCTTGCGGTGGCCGGCTGTCACCCGGTGTTCGCCCCCGCCATCGCGCGGCCGGCGTGCCAGCCGGTCGTCCAAGCGGACTGAAAGTTGAAGCCGCCGGTCACGCCGTCAATGTCCAGCACTTCGCCCGCGAAATGCAGGCCGGGGCAGATGCGGCTCTCCATCGTCGCAAAGTCCACCTCGCGCAGCCGCACGCCGCCGCAGGTCACGAACTCCTCCTTGTTCATGCTCTTGCCGACGACAGCGAACTCGCCTTCGGCGAGCTGCGCGGCGAGCGCGCCGAGGGCGGCGTTGCCTACGCCGGCCCATTGTGCGTCCGGCGCGAGCTTGGCCGCTGACAGCAGACGCTCCCAGAGTCGCGCGGGCAGGCCGAAGGGGTTGGTGGTCGCCACTTGCCGCTTCGCGTGCGCCGTGCGCTCGGCGGCGAGCGCGGTGCGCGTCTCCTCCAGCGAGCGCGGCGCGACCCAGTTGAGCGCGAGCGTGAACTTGTAGTCGGCCGTGTGCAGCTCGAGCGCGCCCCACGCGGAGAGTTTCAGGATCGCCGGGCCGCTCAGGCCCCAGTGTGTCACGAGCAGCGGGCCGGCCGCCCTGAGCTTGTCGAAGGGCTTCGTCCCGCGCACGGCGACGCCGGCGTTTTCGACCGACACACCCGACAGTCCGACGAGCCGCGCATCATCGCAATGGAACGTGAACAACGACGGCACGGGCGGTTCGACGGTGTGACCGAGCGCCTCAGCGATGGTGAGGCCGACGGAGGACTTGTTGCCTCCGGTGGCGAGCAGCAGCCGGTCGCAGCGCACGCCGGAGCCGTCGGTGAGTGTGACCCAGAAATCTGGTGGGCCGCCGTCGCGCGCCACGCGCTCGGCCTTCCTCACGCCCAGGCCCGTGATGAGTTTCACGCCGGCTTTGTGCGCGGCGTCCATCAGACAGGAGACGATGGTGGCGGAGTTGTCGCTCACGGGAAACATCCGGCCGTCGGGCTCCGTTTTCAGGGTAACGCCGCGCTCCGCGAACCACGCCACCGTGTCGCGCGGGCCGAAGCGCGTGAGCGGGCCGAGCAGTTCGCGCGCGCCACGCGGGTAGTTTTTCACCAGCTCGCGTGGCTCCTGGCAGGCGTTGGTGACGTTGCACCGCCCGCCGCCGGACACGCGCACCTTGGCGAGTGGATGCGCCGTGGCCTCGTAGAGCGTGACCTCCGCTGCCGGCCCGGCCGCCTCCGCGCACGCGATGGCCGCGAAGAACCCCGCCGCCCCGCCGCCGACAATGATGATGCGCCGTTTGTCCATGAGCGTAGGCTGCACAGGGCACGCGGGCGCTCAATACCGATCACCGGCAGAATCGCCAGAGCCCGGCTTAACAACAGCCCTATTTTTCAAGCTTTCCCCGGAATAAAACACGCAGAAAGCCAACCCCGATTAGCACAAGCCCGATAATCAAGGGTGCCTGCTCTGAGTCGGTATGTTGAACTGGGAAAAATCTAACAAATAAGGCCCCAAAAATAGCGAAGAAACCCAACGCGAAGACTCCAGCTGTTGGTGATGTCTGCCGGTAGAGATACTTAAGAATACGAATACCAAGCCCCGATTTATTCTGGATCCTGGAAAGCTGTTTGGGCGGCTCGTTCACAGATGAGTTAAGTAGGCAAAATAACCCGGACGGCAATTGTATCTCCAGAGAATGCGGAAGATGGCGCCAAAAAAACGGCGTCGCCCGTGAAGGCGACGCCGTGAAGGAAGGAGTCAGGAACGATGGTTTCGTGCTCAGATCTTGACCGACTGGCAGGTCTTCACGATCCGGCCGGCGACCAGATACGGGTCGGCGGCGGAGTTCGGACGGCGGTCCTCAAGGTAGCCCTTGTAGCCGTTGCTGATGAAGTTGACCGGCATGCGGATCGAGGCGCCGCGGTCGGACAGGCCGTAGCTGAACTTGTCAATGGACTGCGTCTCGTGGAGGCCGGTGAGGCGCAGGTGGTTGTCCGGGCCATAGACGGCGATGTGCTCGGCGATGTTTTTCTCGAAGGCTTTCATGAGCTTCTCGAAGTAGGCCTTGCCGCCGGTTTCGCGCATATACTTGGTGGAGAAGTTGGAGTGCATACCGGAGCCGTTCCAGTCGAGCGGCTTGTCGTAGGCCCCGAGGATGGGCTTGCAGTGCCACTCGACGTCCACGCCGTAGCCTTCGCACAGGCGGGTGAGGATGTAGCGGGCGACCCACATCTGGTCAGCGGCGTTCTTCGAGCCCTTGCCGAAGATCTGGAACTCCCACTGACCTTTGGCGACCTCGGCGTTGATGCCCTCAAGGTTGATGCCGGCGTCGAGGCAGATATCAATGTGCTTCTCAACGATCTCGCGAGCGATGCAGCCCACGTTCTTGTAGCCCACGCCGGTGTAGTAGGGGCCTTGGGGGGCGGGGTAGCCGCCGCAGGGGAAGCCGAGAGGCTTGCCGTCCTTGTAGAGAAAATATTCCTGCTCGAAGCCGAACCAAGTGTCCGGATCGTCCGGGATGGTGGCGCGGGAGTTGGAGGGGTGGGGGGTCTTGTCGTCGGGCATCAACACCTCGCACATGACGAGCACGCCGTTCTTGCGGGTGGTGTCGGGGAAGACGGCGACGGGGTGCAGCTTGCAGTCGGAGCTTTTGCCCTCGGCCTGCTGCGTCGAGCTGCCATCAAAGCCCCAGACGGGGAGCTGCGCGAGCTTGGGGAAGCTGGCGAATTCCTTGATCTGGGTCTTGCTGCGGAGGCTGGCGACGGGGGTGTAGCCGTCGAGCCAGATGTATTCCAGTTTGTATTTGGCCATGGGAGCGGGCGGTTGGGAGTTGGACGGGTTGGTGGTGAAGTTGTCCGCACCGGCGGCGCGGACATGGGAGGCTGAGAAAAGCAGCCGACGTGCCACGGGCAACCCAAACCTTGCCAAAGGATGAAAATTTTTTCTGCATCGCGCCGGCTGCCGGCTGGTTCGCGCCGGAGATGATGGGCTACACGCCAAGGAGATCCAAATTGCTAACTGGGAGCGTATTGGGGGGGTAGCCGTCCACGGCGGGATGGGTGAGGCGGGTCGCGAGAGCGGGCGGGGGCGCACTCTTCCCTTGCCAGCGACGGGGGTGGCGCGGATGGTGCCGGTTTCGCTCCGCACGCCATGCACGACATCAAGGACACCGTCCGCGCCCAGGTTCGCATCGGCTACGACGGTCGCGTGCATAAGACTTTCCGCGGTCACCGGGCGCGGGAGCGCTTCGCGCACGAGGTGCGGGTGCTGCGGCGGCTGGAAGAGCGCGGCTGCGACTTTGTGCCGCGCCTGCTGGAGGCTGACGAGGCCGGGCTAAAAATTGTGACGACCAACTGCGGCCGGCTGGTCGAGCACCTCTCCGAGGAGCGGCAACGGGAGATCTTCGCCGAGCTGGAGAAATACGGCGTGCGCCACGAGGATCGGGCGCTGCGGAACATCACCTACCGCGTGGCCGACGGGCGGTTCTGTGTGATTGATTTCGAGTTTGCCACGCTGCTTGGCGCGGACGGAGGCCCGGAGGAGGCCACACTGAAACCATGAGCTCACCGGCAGCAAACACCCCCGCCATGCTCCGCTGGTCCGGCCTCACGCACCGCGGCCGCGTGCGCGCCAACAATGAGGACGCCTTCCTCGGCCTCGCGGTGGACGCGCAAGGCGTGCACCACCTCGGCAAGACCGGTGAGATGCCGCTCGCCGCCAGCGACCTCGTCTTTGCCGTGAGCGACGGCATGGGTGGCGCGAAGTCGGGCGAGTTTGCCAGCCGTATCGCCGTGGACCGCATCACGCGGCTGTTCCCGCGCGGCTTCCGGCTCGCGGCAGCAGGGTTGGAGACCGGCCGGGCCGACATCCTCGCTGAGCTGGTCGGCGCAATCCATCAGGATTTGCTGCGTCTCGGTCAGGCCTACGATGAGTGCACGGGGATGGGCGCGACGCTCACGCTCGCGTGGTTCGCGCCGGGGAAAATGTTTTTCGCGCACGTCGGCGACAGCCGCCTCTACCACCTGCCGGCCGCCGACGGCATCGCGCAGCTCACGCACGACCATAGCGAGGTCGGCCGCCTGCTGCGCGAGGGAAAGATTACAGGACGCGAGGCGCGCGTCCATCCGCGCCGGCACATCCTTGAACAGGTGCTCGGCGCGGGCCAGCAGGCGGCCGAGCCGCAGATCGGCGCGGTCGGGTGGGAGCCGGGAGACGTCTTCGCGCTCTGCACCGACGGGGTGACCGACGGTCTGACCGACAACGCCATCGAGGAGCTCATCCGCACGCCAGTCGCGCTGCGCGCCACGCAGCCGCCGGCGCAGCGCTTGGTGGACGAGGCCGTCCTCCTCTCCGGCCGCGACAACGCCACGGCCGTGGTGGTCGAGCTGTCGGGCGGCTGAACTCAGGGGTTCAACGCGCTTTCCGGCACCCGGCGGACGAGGGTGAATTTGGCGCGGAAGAGCTCGTCGAGCGCGGTGCGCGTCGCGGCGGGCAGGCGGGCGACGAGCGGTTCGAGCGAGGGGAGCTTTTTTTGATCGGCGGCGGGCGTGGATAGGGGCGCAGCACCGGTGTCGGCGGACTCGGGCTGCGTGTCGCGGGCGCGCACTTCGGTCATGATCGCAGCTTCGGCGGATTCATCAGGCCAGCGGGGCTCGGCGGGCTCAGTTGTGGCGGCGACAACTTCGCGCACGTCGGCGTCTTCCGTGGCGGCGGCACCGTTCTCCTGGCTCGGTTCCCGGTGCTCCCGGTTTACGCCCAACGCGGCGGCGAGCCGCGTTTCCAGCCGCTCAATCAGTTTTTTTTTTCGCCCTCGCCGGGTCGGGCGGTGGCAGCGGGCGTCTCGTCGGCGAGGGCGGTGAGCTCTTTGATGAGCGAGTCAATCGCGCGGGAGCGGCTGGCCTCGACAGCCTTGAGGAGCGCGATCTCGAGGTTGATTTTCTCGGTTAGGCCGGTCTTCACGGCGGCCTCGCCCTCGCGGAGGGCGTCGAGCATGCGCGTGAGCTGCTCGGTGGTGAGCGAGGTCGCCGGCCCGGTGCCGGCTGAGGGGACTCCCAACGTGGCGGATTTGCCGCCCTGCGCGATGGCGTCGAGCAACGCGGCGCGGACGTGCGCCTGCACATCACCGAGGAGGCGCACGAGGTCGCGGCCGGAGGCGTCGCAGTCGTCCACGATGGCGATGAGCTGGCGGTGGTCGCCGGCGGCGAGGGCCGCGGCGAGGGCGGCGATTTTGTCGGCGGCGACGAGGCCGTAAACATCCAGCACGTCGGGCTCGGCGATCTCGCCGCCGCAGAAGGAGATCATCTGGTCGAGGATGGACTGGGCGTCGCGCATCCCGCCGTCGGCCATGCGGGCGATGCAGGCCAAGGCACCTTCGGTGGCGGCGATTTTCTCGTCGGCGCAGATTTTCTTCAGGCGTTCGACGATGAGGGCGGAGGCGATGGGCTTGAGGTCGAAGCGCTGGCAGCGGGAGATGATGGTCGGCAGGACTTTCTGCGGGTCGGTCGTGGCGAAGACGAACTTCACATGCGGCGGCGGCTCCTCGAGGGTCTTGAGCAACGCGTTGAACGCGGCGGCGGAGAGCATGTGGACCTCGTCAATGATGTAGACCTTGAACTTCCCCTGCGCGGGGACGTATTGCGCGGTCTCGCGGAGATCGCGCACCTGCTCCACGCCGTTGTTGGAGGCACCGTCAATCTCGATCACGTCGAGGAACGTGCCGTCGGCGATGGCCTGGCAGGCGGGATCGGCGGGGTCGAAATCGGCTTTGGGGCCGCCGGTGCAGTTGAGGGCCTTGGCGAAAATGCGGGCGAGGGAGGTCTTGCCGGTGCCGCGCGGGCCGACGAACAAGTAAGCATGCGCGATGCGCCCGCGCGCGATGGCGTTGCGGAGCGTGCGGACCACGTGATCCTGGCCGACGACGTCGGCAAACGTCTGCGGGCGCCATTTGCGGGCGATGACCTGGTAGGCGGACATGAAAGGCGAAGGGGAATGAAGGGCTGAAGGCGGAAGAAATCCAGCCCGCGTTTTGGGTTTCTGCTTTTCCAATGTGGCTGTGGCGGTGAGTGACCGCGACCCGTGAGCCGTCGGTTCGCCGGCACGATTGAGGAGGCCCTCAGTATCGCATCAGCCTTTCCGCCGTGGCAAAAAAGTGGCCGGGCACTCCACGGCACTGGTAGGACGTCGTTGCCGTTGCTGCCTTCCGGCCCTGGCGGAGTTCACGCGCCTGCCCATGCATGGCGCCCGGCCGAGGCGGACAGTGGACGGCGCGGTGCGCGGAGCAACTGAAATTTCAAGGGGACAGGGGCCATCGTCCCAGCCGCGAGCGCCGGCCCTACGGAGCGGATCCAGCGGCGAGCCGGGCGAGAGCGGCACGGTGCGCGGCGGGGAGCTTGTTCTCCTTCGCGCCGGCGAGCACTTCGGCGAGGTAGCCGGGCGCGGGCGGGCCGGGATCGGCGCGCGGCGCGCGGTAGATCATCGCCTCGCCGCGCGGGCCGGCGGGCGTGGTGACTCGCGCCGTGTCGCGAATGTAGTGTCCCTCGGCGACCCCCTCGAAGGTGTCGAGGGTTGGCAGGCTCGCCGCCGGCACGAGCCAGAGCACGCCCCACACGGTCGAGGCCTTGTCGGGCAACACGCTCGCGTAGCCATGCCAGGCGATGACCACGCGATAACCCTCCAGCCGCGCGACGCCGAGCCAGTCCGCGCCGGGACAGAGCTTTTGAAACGCTTCGCGCCTCATGTTCGCGCCGTAGGCGAAATACAAAAACAGCCCGACCGGCGTCGGCGCACGTGGGGCGGGCGTCGGCGGTTCGGGAGCGGCGGACGGTTGCATCGTCCGGGAGTGTCGGAACATTTCCCCGCGCAAGGCAAACGCGGAACCGCGCGGCTGGGCGGGCGGCGCGAGGAACATCTTGCCCGGCTCGCATGGGCAGGCCGCTGTTCGCCACCGAACCTGACCATCTAGGCGCCGGCGCGCGACGCCCCACACCACAGGCGCAATTCCGGGATAGGCTCCTACTGCGTCGGCCTACCGGCCGCAGGGGCCGTAGGTGCGGAGTTGCTGGCGGAGCCGGGCGGGCCGCCACGGCGGCCACCGGGATCCCTCCCTTGGCGGGCGGCTCCCGGCCCGAAAGGGGATGAAGCCGTTTGGTTGCCGGGGTCGAAGCCGCGCCCGCCGCCGCGCCGGCCGGCCGGGCCGTTGCCGCCGCTGAAATCGCCGGGGCCAGGCGGACGGGTGAATCGGGTGTTGAACTGCTCCGTCCGTTTGGCCTGCCCGTCGGCGAGCTTCTTGCGCTGCTCGGCGCTGAGGAGGCCGGAGATCTCATGCTCCATCTCCTCGCGCAACTTCATGGTCTCCTCGCGGTAATCCTGAGTGGCCTCGCGGTAGTCCTGGTTGAGGGTGGCGATTTTCTCGGCGGTCTGGTCAATGATGGGCTGGATCCTCTCCTTCTGCGCTTTGTCGAGCGCGAGCTGGCTGGTCAGCTGGCCCATGAGCTGCGGCGAGATTTTGCCCGCGTCCTTGTCCCGGGCCACGCGCTCCTTCTCAGCGGCGGTGGCGGCGGCGCGTTCCTTCTCGACCCGCAGCGCCACCACACCGCCGGCGATGGCGCCGGCGACGAAGATGCCCGCGAAGGCGAGGAGGACTTTCCACTTTTGCGACATGGGGGGCGCGCGGAAGCGGCTCAGGTGAGATCGAGCACGTCGGCAACGGGGTCGCTGACGGCGAGGCTGTCGTCGGCCTCGCCGGCCTGGCCGAGGACGGGGCCCAGATTGGCGGCGACACTGACGATGGCGATGAGCGCGGCGGCGGCGAGCGCGCGCCAGGAGAACAGCTCGTAAAGCGAGACGAGTGCGGGGGCGCGCTCCTGCGCGAGGGCGACGACGCGGGTGGCGAAGCCGGCGGGCGCGGCGAGGCCTGACTCGTCCGGCGGGGCGAGGCGGGCGGCGGTGGTGAGGCGGGCCCAGGCGGTGTGGTGGTGGCGGTTCATGAGCGTTCCTTTCGTTTAAGCTCCTCAAAAAGCTTTTGCAACTTCCGGCGCGCGCGGAAGGCGCGCACCTTCACGAGCGTGGTGCTCCAGCCGGTGAGGCGGCTGATCTCAGAGAGCGATTTCTGTTCCAAGTCGAGCATCTGGACGACGGTGCGGTCCTCGGGCTTGAGCGCGCCGAGCAGCTTCTCGACCAGCTCGCGGGCCTCGAGGGACTCGCTGGCGTCTACGGCATCGTCGCTGGTGAGGACATGGTCGAGCATCCCGGCCTCGTTTTCCGAGAGGTCGGCCCAGCGGAACTCCGGCCGGCGCTGCTGGGCGCGCAGGTGGTCAATGCACGTTGTCACCGCGATGCGCGACACCCAGTGGGTGAAGGGCACCGTGCCGTGGTATTGATCGAGGCGGGTGAACATTTTCAGAAACACATCCTGCGCGATGTCCTCTTCGGCCACGCGGCGCGGACGGCGGGTGCGGATGATGCGGAGGATGAGCGGATAAAGGTGGTTGACGAGGTCGCGGGCCGCCGGCTGGTCGCCCGCGCGCACACGCGCGAGGCAGCCGACCAAGTCGAAAGGCTCTTCGTCCGCGTCAGAAGACATTGGGCGATGGAAGTCGCGTCATACACGGGAAGCAAGACGCCCGAATGGGGGTCGGGGTTACGGTTTCCGGCCGGAGAAACGCTGTGGTGGCACCGCCAGCGGCTTCACGCCCACGCAGTTCAACCAGCTCGCCCGCTATACCGACGGCACCAAGACCGTCTCCTTCACCTACGATCGCTCGGGCAATCGCGTTACCCGCACGGCCGGTGGCCAGACCGACACCTACGCCTACGACGCCGAGAACCGCCTCGTCACCCTCAGCAAGAGCACCACCGACACCGGCACGGCCGGCACGTTCACCTATTCCTACGATTACCGCACCCGCCGCATCGAGCGCGTCGAGACCATCACCGGGACAACCGCCACCACCGCCATCGTCTTCTCCGGCGGAACCAGCGCGCAGGAATACGCCGGCACGGCCACGACCTCCAACCTCACCGCCCAATACGTCCGCGGCTCCGACTGGGGCGGCGGCGTCGGCGGGCTGCTCTACTCCGTGCGCGGCGGCACACC
>CAIPZZ010000089.1 GCA_903869665.1 uncultured Opitutia bacterium | reverse complement strand
GGCCCGCCCCGCGTGCTCTCCGACACCCAGCGCAAGCTCGTCGGCTTTGCGGCGGCGTTGCTGGCGGTGGCGGTCACGCTTGCACTGCTCGTCGGCGCGGTGGCCGGGCTGGGCTGGTTGCTGGTGTTTTTCTCCGGCGTGATTTGGCCGGTGGCGGTTGCCGGCATCCTCGCACTCATCCTCCGCCCTGTGGTGGACGCCATCGAGTCGCGGCTGAAGTTCCGCCGCGTGTCCGCCGTCGTCATCCTCTACGGCGTGGCGGCGCTCGCGCTGACCGGCTTTCTGGTGGTCATCGTGCCGCCGCTCATTGACCAGTTGAATGATCTCGTCCGCTCCCTGCCGGAGCTGTGGCAGCGCGCGCTGGCCTGGGCACGCGACCACCTGCCGGGCGGGGTCAAATCCTTTGACGACCTGATGGCCAGCCCGACGGTGCAGGATCTCGGTAAAACGCTCGCGGCCGAAGCACAAAAGCTCCTCGGCGGCGCGGGCTCTTCGCTGGCGTTGGCGGGCGCGGGGGTGCTCGCGGTGGTCGGGTTCGCCGCCCATGTGCTGCTGGTGCCGTTCTACCTGTTTTTCCTGCTGCTGCTGCCTCAAGGCGATGGGCGTGGTCTGCACCGGGCACTGGGCTTCCTGCCACCGGCGCTGCGCGATGATGTGTCTTTTCTCACGCGGGAGTTTGTGGGCATCGTGGTGTCGTTTTTTCGCGGACAGCTCATCATCGGCGGTATCCTCGGTGTGCTCTACGCACTCGGGTTCACCTTCGCCGGGCTGAAGTTTGGCTTCGTGCTCGGACTGGTGATCGGGCTGCTCAATGTCGTGCCCTATCTCGGCACGCTCACCTGCCTCGTGACGGCGCTACCCATTGCGCTGCTTCAGGCCGAGGGCGGCTGGAAGCTCGCGGGCCTCGTGGTCGCCGTGATGGCCTTAGTGCAGGCGGCGGAAAGCTGGGTGCTCACGCCGAAAATCATGGGCGACCGCACTGGGCTGCACCCGATGGCGATCACCGTGGCGATCTTGTTCTGGGGCACGGCGCTGGGCGGGCCGCTCGGCATGGTGCTGGCCGTGCCGCTGACGGCGTTCCTCGTGACGGCGTGGCGGTTCGTGCGGAAGAAATATTTCGAAGCAGAAGCCTGATTTTAACCCGGTGGACACGGAGAGCACGGAGCCGGAAAACATACGAAGCCATTCAAGTCCCTCTCCAGCGTCCGACCTTACTCAGCTCATTTTTCCGTGCCCCCCGTGCTCTCCGTGTTGAAAGATTTCCCATGAGCCAGCCCCCGCCCGACGAATGCGCCAACTGCGGCACCGCCATCCCGCCCGGCGCCCGCGCCTGCCCGGAATGCGGCGCGGACGAGCGCAGCGGCTGGCGCGAGCAATCACCCTACGACGGCCTCGACCTGCCCGACGAGGCGTGGGCCGAGCACGAGACGCACGCCGATGGCACGCCGCCGCGTCGGGTCAATGGGCTGGCATGGCACTGGTGGCTGGTGGCGGTTTTGCTGATCGTGCTGCTAGCGCTGGGCGCGGTGAGGTTTTTCTGAGGGTGACGGCGGTCGCAATTGGAGCCGCGACGCCCTCGTCGCGGTTTTCCAACGCAGCAACGCGACGAGGGCGTCGCGTCCCCAGCCGGAAACTGAGTGCCGCCGTGGTGGAGCGCGTTGACCTCAACGCGCTGACTTGGGCGTGCGCAGAAGCGGCCTGGGGACAAGCCTGCGCTGCTTTCGCGCTTCCGTTGCGCGCGCGGTGGCCTATGCGTGGGGCATGGCGTGGGAAGTGCAGTTCGACCGCGGCGTGAATCTTCCGCAAACCGGCTGGCGACTCGACGCCCAGCGGGCCGCGCCGCGCGCGTTTGTTTCGCACGCGCACAGCGACCACATAGCGCGGCACAAGGAGATGCTCTGCACCGCCGCGACCGCCCGCCTCGTGCGGGCTAGGCTGCCCGGCCGGCGAGAGGAGACGATCCTCCCCTTTGGCGTCGCGCGTGAGATTGAGCCCGGCGTCACCGCCACATTGCATTCCGCCGGACACATCCTCGGCTCCAGCCAGATTTTGCTCCAGCACGCGGAGCACGGTGCGCTGCTTTACACGGGCGATTTCAAGCTCCGCCCCGGTCTCGCGGCCGAGCCGTGCTGGACGCCACCGCGCCCCGGCATGGTGGACACGCTGATCATGGAGACCACCTTCGGCCGGCCGCGCTACGTCTTTCCATCCGAGGAGGAAGTTCTCGCGGGTATCCGCGCCTTCTGCTGCGACGCGCTCGCTACCGGCGCGACGCCCGTGCTGTTCTGCTACAGCCTCGGCAAGACTCAGGAGGTGCTGCGCGGGCTCGCGCCGGCGGGCGTGCCGGTCATGCTGCACAGCGAGGCCGCGCGGCTGACGCGGATTTACGAGCAATGCGGCGTCACGTTTCCTGCCTGGCGCGACTTCGACGCGCGCGAGTGCGGTGGCCATGTGATCATCGGGCCGCCGCAAGGTCGTGACGGTGCTTTCCTTAAAAAAATCCCCGCTGCACGCACGGCCGTCATCACCGGCTGGGCGCTGGATGCAGGCGCGCGGTTCCGCTTTCAATGCGACGCGGCCTTCCCGCTCTCCGACCATGCGGACTACCCGGACCTGCTGCGCTTTGTCGGTCTCGTCGGCCCGCGCCGGGTGCTGACGTTGCATGGCTTCGCGGCGGAGTTTGCGCGCGACCTCCGCGCAGGTGGCCTCGAGGCGTGGGCGTTGGATGATGAAAATCAGCTCGAGATGCCGCTGGCCCGCCCGCCTGCGCCCTAAGTGGACGGGCTGCCGAATATTTTGCTGGGCCGCGCAACCTCCGCCCGCTTTGCTGGTCGCAGCCTCGCACCGATGAAGCCCACCGCCGTTCTCCTCACGCTCGGGTCGCTCGCCGCGCTCACCTTCGTGCGCGGGGCGGACGCGCCGCCGCCCGCCCCCGCCGCACCGGCGACCGCGAGCGCGTCCGCGCCGATGCCGGTCGCCGCGCTACAGCCCGGCGAGTCCTTTACTTTCCGGGTGGGGTGGGGGATTTTTGGCAGCGCGGGCGAGATCAAGGTCTCCGCCGACATCCCGACGTCTGCGCCGCAGCCGCAAACGCGGGTGATCACCCAGACCCGCACCGCCGGCACGATCGGCTTTCTTTATCCGTTCACCGCCGAGGCCGTCGCGATGTTTGACCCAGCCGACGGCCGGATGCTCTCCGCCGTCGCCGAGACCAAGGCCGGCTCGAAGGCGACCAAGATGTCCGTCGTCTTCGACTACCCGCGCGCGCAGGCGACCTATACCGACCCGCTCCGTCCCGCGCGCAACGCCACACTCACGTTGCCGCCCGGCCGCCCGCTCGACCTCATCACCGTGCTCATCCAGGCTCGCACGTGGAACCTGAAACCCGGTGAGGCGCACCCCGCGCTCGTGCTGTTCGACAACGATTTCTACCCGCTCACCATCACGGCGCAGAAGTCGGAGAAAATTTCCACCCCCAAGGGCAAACGTGACGCCATGCTGCTCATCCCCACGATGAACGGCCCGCCGAAGGGGATGTTCTCCAAGGGGGGCGGCGTGAAGGTCTGGATCTCCAACGACACCGACCGCCTGCCGCTCCAGTTTGAGGTGAGCGTCAAGGTTGGCACCGCCACCGCCACGCTCACAGACTACCGCCCGCCCGGTTCTGCGCCGCCGAAGGAGCCGGAAGCGGCTCCGCGCGCCCCAACGCCCCGCCAGCGGCAGTGAGGAGGACGTTTGGCTCCGAGGTGGCACGCGACGTCCCGGCACATTCTGCGTTCTAAATGCGTCGGGGACGCCGCGCTCCACCTTTGCCGACGTGCCGATCAACGGATGTCCGTCAGCCTGTCAGCAATGTTTTCCGCTAGCACAAACCGCCACGGCTTCGCCGCCCACACTGGGCCGGCGTAGGCAACGCCCACACGTGGGCCGGAGCGGATTGCGCGGCGCGGCACCACGAGGCCGTCGTCCTCCAGCCAGAGGCCGCTGGCGGGCGCGGCGGGCCGGGCGTTGAGCGAGCGGCCGATGCCGAACGCGCGCGTGAGCCGGCCGGGGCCGTTGATGTTTTCCACGCCGCGGATGAGCACCGCGGCCGGCCAGTCCGCCGGGCCGGTGACGAGGTTGAGCATCTCGTGCATGCCATAGCAGAGATAGACATACCAAACGCCGCCGGGCGCGAACATCACCTCGGTGCGCGGGGTGCGGCCTTTGCTGGCGTGGCAGGCGAGGTCACGCGGGCCGTGGTAGGCCTCCGTCTCGGTAATCCGCGCGCGGCGCGCGCCGCCTGGCGCGGTGGGGTCGGCACGGACGAGGGTTTTGCCGAGCAGCCAGCGCGCGAGGGCGACGGTGCTGCGTGCCCGCAGCTCAGAAGCCTTGATGACGCGCGGCATGGCGGGCGTGGCGCGAAGCCGGCTCAGGTTTCGCCGGCCGCGACGAGCGCAAACGCAGCGTCGGCCGACGCGAGCGCGCCATCAATGTCCGCCTCCGTGTGCGCGGCGCAGAGGAACCAATTGTGATGCGGATGCAGAAAGACCCCTCGCCGCGCCATCTCTGCGCAGAACCGACGTTGCCGCTGCCAGCCGGCGTCGTTCGCAAAGCTCATGAACGGGATCGCCGGCGGGCCGGAGCAGTTGACGCGCAGGCCGTGCTTTTCCGCGCCTGCGCGTAGGCCGGCGGCGAAACGTTCGCCGAGCCGCCGCATCCGACCGATGCCGTCGTCGCGTTCCAGAATCTCCAGCGTCGTCAGCGCGGCGCGCATCGCCACCGCGCCCTGCCAGAAGCTGCCGGTGAGAAACACACGCGACGCGGCGACCTTTAGCTCCGCCTTGCCCACGGTGGCCGAGATGGCATGGCCGTTGCCTAGCGCTTTGGAGAAGCACACGAGGTCCGGGGTGAAGCCGAACGCCTGGTGTGAGCCGCCGAGGTGCAGCCGGAAGCCCGCCCGCACGTCGTCCGAAATCAACAAGACACCGTCGCGCCGGCACGCCTCCTCGGCGGCGGCCCAGTAACCGGGCGCGGGCAGCACCGAATCGCCGAACGCAGGATGATGATACGGCGAGGCGATGAGCGCCGCGACCTGCCCGCGATGCCGGGCGAGCAAATCGCGCAAGGCATCGAGGTCGTTCCACGGAAACGCGTGAATGTGCGCGCGGTCCTCGGGGATGATGCCGCCATGGCCAGGCGAGCACCAGGCGTGCGCGCCGTGATAGCCGCCGCGCACGCGAAGGATTTTTTTTCGTCCCGTGAACTCACGCGCGACCTGCACGGCCCAGGTCGTCATGTCCGCGCCGTTTTTCCCCAAGACCGCCCAGCCGAGGCCGGTGAGCGCGGTCAGCCGCTCGGCGAGCAGCACCGTCGCTTCGGTCGGGTGGTTGAAACAGTCGCCGTCGCGTCGTTGTTTTTCCGCCGCGGCCTCGACCTCAGGGTGGTGGTGGCCGAGCACGATGGGGCCGTAGCCGCACATGAGGTCCAGAAACTCGTTGCCGTCGGCGTCCCAGTAGCGGCCGCCCTCGGCGCGTGCGGCGAAATAGGGGAACTTGCCTGGCACCGTGAGCGCGGGGCTGGTGTGGCCGTAGATGCCGCCGGGGATGACGCGGCTCGCCCGCGCGAAGAGCCGCAGCGATTCGGCGTAGTGCGAATTTTCGGGAGCTGGAGGATTCATCGCTGTGATGTAGGGGCGCAGTCTTGCTGCGCCCTCAGGGCGAAGGCGAATACGCTGGCGGAGGCGTTTATGACACCCGTGGTGCTCATTTGCTCGGGGGAAAATAGTCGGCCATGCGCTGGAGCACGAGGTTCAGATGGTCGGCCAGCGGCAGGCTGCCGGAGATGACGAGGTCGCCCGTGCCGAGCGCGGCCATCTCATCGAGCTCGCCGCGCAGCGCCGCCAGCGCGGTGCGCCAGCGGGGAAAGGACAGCGTCACGTCCGCCGGCGCGGGCGGTTCGCCGCGCCCGCCGCGCAGCGCGCCACGCTCCAGTCTCAGCCAACGGTCGAACCCGAGCTCCGGAATGATAAAACGCGCCGTGCCGTCGGCCGTGTGCGCGAGCACGCCGCGCGAGGCTGGGTCGTGCGCGCCGAGGATGACCGCGCCGCGCAGCGCCGTGCCATAGCCGAGCGCCGTGTGGGCGCGCGCGACGGCCTCGCTTTCCAGGTCGCGCGCCGTGGGCAGCAGCAGTGCCCGCAGGCCGGGCTTCGCGTCGCCGGCCATCGCGCGTCGGGCGGCCGCCGCCTCGCGGAACGCGGGCAGCACGGCCCCGGCGATGAGGCGGAGCCAGACGGTCGGGCGGACGGGTTTCTTCATGCGCGGGGCGCAGCGTGCGGGAGCCCGGCGACCATTTCAAGGACTCCCCGCGGCGTGCCGGGCGGCCGGGCGGCGAGCATTGCAGCGCGCGCGGTGGCGAGGGTGTCGGGGGCGGCCATCAGCGGCTCCAGCAGCGCGGGCAGGTCGCGGGCGCGCCGCAGCACGCGGGCGAAGCCGTGCGCGCGGGCGAACTTCACCGTGATCATCTCCTGCGGCATCACGCCACCGAGGCCGTTGAAGATGATCGGGCAGCCGCAGAGCATCGCCTCACTCGTGGTGCCGGTGCCAGGGCGCGCCACTACGGCCGACACGCATTGCAGCAGCTCGGCCATGCGGTCGGTGAACTCGATCGCGTGCAGCGGAATCTCCGGGTGCGCCATGCCCCAAGCCGCCACATCCTGCCACACTTGCGTCGAACGCCCGCACACCGCGATGACCTGCGGGCGCAACCGCGAGCGCAGCAGCGACTCCAGTAGCGCCAAGTGGTTGTTCGCGCCGACCGCGCCGGTGGTGAGCAACAGGGTGAAACGGTCGGGATCCAGCTCGTGTCGCTCCCGCAATACCGCGCGCCGCTCCGTCTCCGTCAGCGGCGGCGCGTAGAACGCCGGGTCGAGCAGAAACCCGCCCAAGCGCGCCTGCTCCGCGGCCATACCGAGCCGCTGCGCCTCGGCCGCGCACTCCTCCACCGCGCCGATAAACAGGTCGGCGCGCGGGTTGACCCAATGCCGGCTGAAACCGTAGCCACCGAACAGCTCGCCGCAGTAGGTCGAGCAACGCGGCGGCGCGGCGCGCAACGTCTCGCGCGCGAGCCCGAAGAAACCGTGGTTGAGCGAGCCGTGGACGCTCAGCACCGCACCGGGCCGGTGCTCCCGCACGACCGCACGGAATTTTTCCGCCCCCACCATGCGCGCCGGCGACTTAAGCAGCCCGCCCAGCTCCAGAAAATTGAAATAGATGTGATGCAGCCGGGGCGCGGTGCTCTGGATCCAGTTGTAGAGCCCGACGCCGAAACGGTAGAGCCCGTGCGTATCCTCCAGCGCCTGATGGATGGCCACGTCGAGCCCGAGGTCCGCCTCGCGCTTGGCCCACGCGGCAAACGCGCGCGCCCGGGTATTGTGCCCGCCGCCCGTGCTGGAGGTGAGGACGAGGACGCGCATCAGTTTTTTTTCGTTGTCGCGGCGGGTGCCGGCGAAGCAACTGCGGCAGGCGCGAGGGCGAGGCGGAAGCCGATATTGGTGCTGCGATCCCCCGTCGTATTCCCGTCCCGGTGGGCCCCCTCCAGCGCGGAGTTGAACCAACTGCCGCCGCGTATGACACGGGAGTGGCTCAGGCTCGAAGACGGACCCTTTGGATTTGTCACGTCGCCCCCGGGATAGTCATCAAGCCAATCTGTGCACAACTCCCACACGTTGCCTTCCATGTCATACAGGCCCCACTCGTTCGCTTGTTTTGTGCCGACCGGATGCGGCATGCCGCCGCTGTTTTTGTTATACCACGCCAGCGCATCGAGGTCGCCCGCGTAGTCACCGATCGTCCCGCCGCGGCATGTGTATTCCCACTGCGCCTCCGTCGGCAGCGTGTAGGCGTAACCTTTGGGCAGGTGGCCTACCGCGCGCTCGCGCTCCGTCAGCTTCCGGCAAAATTCCATCGCGTCTTCCCATAACACATTTTCAACCGGCAGGTCCTCGCCTTTGAAATAGCTCGGGTTGTCGCCCATGATCGCCTGCCACTGCGCCTGCGTCACCTCTGTCCGCCCCAGCCAAAACGGCCGCGTCAGCATCACCCATGTCGCGGGCCAATCTTGGGTATGTTGATAGTCAGGATTTGGCCGATCTGTGATTTTTGCTCTGAGGTCGTAGAACCACCGCACCGGCGCGCTCTGCGCCGATGTGCCCATACGAAACGTGCCCGGCGGAATCCAGACCATGTCGAGGCCAAGGTCGGCGATGCGGAACGATTTCTCCGCCTGCTGGCGTTTCAGCTCCGCCGCCGCCCGCCGCTCCGGCAGCTCGACGCCAAACCACCAGCCCGCCAGCGCCAGAGCGGCGACGCCGAGCGCGAACCACCACCGGCGCGCGCGACGGCGCGGCGGCTGCTCTGTCGGCTGGGCGGTTGTGTTGTCTGCCATCTGGGAGAGGTTGTTGCAGACACCGCGCATGACACAAATCGGAAAAACCGGCGTCTATGCGTGCAAGGGTGGAGCGTGACGTCCCGGCGCGCTCTTCTACGAAGCAAACGCGCCGGGACGTCGCGTTCCACCATAAATCCCTACGCCACCACCAAGCTCTCCCCGGTCATCTCCGCCGGCTTGGGCAGGCCGAGGAGGGCGAGCACGGTCGGGGCGATGTCGGCGAGGCGGCCGCCGGTGCGCAGCTTGGTTTTCCCGGCGGCGAAACCTTCGCCTACCACGAAGACCTCGACGAGGTTCAACGTGTGCGAGGTGTGCGGCGAATTGTGCGCGGTGTCCCACATCTGCTCGCAGTTGCCGTGGTCGGCGAGGATCACGGCGCGACCGCCCACCTTGTCCAAGGCGACGAGCAACTCGCCTACGCCGGCGTCGGTTGCCTCGACCGCCTTGATCGCGGCGGGTAGCGATCCAGTGTGGCCGACCATGTCGGGATTGGCGTAGTTGACGACGATGAGGCTGTATTTGCCGGAGAGGATCGCGGCCTTCGCCGCGGCCGTGACCTCGGCGGCCGACATCTCGGGCTGCATATCGTAGGTTGGCACCTTGGGGCTGGCGGGGCACGCGCGGTCTTCGCCGGGGAAGGGCGTGCTGCGGTAGTTGTTGAAGAAAAACGTCACGTGCGGGTTTTTCTCCGTCTCGGCGCAGCGAAACTGTGCGAGGCCGGCGTCGCTCACGACCTGCCCCAAAATGTTTTTTAGCGGCTCGGGCTTCGGCGAGATGACGTGGACGGGCAGGCCGCTCTCATACTCGGTCATCGTGGCGTAGTAGAGATCGAGCTTCTTGCCGCGGTCGAAGCCTTTGAAGTCGTCCATCACGAAGGCGCGGGTAATCTCGCGCGGGCGGTCGCCGCGATAGTTGTAGAACAGCACCGCGTCGCCATCACCGATGGTGGCCACAGGCTTGCCGTCGACGCCGACGATGGCGGTCGCGGCGACAAACTCGTCGCCGTTCTGCGTCGCGCTGAGCGGGTGCGCATAATAGTTTTCCACTGCCGCTGCCGCGCTCGGCGCGGTCGCGGCGATGGCGCGGCCGGTGAGCAGATCGTAGGCTTTTTGCACGCGCTCCCAACGGTTGTCGCGGTCCATCGCCCAGAAGCGCCCGCAGACCGTGGCAATTTTCCCGACGCCGATTTTCTGACACTCCACCTCGACCTGCCGGACGTAGCCGAGGCCGCTCTGCGGCGGCGTGTCGCGCCCGTCGGTGAAAGCGTGGATGAAAACTTGGCTGGCGCTCAGTCCATCCTCCTTGGCCTGCCGCAAGATGCCGTAGAGATGCTCCAGCATCCCGTGAACGCCGGCGTCGCTTACGATGCCCATGAGGTGGAGTTTCGCACCCGGTTTCGCCTTCACGCGCGCGACGGCCGCGCGCCAGACGGGGTTCGAGGCGAGGCGCTTTTCGGAGAAGAGCTTGTTCAGGCGAACGAGTTCCTGATCCACGATGCGGCCCGCGCCGATGTTCTCATGGCCGACCTCGCTGTTGCCCATGACGCCATCGGGCAGGCCCACGTCGAGACCGCTGGCGGCGACGAGCGTGCGCGGCCAGCGCGCGTGGAGCGCGTCGTCGCACGGCTTGCGCGCAAGGACGGTGGCGTTGCACTTGTCTTGCGAAGGATCGGGATTTTTGCCCCAGCCATCACGGATGACGAGGAGGACGGGCGGACGGGAAGTGCTCATTCAGATAAAAGGAGAGAGACGCGGATAACACTGATTCGCACGGATGTCAGCTCGCATTTCACAGCAGCGCGCCCTGACCGTCGCCGGGGGCGGGTTTCAGGCCGATGGCGGCGTAGCCTTTGGCGGTGAGGGCGCGGCCTTGCGGGGTGCGTTGCAGGTAGCCTTCCTGGATGAGGAACGGCTCGTGGACCTCCTCCAGCGTTTCGGCCTCCTCGCCGACGGCGACCGCGATGGTGCTCATGCCGACGGGGCCGCCGCGATAGTTCTCGGCCATGATGCGCAGCATGCGCTTGTCCATCTCGTCGAGGCCGCGCGCGTCAATCTCCAGCAGCTCCAGCGCGTCGGCGGCGACGGGTCGGGTGATTTTCCCCTTGGCGCGTTCCTGCGCGTAGTCACGGCAGAAATTGATCAGGTTGTTGGCGATGCGGGGCGTGCCGCGCGAGCGCGTGGCGATCTCGTGCGCGCCCTCGTCCTCGACCGGCACGCCGAGCAGGCCGCAACTGCGGTGGACGATGCCCTTGAGCGTCGCGTGGTCGTAGTAATCGAGGCGCGTCTGCAACGTGAAACGCGAGCGTAGCGGCGCGGTGAGCAGGCCGGCGCGCGTGGTCGCGCCGACGAGCGTGAAGCGCGGGATGGTGAGGCGCACGCTCCGGGCGTTGGGCCCCTGGTCAATCATGATGTCGAGGCGGAAGTCCTCCATCGCCGAGTAGAGGTATTCCTCGACGGTCTTCGGGATGCGGTGGATCTCGTCAATGAAGAGGATGTCGCCCTCCTCGAGGTTGGTGAGCAGGCCGGCGAGGTCACCCGCCTTTTCAACGACGGGGCCGGATGTGACACGGACGTTTTTGCCCAGCTCATGGCCGAGGATGAACGCGAGCGTGGTCTTGCCGAGCCCAGGCGGGCCGGCGAGCAGGATGTGATTGAGCGGTTCGCCGCGTTTCTTGGCCGCGCCGACCATGACCTGCAGACGCTCGACGGTCTTTAACTGGCCGGTGAAGTCACCGAACGACAGCGGCCGCAGCGCCGCCTCCGCCGGGGAGACAGGCGCGGCGAGGGTGGAGGTGATGTAGCCGAGGCCCGTCGCCGCCGGGGGCGTGGCGGCGATCTTGGATTTTGGGTTTTGGATTTTGGGTTCGGGCACAGCGGAAGGCGGATGAGGCAGAGTGTGTGGTTGGCTAGCGAAATCCAAAAACGAAATGCAAAAAATCGAAAATGCTGCTCACTTCCACTCGAGCTCCGCACCAAGGGTGCGGAGGTTTTCGACGAAGCGGGGGTGGGCGCGGCGGATGGTGTCGGCGTTTTTCACGACGGAGCGGCCCTTGATGGATGCGGCCACCATCGTCAGCGCCACGGTTGCGCGGATGACGTAGGGCGAGACGACCTCGGCGGGGCGGAGCGGGCGGTTGCCGAACACGACGATGCGGTGCGGGTCGCTCACCACGGCGTGCGCGCCGAATTTCGCCAGCTCGGGGATCCAGGAAAAGCCGTTTTCATAGACCTTGTTCCAGAAATGCACGGTGCCCTCGCAACGCGTGCTGAGCGCGACCATCAGCGGGAGCAGGTCCACCGGGAAATACGGCCACGGCGCGGCCTCAATTTTCGGCAGGAGATTGGTGGTGAACGGTTCGGTGATGCGGAGCTTTTGGTTTTTGCGGACGCGGGCGGTGGTGCCGTCGTGCTCGACCGAGACACCGAGCTTGGCGAACGCGCGCGCGATAAGGTCGAAGTGCTCCGGGACGGAATTTTTCACGCGCACGTCGCCGCCGGTGATCGCGCCGAGCGCGAGAAAGGTGACGACCTCATGGTAATCGGTGCTGATGGTGAACGTGCCGCCGCGCAGGCGGGCGACTCCCTCGACGGCGAGACGGCTGGTGCCAAGTCCGGTGATGCGTGCGCCCATCTGGTTGAGCACGACGCAAAGGTCCTGAACGTGCGGCTCGCTGGCGGCGTTGATAAGGACGGATTCACCCTCGGCGACAGCGGCGGCCATGAGGAAATTTTCCGTCGCGGTCACGCTCATGTAGTCGGGCCAGTGGCGCGCGCCGGAGAATTTATTCGGGAGCGAAAGCGTGAGCCCGCCGCGGGCGCGGGAAATTTTCGCACCGAGTTTGGCGAGGATTTCCAGGTGCGGGTCGAGCTCGCGGATGCCAAGCGCGCAGCCCTTGGCGTTGCCGGGGAGGGAGAGTTTTTTCAGCCGGTGCAGGAGCGGCGCGAAGAGCAGGACGGAGGAGCGCATACCGTCGGGCAGGCCGGCGGCGAGGCGGTGCGGCTCGAAGGTGGAGTGGTCGAGGCGCATGGTGGCGGCGGCCTTGTCCCAGGTGATGCGCGAGCCCTGCTCGGCGAAAAATGCGGCGAGTTTTTCAACGTCGGTGATATCGGGGACGTTGCGGAGCGTCACGGGCGCGTCGGTGAGGAGCGAGGCGCAGAGGATGGGCAGGACAGAATTTTTGTTGCCCGAAGGAACAATGGTGCCGGACAGCGGCCTGCCGCCATGGACAATGAGATCGGACATTGCGAAAAGGATGGATGCAGAAGGATGAAGGATGAAAGCGTGGCGCGGGCGCGGAACCTAAAAAAAGCGCCCGCCGGTGAGGCGGACGCTTTGAAACTGCGTGCGTTGCGGTGCGGCTTGGCAAGGTTTAACTCGCGGGGCGGTTGCCGCCCGAGCCGCCGCCTTCATGGCGGTGGTGCCGGTGTTCGCCGGAGTGGTGGTGCCGCTGGTGGCTGCCGGAGGACTCGCCACCTTCGGAGCGCGGCGCGTGTTCGCCGCCGGACTGGCCGTCGCGGTGGCGGTTACGTCCGCGACCGCCGCGCCGGCGGCGGCGGCGCTCGCCGCCCTCATGGCGGGGACCGTCGCCCGCGGGTGAGGATGAGCTGTGCGACGGGCCGTGGCGCGAGGATTCGCCGGAACGATGGGAGGAAGGCTTGTCTCTGGCGGGCTTGGTGCCGCCGCCGAAGAGGCTTTTCAGCCAGCCGAAAAAGCCGGGCGACTTAGCCTCCAGCGGCATTTCGGGCGCGGAGGCGTCAAGCTTGGCCGCGCGGGGCTCGGGTTTCGTGGCGCGGGTGTCGGGCCGGTCGCCACGGGGTTCGGTCCGCTCGGCCTGCTCGGGCCGGAAGATCTGGCGGGCGTCACCACCCTCGCGGTCGCGGCGCGGGTAGCGCTCGCTCTGACGCGGCTCGCGGGCTTCGTGCCGCGTGGCGGCGGGGGTGGGAGCGCCGGGCGACTCCCAGCTGTGCGAGGCGCGGGGGGCCTGCTCGGGCGGGAGGATGTTGAGACGCGGGGGGGAGTCCGGCGCGGGTGCGCTCGGACAGGGGGACACGGGCGCGGGCGGCGCCACAACGGGTGCGGTAGCGCGGACGGGAACCGGGGCCGGGGCGGGTGGCGGGGCCACGGGGGCGGGAGTTGCGGGCTGGGCGGCCTGGGGGATGGCAGGCTCGTTGACGGGCGGAGCGCCCACGGATGTTTCACCCGTGAACGGGTTGACGTATTCGCTTTTCGGGCGGAGCACCGCGATGGCACTGGGTTGGAAGCCCGCTGCAGGGCCGGACGCGGTTTGGGCGGCGGCGGGGGCGGGACGTTTGCCGCGGGCGAGGCCGGTTCCCCGGCTGGAGCCAAACGCGCCGAAGGATGGCGGTGTGGCGGTCTCGGTCGGCGTGGCGGCGGATGCCGCCGGCGTGCCGCCGGATGTGGTTGGGTCTGACATGTCTTTGGTTTTCGTTGGGTTGAGGCGCGCTCACCGCAGGGTGCGGGAGCGGCGCGAATGAGCCGCAGCGGAGCGCGGGAAACGCGCTCGACGCGGGCAACAAGCGGGCACGCTCACAGTTTTCCTCGGCGGGGGCAATCGGCAATTTCCCAATGATCGCGATCACGCTTTCAACTTGAACTTTGCTCACGGAATTGTGGCATTCGGTCAGAAATGCCAAAACAAGAAAAATGGAAAGGGGCTGAAGAGTGGTTCACCGGTATTTTTGTCGGTTTCTTTTTTGCTGTGATCGTTACCCTGCCCCTAGTGTTCTTGGCGGTGGAGAAACAAACGAAGGGATGGTTCGTAATCGCCGCCCTACCTAGCGTAGTGCTTATGATGTATGTATTCCGTCAGGATTGGAAATTGCGCAGGCAATTCGAGTGTCCCGGATGCAAACGCACATTGCGTTGTGAACGGATTACATCGAAAGAACGAGAGATTCGTTTCCTTTGTCAGGCGTGTGACACTATTTGGCACACCGGGATAAGACAAGGCGAGGAGTAAACCTACGCTGGTTGCTGCTGCGTGATGCAATGCAGGGTGCCGTGGCCAAGGACGAGCTCGCGGCAGTCCACGGGAATGATCTCGCGGCCGGGGAAGCAGCCGGCGAGCACCTCGGCGGCCTCGGCGTCGCGGCGGGGCTGGCGGAACACCGGCAGCAGCACCGCGCCATTTATGACCAGAAAATTTGCGTAGCTCGCGGGCAGGCGGTGCCGGCCGTGGCGCACGGGTAGCGGCATGGGCAGCTCGGCGAGGGTGAACTTTTTCCCGGCCGGCGTGCGAAAGGCGCGCAGGCGCTCCAGATTATCGCGTAGGGCGCGGTGGTTGGTGTCGCACGGGTCGCGTTCGACCGCGGTCACTATGCCGTCGGCGCGGAAGAAGCGGCTGAGGTCGTCCACATGGCCGTCGGTGTCGTCGCCGGCGATGCCGGCGCCGAGCCAGAGGATTTCGCGCACGCCGAGCGCGGCGCGGAGGTGGCGCTCAATCTGCGTGCGGGTGAGCGTGGGATTGCGGTTCGGGTGGAGCAGGCAGGCCTCCGTGGTGAGGAGTAGACCCGCGCCGTTTACGTCAATCGAGCCGCCCTCCAGGATCATGTCCTGCGCGAAGTGGCGGAGGCCGAGCGCGCGGGCGGTGCGCGCAGGGATGGCGTTGTCGCGGGTCCAGCGCGGGTATTTCTCGCCCCAGGCGTTGAATTTCCAGTCCGTCACGGCGACCTCGCCGGTTCGGGCGTGTTTCACGAAGATGGGGCCGTGGTCGCGGCACCAGGCGTCGTCGGTCGGGTGGGGGAGGAGCGTGACGCGCGCGAGGTCGGCCCGGGCGCGGTTGAGCGCGGCGCGGATGCGGGCGTGCAACGGGCGCTCGGCGTTGATGCGGACGTCCTCGAAACGCGAGATGAGGGCGGCGATCTCGGCGAACTTGGCGGGGATGGGACGGAACCCGCCGGGCCAGGTCGCGCGACGGTGCGGCCACGAGAGCCACACGGCAGCCTGCGGCTCCCATTCGGCGGGCATCCGGTAGCCGAGCGCGGCGGGAGTTTGGGTGTGGGTTGGCTTGGAAGTCATAGAGGTGGAGCGCGACGTCTCTCGTGCGCTTCGGCTGGGCAGAAGCGCCACCCGGAGGGTGGGAAGCCTCCTCAATCCATGTAACGCTTGGTCAGCCCGTCGTAGGCGTCAATGCGGCGGTCGCGCAGAAACGGCCAGTGCGTGCGGGTGTCGTCCACTTGGGCGAGGTCAACAGTGGCGAGCAGGATCTCCTCTTGCACCGCGCCGGCTTGGGCGAGGATTTCACCGCTGGTGCCGGCCACGAAGCTTTGCCCCCAAAACTCCAGGCCGTCGCCGCCGGCGGGGCGCTCGCGGCCCACGCGGTTGACGGCGGCGACGAAGCAGCCATTGGCGATGGCATGGCTGCGCTGGATGGTTTCCCACGCGGCATGCTGCTTCGCGCCGAGCTTTCGTTTCTCCTGCGGGTGCCAACCGATGGCGGTCGGGTAAAAAATGATCTCCGCCCCGGCCAACGCCGTGAGTCGAGCGGCCTCGGGAAACCACTGATCCCAGCAGATGAGCACGCCAATTTTGCCGAAACGAGTGGGCCACGCGCGAAAGCCGGTGTCGCCGGGAGTGAAGTAGAATTTCTCGTAGTAGAGCGGGTCGTCGGGGATGTGGGCCTTGCGGTAGGTGCCGAGCAGCGCGCCGTCGGCGTCAATTACGGCGGCGGTGTTGTGGTAGAGGCCGGACGCGCGCCGCTCGAAAAGCGAGGCGATGACGACGGTGCCGTGCTGGCGGGCGAACGCCTGGAGAAGCTCCGTCGTCGGGCCCGGAATTGCCTCGGCAAGAGCGAAGTTCGCGTAGTCCTCTCGCTGGCAGAAATATTGCGAGCGAAACAGCTCCTGCGTGCAGATGATGTTCGCGCCGCGCTTGGCCGCGCGCTGGGCGAGGGCGAGCGTCTTGGCGAGGTTCGCCGCCGGGTCGGGGCCGCAGGCGTGCTGGAGGAGGGCGAGCGTGACCTTGGGCATGGCTAAGAGCGTGAGACGGGGCCGCTGGCGGCGCAAGCGGACGTTTGGCTGGGATACCCCCACCGGGGCACAAAAAAGCCCGTTCCGCGTGGGCGGAACGGGCTGAGTTTAGATTGGACTGAGGATAGGATCCGTCGCGGATTACTTCAGCAGCGAAGGAGCGGCCGTGGTGGCGGACTTCTTCGGCTTGTCCTTGTTCAGCGCGGCGATGACCTCGTCGGTGATTTCGGTCGGGCGGACATTCTCACCAAACACGACGGTGTTGCGGTCCAGCACCAGAAGGTCGGCCTTCTTGTCCTTGGCAATGTTGGCGGCGGCGGTGTTGATCTCGCGGACGGCCTGGTCGCGGAGGGCGGTCTGGGCCTCGTCAATGCGCTTCTGGCTGTTGTTCAGCTTCTGCTGATAGTTGTCCTGCTTGAGGCGCGCATCGGCCACCATCTGGTTGTATTTGTTCAGCATCTCGGCCTTTTCGGCATCCGGGGTCTTGTTTTCGGAAGCCTTGTTGATTTTGCCGGCAAGCTCGTTGATGTCGTCCGTCAGTTTGCGGAGCTCTTCCAAGTCTTTTTTAAGATCTCCTTGGGCGTTTTCCAGCACATGCTTGAGCAGGTCGGAGTATTCGGTGACCTTGTAGTAGTCGCCGAAAACCTTGCCGAGGTCGAACGCCACGATCTTCGTGGAGGTGGCCTGGGCCGAGGCCGAGGACACGCAGAAGCTGGTGACGAGCGCAAACGCGAGGGATTTGAGGAGGGTCTGTTTCATGTAGGAGGTTTGGGTTGCAGGGAAGGAGTTTTTGCGCCGGAGGCGCGGGATGAAGGCGTCAATGATTGACCGAGGTGGATGGTTGTCCAGCCAATTATTCACAAAAAAACTCACTCCAGGCGGACGGCATGCCACCGCCTTAATATTTTGTATAGTGTCCTTAGCCAATGGTTAGGGGAATTTCGGCGAAGGCCCATCCAGCCGGATGGGAAAATAAATGCGCGCCCCGATTGGTGCGATGATGGGTTGCGCCGAGTGCTAAAGCGATCGATTTGCAGGCGGCAAAGGATGCCGCTCCCGCAAAAAGGGGTTGGTTGCCGCGGGACGCGCGGCAACCAACTCCTGACAATTATCCTCGGTCGCGTCTACCTATGGTAATTTTACGCTCACACCGCCTTCGGCAGTGCGACGTCGGCCCACTCGACCGCGTGCAGGTCATGGCGGCGGGTTTTGAAGGTCTTGGCGCGGCGGCGGAGCATCTGGTCGAGCTTATCCACCAGTAGGGCGGCGGCCTTGTGGCACTCCTCGGCCTCGACGGTGGCGTTGAGGTCCGGGCCGTTGAGGGCGATGTGGCCCTTGGCGGTGAAGCGGTGCGTCACGTCCTGTCGCGGGTCGCACTCCAACTCCACGCGCACGCGCACGATGCGCTCCTCGTGGCGAAATAGGCGCGAGGCCTTTTCCTGCACGAACGTCTTCAGCGACGGCGTGAGCTCGAGGTGGATGCCGGATACGATCACTTCGCTTGGGGTGTTGTGTTTGTTCATGGTTTCGGGTTCCGTTTGGGTTGAGGGCGGAGTTTCCGCCCGTGAAAAATTCACCACCGCTGCGCCATGCCTTCTGTTCCAGAGACGCTCCGCTCCTTCGTCGCCGTCATCGTGACCGGCGGATCCTCGGGCTTGGGTAAAGCGTATCTCGAGCACGCGGCGAAGGAAAACCCCGCCGCGCGTTTTTGCAACCTTTCCCGACGCAAACCGGACATAAATTTAGGCCAGCTTAATCTACGCCACATTTCCTGTGATCTGGAGAAATCTGCGGAAGTTTCGCGCGCCGCAGATGATCTGTTGGCCTGGCTCACGACCGAGGTTCCGCCGGGCCGCGTGTTGCTCATCAATAACAGCGGCTTCGGCTCCTACGGCAAATTTCCCGCGCCCTCGCTCGACCACCAGCTCGCCATGGTGGACCTCAACGTTCGCGCGGTGGTCCAGCTCACCGGTTTGTTGCTGCCGGCCCTACAGGCGCGGGGTGGGGCGATCATCAACGTGGCCTCGACGGCGGCGTTTCAGCCGACGACCTACATGGCCACCTACGGCGCGACCAAGGCCTTTGTCCTCCACTGGAGCCTCGCGCTCAACGAGGAGCTGCGCGGCAGCGGCCTGCGCGCGCTCGCCGTCTGCCCCGGTCCGACGGCGACCAACTTTTTCCAGCGCGCCGGCATGAAGGCCGGCACCGTGCCCGACTCCTTTGGCATGACGTGCGACGAGGTCGTCGCCCAGTCCTGGCGCGCGCTGGCCGCCGGCCGGGCGCAGGTGGTGGCCGGCTGGAAAAACTGGGCCATGACCGCCTTCACGTCGAAAATCCCCAAGCCCCTCGCCGCGCGCGGCAGTGCCATCGTGCTCAAGAAATTCCGGCTCAAGGTCGCCGGCCAGTCGTGAGCGATTCCGCCGCGCCCGCCAGCGAGCCGGCGATGCCCGACTGGCCCATCCGCGCCTGTGCGTGGCCGCGCCGCCCGCGCGATCCGAATCGCCCGATGCGGCTCATCGCACCCGACGAATTGCCCGGTTGGATTTTGCACGAGGACGACCGGTTTTTGGTCATCAACAAGCCCGGCGATGTGGTCTGCCATCCGTCCAAGGCTGGCCCGTGGTCGAGCCTCGTGGGCGCGCTGCGCGAGCACACCGGCCTCGCCACGTTGCACCTGGTCTTCCGCCTCGACCGCGAGACCAGCGGCGTGATCGTGCTCGCCAAGGACCCCGCCACCGCCTCGCGCCTCCAGCGCGCCATGCAGGAGCGCCGCGTGGGCAAAAGCTATCTCGTCCTGCTCACCGGCGACCTGCGCGAGCCGGTGACGGTGGACCAGCCGCTGGGCGACGACATTTCCACGCCCGTCTTCATCAAGACCTGCGTGCGGCCCGACGGCAAACCCGCCGTCACCCGCTTCGAGCCGCTCACGCGCGGCGGCGGCTACACGCTCGCCCGCGCTTTGCCCGAGACCGGCCGCAAGCATCAGATCCGCGCCCACGCGCACTGGCTCGGCCTCCCCGTCGTCGGCGACAAGATCTACGGTCCCGACCCGCGCTGCTACTTGGAGTTCATTGACCACGGGTGGACGCCCGCGCTGGCCGCGAAGCTCCTCCTCTCGCGCCAGGCGCTGCACTGCGCGCAGATTGACCTGACGGCCGCCGGCGCGCCGAAAATCTTCACCGCTCCGCTGCCGGCCGACCTCGCCGCCTTCTGCCGAGAAAAATCCATCCCGGTGGCTGAAGAATGAGAGCAAAGTCGGATTGGAACACAGAGGCCACAGAGAGGACGAGCCGAGTTCACAGAGGAGGAGAGCCGGAGTTTGAACCACTAATGGGCACTCATGGGCACTGATGCGGAGGCAGAGGGTCGGATTCCAAATGAGTGAGGATTAGTGAAAATAAGTGGTTGAAAATCCGAGGATTGGGACACAGAGGCCACAGAGTCGACGAGTCGAGTTCACAGAAGAATACAGTCAGAGATTTAACCACTGATGGACACTCATGGGCACTAATGCCGAAGCAGAGGGATCGAATTCAGAATCAGTGAGGATTAGTGAAAATAAGTGGTTGAAAAAATCCGATGCTTGATCCGAGCCCATCCGTGTTATCCGTGGTCAAAAATCCGAATCTCTGTGCCCTCGGTTCTGGCCTCTGTGCTCTCTGTGTCGAAAATCCGATATTAAAATCCGGCCTTTGATCAGCCTACATCCGTGCCACCCTCGACCCCCGCGCTTGCGTTTAGCCCTTCCGCCCTTCACTCCTTCAGCCTTACCTGAATATGTCCGCCGCTCCTACCATCATTTACACTAAAACCGACGAGGCTCCGTTGCTCGCCACCTATTCGCTCCTGCCGATCGTGCAGGCGTTCACCAAGCACGCGGGCATCGCTGTCGAGACGCGCGACATCTCGGTCGCGGGCCGCATTCTCGCCGCGTTTGCCGATGTCCTCCCGGCCAATCAAAAAGTCCCCGATGCGCTCGCCGAGCTCGGTGCGCTCACGCTCAAGCCCGAGGCCAACATCATCAAGCTCCCCAACATCTCCGCCTCCGTCCCCCAGCTGAAGGCCGCCATCGCCGAGCTCCAATCCAAGGGCTACAACCTCCCCGCTTTCCCCGAGACCGCCACGACCGACGCCGAGAAAGACGCCAAGGCCCGCTACGCCAAAGTCCTCGGCTCCGCCGTCAATCCCGTCCTCCGCGAGGGCAACTCCGACCGCCGCGCGCCCAAGGCCGTGAAGGACTACGCGAAAAAGCACCCTCACTCCATGGGTGCGTGGTCGCCCACCTCGAAGACCGCCGTCGCCACGATGGGCAAGGATGACTTCTTCGCCAACGAGCAGTCCGTCACCGTTCCTTCGGCCACAACCGTGCGCATCGAGTTTCTGCCAAGCCCTGAGCTTGTCGAAGGGGTGCCGACTCAAAAGCCCACCATCGTCCTCAAGGAAAGACCCCGCTCAAGGCCGGCGAAATCCTCGACGCCACCTTTATGAACAAGAAGGCCCTCGGCGCCTTCTTCGCCCGCACGCTCAATCAGGCCAAAAAGGACAACCTCCTCTTCTCGCTCCACCTCAAGGCCACCATGATGAAGGTCTCCGACCCCATCATGTTCGGCCTCTGCGTCCGCGTCTTCTTCAAGGATCTCTTCACGAAACACCTCGCGACGCTCAACGGCCTTGGCGTGGATTTGAACAACGGCTTCGGCGACCTCCTCGGCAAGCTCGCCACGCTCCCCGCCGACCAGCGCGCCGCCATCGAGGCCGACATCGCCGCCGTCTTCGCCGCGCGCCCCGCCGTCGCGATGGTCAATTCGGAAAAAGGCATCACCAATCTCCACGTCCCCTCCGACGTCATCATTGATGCCTCCATGCCCGCGATGATCCGCACCTCCGGCCAGATGTGGAATGCGCAGGGCAAGGGCCAGGACACCCTCTGCGCCATCCCCGACAGCTGCTACGCCGGCGTTTACGCCACCACGATTGATTTCTGCAAAAAGCACGGCGCCTTCGACCCCAAGACCATGGGCACCGTCCCCAACGTCGGCCTCATGGCGCAGGCCGCCGAGGAATACGGCTCGCACAACAAGACCTTCGTCGCCCCCGGCAACGGCACTATCCGCGTCGTGGACACCGCCAGCAAAACCCTCCTTTCCCACGAGGTCGAGCACGGCGACATCTGGCGCGCCTGCCAGACCAAGGATGCCCCCGTGCAGGACTGGGTGAAACTCGCCGTCAACCGCGCCCGCCTCTCCGGTATGCCCGCCATCTTCTGGCTCGACGAGAAACGCGCGCACGACGCCCAAGTCCTCGCCAAGGTGAAAACCTATCTCGCCACGCACGACCTCACCGGCCTCGACATCAAGATCATGGCCCCCGCCGCCGCGTGCGAAGCCACTCTCGCCCGCCTCAAGGCCGGGCAGGACACGATCTCCGTCACGGGCAACGTGCTCCGCGACTACCTCACCGACCTCTTCCCCATCCTTGAGGTCGGCACCAGTGCCAAGATGCTCTCCATCGTCCCGCTGATGAACGGCGGCGGCCTCTTCGAGACGGGTGCCGGCGGCTCTGCACCCAAGCACGTGCAGCAGTTCACCGAGGAAAACTTCCTCCGCTGGGACAGTCTCGGCGAGTTCTTCGCGCTCGCCGCGAGCCTAGAGCACCTCGGCATCACGCAAAACCACACCAAGGCCAAAATCCTCGCCGAGACCCTAGACACCGCCAACGGCAAGTTCCTGGAGAACGATAAGAGCCCCGCGCGCAAAGTCGGTGCTGGGATCGACATCCGCGGCAGCCATTTCTACCTCGCCCTCTACTGGGCGCAGGCTCTGGCCGCTCAATCCGCCGACGCCGAGCTGAAAAAGATTTTCACGCCGGTCGCCGCCGCGCTCATGCTGAAAGAAACCCAAATCGTCGCAGAAATGATCGCCGTCCAAGGCAAGCCCACCGACATCGGCGGCTACTACTTGCCCGACGACGCGAAGGCCTCGGCGGCTCTTCGGCCTTCGGCCACACTTAACAGCATCCTTGCCACGCTCTAGTCGCGTCAGCGCAGGCATGGGTCATATAGGTCCCATGCGTCCCATAGGACCTATTGGTTCCCGCCTTTCCTCCTGCTCTCCAGCCGGGCTCGCGTCATTCGCTCCCGGATGCCGCCTTCCTTCAAAAAATCTTGCTCCAGCCGTCGGATTTGCTGGTCGAGTAGATAGTTTGCTTGGTGGATGAGGCACAGCGCGATGTTCGCCACCACGTCGCCCGGCCGCGTTTCTGCAAACTCCCGGAAATCCTCGAAGCTCACGCCGGTCTTGGTGCCCAGTTTTCGCACAAACCGGGCCTCTTTCGCGTCCTTGTCCCAGATCGCCGCGTCGTGCGTGCGCAGGTAGTCCTCGTAGTCGGCCACCAGCTCCTCGAGGCTCGCCCGGGCGACATTGGTTAGCTTCAGCTCCATCTCCTTCGAGGTGCCCGACGCCTTCGACCCTTCGATGATGTTCTGCTTCCCCGACCGCGCCGCCTGCACCATCTGATCCACCGTGCGATCGCCCGCGCGCAGAAACCGCCGGCAAAACCGCTGTGTGAGGTCATAGACGATCTCCGCCTTCTGAAACGACTTCAGGGCGCGGTAGTTTCCATACGGCGGCAGAAAACCTTCTTTCTCCACCCTCGCACCCCAGCACTCTCCTCCGCTCCATGCGACCCATTTTTTCGGAACCTTGCCCCCCTTCGCCCCCGCATCAGCCCCATTGGTCCCAACAAATTTTGGTTTGCATCCATTGGCGGTTGAAACCCACCGCCATAACGTTACACGTCATAGCCATGAACCCGCCCATCACACCCGGCGAAATCCTGCTTGAGGAATACCTCACGCCGATGGGGATTTCCCAAAACGCCATGGCCCGCGCCATCGGTGTGCCGCCCCGTGCGATCAACGAGATCGTGCTCGGCCACCGGGCGATCACCCCGGTCATGTCCATCCGCTTTGGGGCATTCTTCGGCCAGACCCACGAGTTTTGGCACGGCCTACAGGTCGAGTGCGACTTTCGTGCACTGGGCAAAAAGCAAAAACAGCTCACCGCCAAAATCCGCCCCGCCCAAAGTCTCGGTCACGCTGCGTGACAGCTCTCGGCGGTCAAGAGTCAAGACATGTCCCCATCAAACCGGTGAAAAACCCTGCATCCGAGAAGGAGTCATGTTTCAGTGCTTAAGGTTCTGCGGAGTTCTGCCGTCATCAGCCTTAGTGTTTTTGCGGCCCGGCGAGTGGATCATGGTCTGAAAGTCGAAAGTCTGAAGGTCTAAGGTCGCCAGCGGGGGAAGGTGATGAAGCAGTGGAAACTGTCGTCCAAACTTGCCAACGGCTTTTCCCAACCATCAATTGCTCCTAGATGATTTCGTCGCGGCTATCGCCCACCACCACCGACCGCCGCCGCATTCTGCTTGGCTTCTCTCTGGGCCTGCTGGCGTTGGCCGCGCCTCTCCTTGAATTGATGGCGGCAGCGGCGGCGCCGACCCCACCGACCGCACCGGCTGCACCAGCACCGGCTGCCGAGGTGCGGTTCATGCGCGATATTGCGCCCCTGCTGACCCAGCGCTGTTTCACCTGTCACGATGCCAACGCCAAGGAGCCCGGCGGGGAGCTGCGGCTCGACACCTACGAGGGCATGACGAAGGGCGACCATCCGGCCATCCTGCCCGGCGAGCCGGAAGAATCGGGCATCATTCTGCGCCTCACCGAGGAAGACTCCTCGAGCCGCATGCCCCGCGATGACGCCCCGCTGCCCCCGGCGCAGATTGATTTGATCCGCCGATGGATTCAGGCCGGCGCCAAGTTCGACGGACCCGACCCGAAGACCCCTTACGCGAAGAAACCCGCCGCGTCTGCTGCTCCCACTGCCAGCCCTCATCCGACTCACCTGCTTGCAGCCCCGGCGGAATCGAAGCCGGAACCTCAGCCCAAGGCCAGAGAGTCCGAGGCAAAAGACGTGAAGAAGCCCTGAAAGTGCTAGATTGGAACGGTGAAGTCGCGGGGAATTGAAACGGCCGGCACGCGACTGGAGCCAAGGGCGGGCCAGACATCGGTCCGCGCGGTGGTGAGGTCTTGTCTTCACGCACTCGGCTGCCGTATTTGATTGGCTACAACCTGAATAATCTGGGCAACATGTCCGCCGGCATCGCGGAGTTCGGTCTGAACCGGGAAAAATTCGGCGGCAAAGCCTACACCTACGAGTTCGCCCGCCCGCTGCCGACCGATGGCCGCGACAATGTGCTCAAGGGCGCCTTTCACTCTTCCGACCTGTGGTATGTCTTTAAATCGCTGAAGCACTGCTGGCGCCCCATGACTCCCGGTGACTGGGAGCTGGCGGAAGTGGAACTGACTGCGTGGTCGAACTTCGCCAAATACGGCGATCCGAACGGCAAGAGCGCCGGCAAGTGGACGCCCTACACGAAGGACAACCCGAAGTTCATGGTCTTCAAACTCGACGCCCGCGAGAAGGAGAGCTCCGCGATGGGCGACCCGATCAAGCCCTGATCCGGACAGTCGGTCTGCCGTCCGGGCCGGCAAAATCCGCGCAGGTTTTTTGCTTTCCCGGCCGGTGGGCTGGACGTGAAACTGTGGGGACTCCCATGCCCCGACTCACTTCACCGACTCCGTGCCGTTCCGGGTGGTATGTCCGCCTGCTCCCGCTCGTCGCCATGTTGGCCGCGCTCGACGGCGGGCGGCGCGCGGTAGCGGCGAGCGAGACCTCCCCCGCGCCTCCGCCGGTCGCGGCCAGTGTTCCGCAAGCCGGCCAGCCACACACGATCCCGGATTTCGGGCTGATCCTCCTTCCAGTCAAGGCGGGCAAGTTCACGATGGGCAGCCCGTATTCGGAGTCCGGTCGGCGCGACGACGAGATCGAGCATACGGTCACGCTGACCCGGCCGTTCTGGCTCGGCCGCACCCCGGTCACGCAGGGGCAATACCAGCGATTGATGGGCACCAACCCGTCGCGGTTCAAGGACCAGAGCCCGGACCTGCCGGTGGAGACCGTATCGTGGGACGAGGCCATGGACTTTGGCCGTAAACTCACGGAGCGCGAGCGCGCGGCCGGCCGCCTGCCCGCCGGCTACCGCTACACCTTGCCCACCGAAGCCCAGCGCGAATACGCCTGTCGGGCCGGCACGACCGGCCGCTACGCCGGCGACCTCAACGCCATCGCCTGGTATTCCGGCAACAGTGACGAGAAGCCGCAGCCCGTCGCGGCCAAGCAGCCCAATGCCTGGGGCTTTTACGACCTGCAGGGCAATATTTGGGAATGGTGTCGCGACTGGTATGGCAATTATCCGTCCGAGCCCGTCACCGACCCCACGGGTCCCGCCAACGGCAGCCAGCGCGTGTATCGCGGCGGGGCGTGGTTTCATTCGGCCGATCTGTGCCGCTCGGCGTATCGGTATCGCATCGAGCCGTCCTACCGCGGAAGCCTGCTCGGTTTCCGCCTTGCCCTGACCCCCGACGACCCCGCGCCTCCGGCCGGAAACCGGGAGAGTGTTCCGGCCGAGACGCATCCTCTGCCCTCCGCGCCGAAGGCACGCTAACGCGCCACGCCGGGCCTCTCCGTTCGGGAAGAAGCCAGACCGGATCATGCCTAGAATCTGGACTGAAGCCCAAGGAGAAAAATCTCTCACCCGAGTCTGGACGCGAGGCCTTGGTTCCTTGAAAAGGAGTTCCCGTCCAAGCCACACCTTCCTCAAACCGCCTTATCCTCAATCGTCATGGCTCGCACCTCCCTCTATCTCCACTTCGCCGGCAATGCCGAGGAAGCGTTTCACTTTTATCGGGCGGCGTTCCAGACCGAGTTCGTCGGCCCCATCGTGCGTTTCGGCGACCTGCCAGCGCAGCCCGGCCAGCCGCCGTTGCCGGCCGATCAGGAGAAGCTAGTCATGAACATCTCACTGCCCATCCTCGGCGGCCTCGTGATCATGGGCAACGACGCCCCCGAAGCGATGGGCAAGCTCATCCAAGGAAACAATCTCACGATCAACCTTGAGCCCGACACCCGCGCCAAGGCTGATCGGCTGTTTGCGGCGTTAAAGAAAGGCGGCAAGGTGGAGTGGGCGCTGACGGAAATGGCCGGTGGCAGCTATTGGGGCAGCCTGATTGATCGCTTCGGGATTGAGTGGATGTTTGGTTGCACGGCAAAATAACCCGACATGAAACCGAAAAACACCATCTGCCTCTGGTTCAACAAGGACGCGCAGGAAGCGGCGCGCTTTTACACGAAAACGTTTCCGAACAGCAAAGTGACCGCCTTGTCCAAGGCGCCGGGCGATTATCCCAGCGGCAAGGCGGGCGATGTTCTCGCGGTCGAGTTCACCGTGCTGGGCATTCCGTGTCTCGGCATCAACGGCGGCCCGATGTTCAAGCACAGTGAGGCGTTTTCCTTTCAGATCGCCACCAAAGATCAGGCGGAGACCGACCGCTACTGGAACGCGATCGTCGGCCACGGCGGCACCGAGAGCATGTGCGGCTGGTGCAAGGACAAGTGGGGCCTCTCGTGGCAGATCACCCCGCGCGCGCTGTCGGTGGCGATGAGCAAGGGCGGCGAGGTGGCGAAGCGAGCGTTTGCGGCGATGATGGAGATGCAGAAGATTGATGTCGTCCAGATCGAGGCGGCGGTGCGCGGCGGAAAGATTTTAACGCAAAGGCGCCAAGACGGAAAGAACGCCAAGGCCAAGAAGAAGTAAACGTCTGAAGGTCTCTGAAGAACGCCAGCAGGAAAGTGTCCGCTTTGGCTTGGGTCGGGCACTTGCGCTACGCGGCTTAACGGGTTGAGTAGGGCGTGCTCAAATTTCCCCTCCTCTCCACCTGCGGCGCGTTGGCGCTCGGTGCTCTCGCAGGCTGCTCCTCGCCGGCTCTGCCGCCACTCCGCACGGTCGGGCATGTGGACCTAGATCGCTACCTCGGGCGGTGGAACGTGATCGCGAACATCCCCTATTTTTTGGAGAATGGAAAAGTCGCGAGCTACGACACCTACGCGAAGCGGCCGGACGGCAAGCTCGACAATATTTTCACATTTCGCCGGGGCGGCTTCGACGCACCTGAGGTAAGCTGGCACGGCTCCGCGTGGGTCACCAACACCACGACGAACGCCGAGTGGAAGGTGCGCTTCATCTGGCCGTTCTCCGCCACCTATCTCGTGCTGGAGCTCGACCCCGATTACCGTTGGGCGGTCGTCGGCACACCCGGTCGCGGCCTGCTATGGATCCTCGCGCGCGACCGCCAGATGTCCGCAGCGGACTACGAGCACGTGCTGACCCTCATTGAGAAACAGGGCTACGACCGCACGAAAATCAAACCCGTGCCGCAGCCGGGGCCGTGAAGCCAAACCGCCGCCTGCCTCATGGCACGGCGGCGGATGCCAGCTTGGGCGGTCGCGCGGCTCAACCCGCCGTCGCCCGCGGATAATCGGTATAGCCGCGTGCGCCGGGACTGTAGAGCGTGGTGCCGTCGGGCTCGACCAGTGCGATGTCCGCGCGCACTCGTGCGGGCAAATCCGGATTACTGACGAAGTGATGCCCGAACACCACGGCAGCCGCGGTGCCACCCGCCACCGTCTGCGCCGCCTCGGCCGGCGTGTAGCCCATGCCGAGGAGCAGCGCCCCTTTGAAGGCCTCGCGCGCCGGGGTGATAACGTCGCCCTGCTGCGCGCCGAAGAAATCGCCGCGCATGAGGTCCAGGAAGGCGAGGCCGCGCCGGTTGAGCTCGGTGGCGACGTGCCGCGTGAGCGCGACGGGGTCGCTGTCCTGCATAAAATTGAAGCTATTGAGCGGCGAGATGCGCACGCCCACCCGCTCTGGGCCCCACACCGCCACGACGGCGTCCACCACCTCAAGCAGCAACCGCGCGCGATGGGCGAGTGGGCCGCCGTAGGGACCGGCGCGGCGGTTGCTGCCGTCGCGCAGAAACTGGTCGAGCAGGTAGCCATTGGCACCATGCACCTCGACGCCGTCGAACCCGGCGGTGCGGGCGTTCTCCGCCGCGCGGCGAAACCCGGCCACGATGCCGGGCAGCTCGTCGTCGCGCAGCTCGCGCGGAATCTCGTAGGGCTGCTTGCCCTGCGGGGTGTGCGTCTCGTCGTTCTCAATCCGCAGGGGGCTGGGCGCGACGGGTTGCGCGCCATGGTTGAGCAAGGAGTGGCACGCCCGGCCGCCATGCCAGAGCTGGGCAATGATTTTGCCTCCTTGGGCGTGGACGGCGTCGGTGACTGTTTTCCAGCCGGCCACTTGCGCGGCGGAGTAGAGGCCGGGCTCGCGGCCGCCGAACGCGGAGTTGCCTTCGAGGACCATGGTCGCCTCGGCGATGATGAGCCCGGCACCGGCGCGCTGGGTGTAGTATTCCGCCATGAGCTCGGTCGGCACATGGTTGGCGTCGGCGCGGCAGCGCGTGAGCGGTGCCATGACGATGCGGTTGGAGAGCGCGAGAGCGCCGAGCGAGACGGGAGTGAAGAGCGATTCGTGGGCCATTTTGTGGAAGTTGGAGAGCGCCAACGGACAAAGCGAAAGCGAAAAGGCAAATGCCACGCCTAAATTCGTCCGTTGTATTCGGTCGGGTCGCATGACCGAACACCCGAAATCAAAGCAGCCAACCGGACGGTCAGCGGTCGGTTTATCTGAAACTCCAGCGCGATGCGGGAGAGGAATGAGCCCGGGTCAATTTTGCTCAAACCTTCCAAGGGTGATATGACGCGCGCTCGACAAGTCTCCGCTCGCGGCCTGAGATGGTATTCCCATGGCCAATCCTGCCTGCCCTGCCTGCACCCTTGAAGACGTGCTCAGCCACTCCGACAAATGGGAGTGCGCCACCTGCGGCCACGAATGGCCCAAGGAGACTGCGCCGGAGGCGGCACGCGTGGTGAAGGACGCGCACGGCAACGTCCTCGCCGACGGCGACTCAGTCGTCCTCATCAAGGATCTCAAGCTGCGTGGCGGCTCGGGCGTGCTGAAGGGCGGCACAAAGGTGAAAAGCATCCGCCTCGTGGACGGTGACCACGAGATTGACTGCAAGATTGAGGGCAGCCCGATGGCGCTGAAGGCCTGCTTCGTGAAGAAGGCCTGAGTGCCTTGCCGGCCGGGGAGTGGCCAGAATTTCCCCTTTACGTGACGGCACAAAAAAGCCCGCCGGCATAAGTCGGCGGGCTGAAGATTATATTTTGAGTCGGTTTACTTGGCGGCAGCCGCCGCAGCAGGGGCAGCGGGCGCTGCGGGGGTCGCAGGTGCAGCCGGGGTCGCAGGGGTGGCCGGAAAGACCGTGACGCTCTTCAGCTTGGCCGGCTCGCGGCCGGTAAAGTAGAGTTTGTGGGCGCCGGCGGTGAGCTTGAAGGTTTTCGGGTCAAACTGATCCATGCCGGCGGAACCGTCGCCGCGCCAGTTGAGGACTTGATCCTCAAACTTGTCGCCGTCCGTCAGCGTCATGTCCCAGATCATCAGCGGATCCTCTTTTGGCTCAACGTCCACGTTCACAAAAAAGGAATTGTGGTCGTCGTCCGGGGCGCTCACGACGCCGTAGAACTCGTATTCGCCGTCCTTCGGCACGGTGAACTCGAAGACCGCCTTGCCGCCCTCGGCGAGGCTGGTGTTGTCAGGTTGGGTGATGACGCCGTCCTTGAGCACCATGGGCGCGGTGAGCTTGGCATCTTTGGCGGCAAGGCTGGCAACGGGCTTGGGCTCGGCCTTGTCATCCTTCTTGACGGCGGGGGTGCCGGGAGCACCGGTGCCAGGCGCCGCAGGGGCGGCGACGGCGGGCGCGGCAGCCGGTTTTGGGGCGGCGGGGGCGGCTGCCGGAGGCGTCGGGGCTGCGGCAATAGCCAGCGAGGCGAGCGAGCAGGTGAGGATAATGGAAGACAGTTTTTTCATGGGAGTTGTGAGGGGAAATCAAGGCATCGAGCACCCTGGGTGGTCAACTTGTTACTTTGGCGGGTAGTGGCTCAGTTTGCGGGTTGCCGCCGGAGGTCGGGCTTTACGCCCGACGGGTCGGAGATAAACTCCGACGTCAAAATCCAAACTCAGCCACCACTATTTAGTGGCGGGGCTTTCCTGTTGTCGCGTCGGCCGCAAGCGGGCGGCCCACGTGACGCAACGCAGTCGCCGCCGACACTTTGGCTGCGGCCATCACCAAGTGAACTGCGAACCGTCGGGCCGGTAATACGTCGGCCGGTTGCCCCCGGGGCGGTCAACCGTGCCGACGAGTTTCAGCCGGTCCATGTTCAAGGACACCCCGAGGCCGGGGCGGTCATTGGTATAAACTTTGCCTTCTTTGAACGTGAGGAACTCGTTCAAATACGTGATCGGCTGGCCGGTGTAGTTGTATTCGAAAACGACGGGCTGCGGGAACGGCGCGAGCGCGTGGATCTGGGCGGCGGTCGCGATGGGGCCGGTGAAGTGCGGCATGATACCGACGTCATGCGTCTCGCAGAGGGCGCAGATGCGGATCAGCTCGGTGATGCCGCCGGTGTTGGGCAGCGAGCAGCGGATGAAGTCGAGGTCGTGATTCTCCACGAGCGGAAGAAAATCCCACCGCGCGCCCAATTCCTCGCCCGCGGCCAGCGGGAGGATGGTCATGTGGCGCAGCTTCGGGATGTCCTGGAGAAACGAGTCGGTCTCCACCGGATCTTCGACGACGAAAGGCTCGAACTCTTCGATCAAGCGGCAGCCGCGCGCGGCGTCAGCCAGCGTGAAGCGTTGGTGGAAATCCACCATGAAGTTGCCCTTCGGGCCCACACCCTCGCGGGCGGCGCGGCAGTCGGCCTGCACTTGCTTCATGCGTTCGCGCGCGTCGTAGGTGCTGGTGCCCTGCACGCTGGCGGCGTCGAAGCGGAAGAGACGCCAGCCGGCGTCCATGCAGGCGGCGGCGCGGTCGCGCAGATTGTTGCCGCCACCGCGGAAAGTCGTCGTGTAGCACTCAAGGTGGTTGCGGATCGAGCCGCCGAGCAGCTCATAGACGGGCACGCCGAGGGCCTTGCCCTTGAGGTCCCAGAGCGCGAGGTCCAGCGCGCCCATCGCGTGGAGCCGCTCGCGGCCCGGCGGGTAATGAAAGGCGCGATACATGTCCTGCCAATGCGCCTCGATCTGAAACGGGTTTTTACCGATGAGCCGGCCGGCGCAGGGCGTCAGGCTGTCAAGGGAGCCGCCCTCGCCGATGCCGGTGAGGTTGGCGTCGGTCTCGATGACGACGACCATGTTGCTTTGCAGCAGCGGTATTTGCAGCGGCATCACGTTAGGCGCCTCGTAAAAGCTAATCTTTGTGATCTTGGCCGAGGGCAGCGCGGCAAACGCGCGAGAAGGGCGGAGGAGTGAAACTGTAGCCGCCGCCGCGGCAGATTTGATGAAGGTGCGACGATTCATGGGGAAGGGGGATGGCCGCACCTTTGCGATCCCGGACGAGTCGGGCAACGGCAAAAGCCCGTGGACGGACGCGAGCGTGTTGCAGAAACGAAAGTTTAGGCGGGAGGCAAAAAATCGTCGCGTGCGCGATCGCAGCAACAACTGATCTGGAGGGGAAGATCTGCGCGGGGGCTTAGTGGCGGGCGACCACGTGGGACGGGCGATCGTGTGGTTAGGACTGGCAGAAGGGTGGCATCGGCACGCTCTGCCGCACTCGCATGCCCGCGAATGACGCCACCTGAGGCCGTCACTTGCGAAGGAACTGCCCAGCCACCGCGAGCTTCGCGCCAACGAGATTCCACCCGATGCTCCCACTCTGCGCGGGTGCGGAGCTCGGCCGGGCGGACGAACCGCGGGACACGACTCAGGCCGCGACGTTGGGATGCTTGGCCACCAGCGCGAGGGCGCGCTGGAGCAGGGTCTTGCCCGGCTCCATCCGGTGCCAGGGGGACGCGCCGCTGGGGTGGGGGAGCGGGATGCAGTCGGCGGTGTGGCCGGCGCGGGTGACGGGAAACTTTTTCCCGATGGTGTCGGCCAGCGGGGCCGTCGGGAGAAATTGCGCGATGGCGAGCTTGCCGACGGGCAGCACGAGCGCGGGGCGCAGTAGCGCGAACTCGCGGTCGAGCCACGCCGAGCAGTTGGCGATCTCGTCGGGCGCGGGCACGCGGTCGCCGCCGGTATCCTTTTTGCCGGGGAAGCAACGGCACACGGCGGCGAAATAAACGCGGTCGCGCACCTCCTCCTCGCTCCAGCCGAGCGCGCCGTGGAACCATTTGAAGAGCGTCTTGCCGGCGGTCCAAGCAAAGGGCCGGCCGAGCTTGGGCTCCTTGTCGCCGGGCGCCTGGCCGACGAGGAGGATGCGCGACGCGACGGCGCGGCCGACAACGACCGGCTTGTGCATGCGCGGGCAGCGGTCGCACGCGCGGAGCGCGGCGAGATGGGTCTCGACGGCAGCGGAATCAACCACGGAGTTTTTGACCACAGATTTCACGGATCTGCACGGATGGAGGAACCGCCGCGAAAAGGCGCGAAAAATCAGCGGGTCGGCGAAAATGACTGCGCAGCTCGGAGTCGGGCGGGAAATGCCGGGTGGCAGCAATAGTTTGGCGGGCCGGCGGCGGAGCCGTTGAAAACAAAAGGGACGAAGCCCCGGAGGAGCTTCGTCCCTGAAAAAACTGCGATAGGAGTGTGCTCAGTAGCGGTCGCCGCCACCGCCGCCGCCACGGTCGCCACGATAGCCGCCGCCGCCGCCACCGCCACGGTAGCCGCCGCCGCCACCACCGCCGCCGCCACGGTAGCCACCACCGCCGCCGCCGCCGAAGCCGCCGGGGGCGCGCTCCTCTTTGGGCCGGGCTTCATTGACGGTGAGCTGACGGCCGCCGAGATCGACGCCGTTCATCTTCTCCGCCGCGAGCTTGGCTTCCTCGGGGGTGCCCATGGTAACGAAGGCGAAACCGCGCGGGCGGCCCGTCATCTTGTCGAAGGCGACATACACATCGGCGACAGAGCCGAAGGCGCCGAAGGCGGCGCGGATGTCATCCTCGGTGGTTTTGAACGAGAGGTTTCCAACGTAGAGTTTGGAATTGCTCATGGGATGTTGATTTTCGTCTTTCGCCGTCTGCTGCCAGTCCGTTCCCGACTATCGGGTTTCAAATCATCCCGGGAGCTGCCTCCCACTGACGACCCACCAGTGCTGTCACCTAACGTAGCTCTGACGATGGGCCATGATAAGGGGTGGGGCGGGGCGGGAAGGCAAGGGGAAATTTGGGGGGGCAACCCGTCAGTAGGCTGCTCCAAAAACTGCGCGAGATCGGAAGAGCGTCGTGTAGGGAAAGAGTGT
>CAIPZZ010000088.1 GCA_903869665.1 uncultured Opitutia bacterium | reverse complement strand
GGTTCGGCGACCCCGCCCTACAACCTGCTTCCGCAGGTTTCACGCTGCCCAGCTACTCGCTCTATCCCGTGCTCGTCGCCATCCAGGACGGCGCAACGCGCGTGCTGGAGTTTGACCGCTCGATGCGCCTCCCGATTGAGGCCATCGCAACATCGGGCGCGCGCGCGTTTTTCCTGACCTCGCCTAACGCGCCTACTGGCGTCGCGTTTTCCAATGCCGAGATCGAGGCCGTCCTCGCTCGCTTCCCCGGCGTGCTGGTGGTGGACGAGGCCTACGCGCCGTTTGCGGGTGAAAACGCCGTCCCGCTGCTCGCGCGCCATCCGCGCCTCGTCGTCGTCCGCACGCTCTCCAAGGCCCATGCGCTCGCCGGCATCCGCGTCGGCTACGCGCTGGCGCACCCTGAGGTCATCGGCCTGCTCGATCGCGTGCGCGACAGCTACAACGTCTCCCGCCTCTCGCAGACCGCCGCGCTCGCCGCGCTGGGCGACCCCGCCTACTACGACGGCATCATCGCCCGCATCAAAACCACCCGCGATGCGTTCGTGGCCGCTTGCGCCGCGCGCGGCTGGTTCACCTATCCTTCGCAGGCCAACTTCGTCTTCACCGAGCCGCGCGACGCCGCCGGTGCGACCGGCCCGGCGGTGGCGAAAGCGCTCTACGAGCACCTGCTGGCCCGCAAAATCCTCGTGCGCCATTTCCCGAACCACGCCTTGACCGCCCGCTTCCTGCGCGTCAGCGTCGGCACCGACAGCGAGATGCTCGCCGTCAACCAAGCCTTCGACACATGGCCGACCCGCGCAAAGCAACCGTAACCCGCAAAACCGCCGAAACCGACATCGCGCTCACTCTCGCGTTGGACGGCACCGGCGTGGCGAAGACCGACACCGGCGTGCCGTTCTTCGACCACATGCTCACGCTCTTCGCGAAGCACGGGCTCTTCGACCTCGACGTGACCTGCAAGGGCGACATCGCGGTGGACTATCACCACACCGTCGAGGATGTCGGCCTGGTGCTGGGCGACGCGTTCAAGCGCGCGCTCGGCGACAAACTCGGCATCCGCCGCTATGGGTTTTTCCTGCTCCCCATGGATGAGGCGCTGGCCCGCGTGGTCGTGGACCTCGGTGGCCGGCCACACCTGGTGTATGACGTGAACACGCCCACAATGTTTGTGCGCGATTTCAACATTGTCCTCGTAAAGGAGTTCAGCCGCGCGTTCAGCAACGCCCTCGGCTGCAACCTCCATGTCGAGCTCGTCTATGGCGAGGAGCCGCACCACGCCGCCGAGGCGGTCTTCAAAGGCCTCGCCCGCGCGCTCGATGTGGCCTCGCAGCTCGACCCACGCGCGGCCGGGCAACTGCCGAGCACCAAAGGGAAACTCTGATCCGCCGGAACGGCGGACGTCTTAATGTCTAAAAGTCCGAATGTCTGAATGTCCGTGACCTCTGACCTTCAGACTTTCGACCTTGAGACCTTAAGACTTTCCCCTCCGTCCACCCTGTGAACGTGAAAACTGTAGCCCAAGACCCGAAGCCGAATGGTGCGCCCGTGGCGGTGATTGACACCGGCATCTGCAACCTCCGCAGCGTCACCAAGGCGCTGGAGGCGGTCGGCGCGGCGCCCCGGGTCGTGCGCACGCCCGCCGAACTCGCCGCCGCCAACGCGCGCGGCCTCGTGCTGCCGGGAGTCGGCGCGCTGCGCGACTGCGTGGCCTCGCTCCGTGAGACCGGACTCGGCGACAGCGTGCGCGACTGGATCGCCGCTGACAGACCGTTTCTCGGCGTGTGCCTTGGGATGCAGGCGCTGTTTGAGCACTCCGAGGAGGGAAACGTGACCGGACTCGGCGTGTTTCCCGGGAAAGTCGTGCGGTTCCGCCGTCCGCCGGAGTTCAAGATCCCGCACATGGGCTGGAACACCGTGCGCTTCGTGCAGAAAAACTCGCCGCTCGCCGCCGGGCTCTCACCGGATGCTGACGCCTTTTATTTCGTCCACAGTTTCCACTGCCAGCCCGCCGACCCCGCGCTCACGCTGGCCGAGTGCGACTACGGCGGCGCGTTCTGCGCCGCCATCGCGCGCGGCCGGGTGTTTGCCACGCAGTTTCACCCCGAGAAAAGCCAGGCGAAGGGCCTGCAAATCTACCGGAATTTTGCGATAGTTGCAGGCATCTGACGTCAAGATGAGCTAGGGTCGCTCGGGGCCGTTAGCTCTGGCAGCTTTTTCTTTGATTCACCTCTGCTCGCCGTGATACCCAGCACGATAGCGATGCCCACAACTACGCTGAGAAGCATCGGCAAGCTGAGGCGGCGTTGAATGCTCGGTGAATACTTCAATGTGTAGCTGACTCCATTTAGGGTGCCAGTTGGCGTGGAGATGGCTACTTGCTTGTCGAAGCTCGGATTTCCGAAAGATTCTTGATCGAGCTTTTCGGAGGAAAAATAGACACTAACAACAAGACCGGTCAGAAGACCAACCAGACAGAAATATAGGTGTTTGAAGGTCATGGGATTTTTTTGGGCAGAGTTCAGGCTAAAATTTTGCGGTGAAGCGCAGGGGCCCTTACTGCGGCAAGGGCTGGCCGACTGTGGAAGGTTGGGCGTGCGATAGTCGGCGCAAGGCGATTTGCCTGTAGCGGCAAGCTGTTAGCCCGCTTTCTCCTTGAGCCGCTGCGCGGCGAGTTTGAACCACGGTTTTTCCGCGCGGCGCCACATCGGGGTGGCGCGGCGGTATTTTTTGGTGATGTCGGTCCAGATCTGGCGGGCCTCCTCGGGCTGGCCGGATTTTTGGAGGGAAAGGGCGAGAAAATACCGCGCCTCCTCGCCGATGTGCCGGCCGTTGAGGGCGTGCAGGGCCGCCTGCGCCACGGGCTGGCGGCCGGTGAGGACGAGCGCCCGGCCGCGGAGCAGGTTCACGTCATCTTCCAGCATCCGGTCGCGATGGGTGTCCACGCGTTCGAGCGCCGCGAGCGCCTCGGCTGGTTTGCCGGCCTCCAGACGGAAACGCGCGACGGCGGCGAGCGTGTGCGGGTCGTCGCGGAAAACCCCGCTCAGGCCGGCCTCGGCGACCGTGCGAGCCTCCTCGGCCTGCCCGGAGGCGAGGAGCGCGTCGGCGAGGGCGAGTCGGATTTTGATGGTGTCGGATTCTTCGAGCTGGGCGCGCAAATCCTTGATCCGCCACGCTCGCGGTTTCCACGAGGCCGACGGCCCTTGGAGCCGCAGGCCGGGAAGAATTTCCACCACGAGATAAACGACCACTCCGAGTCCCGGCACCATGAACAGCACCCAGCACCACCAGTATGGGCGACCGGTCTTGATCACATGGACGATGAGCGCGATCTGCAGGAGCCAGCCAAGCTTCGCCAGGATGGCGAGCGGGCTCCAGTTGCTGAAGAACTCGATGAGTTGCGCCGTCATGGCAAAGGGTGGGTCGCGTGGGCCATTACGGTCATGGATGGGCGGTGGGCGGGGCAAAAATCGGCCGCCGGGCAACCGGCCGCAAGGCGAATTTTAGAACGTAAAGCCAGACTACATACCCTTGGTCGGGGAATGACGAACCATGAACAAGCTGGCCTCGAACAAAACTTCACCGGCCATTCGCCGCGCTTCGGCTGACAGTGAATCCATCCCAATTGAGAAGGTTGGCCGCAGGCCATGAGCAAGCGGCGCCTCACGCCGCGCGTCGAATGGCCGTCGGGGTCACGGTGCGGATTTGCGCCGTGATTCAAGCGACCGACCAAGCCGCCGCAGCTCGGCCAAATTCCCACTGATCAGGGCCTCCTTTTTTCCCCGCGACCAACGCTTCAGTTGCGCCTCACGCGCCCGCGCCGCCGGAAAACTGTCGTGGGCTTCAATTCGCAGCACCGCGACCGGCGGGTCCAACCGGGTGGTCCGACACGCCTGCCCAGAAGCGTGATCATCCAGCCGCTGCCTTAAATCAACGGACGCACCGATGTAAATGACCCCCGATTGAAGCCGCAGAAAATAAACCACCGCCATACCCCTCGACAGGCTCGGGGCCATTCGCCGCGCTTCGGCCGACAATGTGTCCATCCCCCTTGCTTAGGCCGGCCGCAGGCCATGAGCAAGCGGCGCTTGGGCCGCGCGTCGAATGGCTGCCCGACATGGATTCGAACCATGACTAGGTGAGTCAAAGTCACCTGTGCTGCCATTACACCATCGGGCAAAACGCGCCGGCCAGCGTGGCGCGCGAACCGGGCGCGTCAAGGCGCGGTTATGAGGGAATAGCTGAACGCAAGACCGGCTTCGTGGTGGCCAATAGCCGCCAGTGGCGAGCCCTTTTGGCCGCATCGGCAGGCCGGTGCTCGAGCCCTCGCCCAACCCGCCCGCCCCGCATTTTTTCCCTACGCCGGGCTTGCGCCGCGCCGCGCGGCCCGGATGATGCGCGCCTCACCCCCATGACTGAACAAACGCCCGCGCCCTCTCCCTTCCGCCCGTTCGTCTGGCCCCTGGCCGCCGCGCTGCTGCTGCTCTACGCCGCCGTCTGCCTGCGGATCGCCGACACGACCTCGCCGACCTTCGACGAGCCGGACTACCTCGCCGTGGGCTACCACGCGCTCGTCACCGGCCAGCGGCCCTATACCAACATCAACCTCACTTTCACCCAGATGTGGTCCGCACTGCCGCTGCTGCTGGCGGGCACGCCGCCGGACATCGAGATGCTGCCCGACTGGCCCGCCGCCAAGGCGGTGACCGAAAAGAACGCCGCCGCGAGAGCCGAGTGGGAGAAGGCCACCGCCCAGGCAGCCAAGGACAAAAACACCCCCGCCCCGCCCGAGTTCAAGCCCGAGCCTTTGCCCAAGCTGACTCCCACCTGGTTCGCGCAACTGGTGCGGAGCCTCTCCCCAGTCACACTCTTCCCCCGCGCGCCGCATTTTCCCACCGCCGCCGAGCAGCAGGCCTCGGGGATCAACTACGGACGGCTCTTCTACTTCGACCCGCGCAATGACACGGAAAAACTGGTCTTCTGGAGCCGCGCAATGGTCACGCTGCTCGCCGTCGCGCTCGGCGCGGTGGTCTTTATGCTGACGCGCCGCCTGTGGGGCGACGTCGCCGGGCTGGTCGCCCTCGCCTTCTACTGCCTCAACCCGCAGACCATCGCGCTCGGCTCCTTCGCCACGACGGACATCTCCTCGACGCTGTTCTTTATCCTCTCCGTGCTAGCCGTTTGGCGGCTGCTGCACCGCGTGAGCGTGGTTAACATCCTCCTCACCGGCCTCGCCGCCGGCGTGCTCGCCGCCACCAAGATCAGCAGCCTCATGCTCCTGCCGGTCGCCGGCCTGCTACTGGTGTTGCGCGTCATCCAGCTCCGGCGCACGGACGGGAAGCCGACGGCGACGAACGCCGGTTCTGGCGCCGCCACCTCCGCACTGCCCGCCTGGTTGCCGATGCTCGGCGGGCTGGCCGCCGCCGTGCTGGTGGCCTACGTGACCCTATGGGCCGTCTATGGGTTCCGTTTCAGCGCGACCGACCAGACCGTGCCCGAGTCGGTCTGGAGCGCGGAGAACGCCCTTGTGCCCTCGCATTTCGCGCGTCCCGTCATCAAATTTTTTCGCGACCATCATTGGTTTCCCGAGGCCTATCTCTACGACCTGAACCTCTTCACCACGACTGGCAGCATCCGGCGGGCCTACATCCTCGGCGACTACTCGGTGGACGGCTGGTGGTATTTCTTCCCGGTGGCGTGGCTGTTCAAGACGCCACTGCCCTTGCTCGCCGCGCTCGGCGCCGGGGCCGTGCTGCTGTGGCGGAAGCGCCGTGAGCAGGCCGCCGCGCTATGGACGCTCGCACCGCTACTGGTTTTCGGCGCGGTCTATGGCGCAGCCACGCTAGCGGGCAACCTCAACATCGGCGCGCGCCACTTACTGCCGCTGCACCCGCTCATGTTTATCCTCGGCGGCGCGGTCGTGCTCCTGCCGCTCGCCGGCTGGCGGCGGTGGGCGACCGTGGGCGCACTGCTCGCGTGGTCGCTGCTGGAGACCGCGCTCGTCCATCCGCACCATCTCGCCTATTTCAACGAGCTGGCCGGCGGCTCGCTCCATGGCCACCGCCTGCTCGTGGACAGCTCCTACGAGTGGGGTGAGGATCTGCCGCAGGTGCGCGAATGGCTCGCCGAGCGCGAGAAAAAGCTGAAGGACAAACCCCCGGTCCCCGTCTATTTCTCGTATTTCGGCTGCGCCGACCTTGAGCACTACGGGCTCAAGAACATCTCCAACCCCGAGGGCGGCGGCAACATGATCCAGCTCCCGTCGTTCTACGACCAGCGCCCGATCCGGCCCTACGACCTCGGCGCCGGCACCTACCTCATTAGCGCGACCATGCTCAAGTCGCTCTACGGCGGTCGCACGATGGGTCCGTGGCGCCCCTCCTACGAGCAGGCCTATCAGGAGCTCAGCGCCGAAATGGCCCGCTTGCGCCCGGCGCTCGCCAAGGACGCCGAACGCGACGAGTTTCTCGAGAAGGAAGGCCGCGCCATGATCCGGCAGCAGGCCCAGATCCAACTGGACTCCGCCGACGCCCTGCCCCGCGACCAGGTCATCCAGCTCATGCAAAACGCCCTCGTCCAGTCCGGGCAATGGAGCAAGGTCATCCTGGAGCACCCCAACGCCGCCGAGCGGGCCACGCTGCTCGAGCGCGACGGTCGCGTCCAGCTCAAGCAGCAGGCGCAGCAGCAGATCGCCTCCTCCAGCGCCTCGTCCCGCGACCTGACCGCTGACAACGCCATCGGCATCGCGACCGAAATCTACCAGCGGCAGAACAAGCTCGACGAGCTCACCGCCCGCTACACCGACCCGCTGACCAACAAGGTGGACGAGGCCAAGCTCGCCGCCTTCAAGGAAGCGGAGGGCCGCCGCCTGTTCTCCCAGCAGTTCATCCAGCAGGCCAGCTCGCTCTGGCTGCAGAAAATCCGCCAATACGATGATTTCCGCTTCAGCCGCCTGTGCGCCTATCTCCGCCAGCGCGAGCCCGAAGGCCGCATCGGCTACGGTATCTTTGCCTACGAGCTGACGGCCGACGAGATCGCCCGCGCGATTGACCCCGCCATCCGGCCGGTTGAGATGCGCCCGAGCTACTTCGTCAAGGGCACCGAGAACCGGAAGGACAACGAGATTGATTTCCTCCGCTGAGCGACGCGCTCATTGCGGTGGTGGGCGGTGAGGCGGTTTGCCTTGTGGGCGTCTGTCTTGCAGACGCCGTTCCAGCGCGGCCGGTGCAAGACACCGGCCCTACATGGCTCCATCAAACGGTGCCACCGTGCTCATTTCAGGAAACCGTTGAGCAGCCCGCCGGCGGCATCCTTCAACAGGCCGCCCACGCCCGGCTTTTCCGCGCCGGCGTCCTTCGGCGCGACTGGCGCGGGTGCGCCGCCCACCAGACTCGTGAGCGCGTGCTGCGCAAGCTGGTTGTAAAACGGGGCCTTGTCAGGATTGCCCACCGTGCCGCCGATCTCGGGCTCAAACGCCAACGGGAAATAGCCGAGGCTGTCCGCCTTCGCCGCGACGAGGCCGAGACCGCGCAACCCGTCGCCCACGGAGCCGCGGGCCGCGAGCTGGAACGTCAGCGCGAGCGGCAGCTCCGCCAGCTCCTTGCCCGGCACACTCGTCACGCGGCCCTTGCCGGCCAGACGCACCTCGGGCGAGACCAGCGTGAACTCCTCCAGCACGAGGTCGTTCGTCGCGTCGCGCGAGAGCAGGACGTTGAGCTGGTCGAAGCGGATGGATTGAAGCAGGTCGGCGACCCGCCCCACCCCGTTCGACACCGCCCCCATCGTGCTCGCCGTGCTGCTGCCGGTCAGCGCGCCAAAAATTGAGGCCCCGACGCCGACCACCTTCGCCCCCGCGCCCAAGCTCTGGGTCAGCACGGCCTGGGACCCCTCGAGCAGGTGCGTCACGCCGCCCTTGCTGCTGAGCTGCAGCTTACCCTGGAGTTCCTGCGCCAGCCGGTCGGGCGAGGCCGCGCGGCTGGTGAGGTGCGCCGCCAGCCTGACCTCGGCCTCCAGCGTGCGCCGCAACGCGCCGAGGGTGAAATTGTTCAGCTCCGCGTCCGCAGCCAGCGCGTAGGGCATCGCGCCGCCCGGCGTGTGAGTGACGCCCGCCTTGAGCGTAAACGGTGCCGCCGTCGCCCCGTCGAGCGCACCGCGCGTGTCGAGTGTTACGCCGCCGGCGACGACCGTCAGCGTGCCCGCAAGGCTACTCGCGTAGTCGGGCGAGAACACCACCCGCTTGACGGAAAACTTCACGGTGCCCGCCAGCCCCGCCCATGGCGGCCCGGAGGTCTTTGGCGCGGAACTCTCCGGCGCGAGCGCGGCCAGCGCCTTGAGGTCGTCCACAAAAACCGTATCGCCCGCCGCCTGCGCGTCGAAATTCCAGCCCGCCTTCGTCG
>CAIPZZ010000087.1 GCA_903869665.1 uncultured Opitutia bacterium | reverse complement strand
TGCGCTTAATCCGACCGTAAAATGCCGCGTTGAGCGCCTAGCGCTTCTGTGCTCCGCTCGGCCTATGGGCGAACCCATCCGCTTTTACGACCGCGCCACGCGCACGACGCAGACCGAGCAAATCTACGGCGAGCGCTGGCTGCGCCTCGCCTATGAGACCGGGCCGGGGCGCGGGCTGGTCGGGCTGGTGTTCCGGCGCGCGTGGTTTTCGCGCTGGTATGGCTGGCGAATGGACCGCCCGGCCAGCGTGGCGCGAGTTGCGCCGTTCATCCGCAACTACGGGGTGCAGACGGCGGACTTTGCCGGCACGCCCGAGAGTTTTAAAACATTCAACGAGTTTTTTTACCGCAAGCTCAAGCCGAGCGCCCGGCCGCTCGCCGCGCCCGACGACCCGCGCGTGGCCGTGCTGCCGGCGGACGGGCGGCATCTCGCGTTTCCCGACGTGGACGCGGCGGCGGGTTTTTACGCGAAGGGCGCGAAGTTCACGCTCGCCTCGCTGCTGGGCGACGCGGTGCTGGCGGCGGAGTTTGCGGGCGGGGCGATGCTCATCTCGCGGCTGTGTCCGGTGGATTATCACCGGTTTCATTTTCCCGTCGCAGGCACGCCGGGCGCGGCGCGACTCGTGAACGGCTGGCTGTATTCCGTGAGCCCGGTCGCGCTCCGGCGCAATGTCGGCTGGCTGGTGGACAACAAGCGCCTGGTCACGCTGGTGGACTCGTCGGAGTTTGGCCGCGTGGCGGTGCTGGAGATCGGCGCGACCAATGTCGGCACGGTGCGACAAACCTACGCACCCGGCCGCGCGGTGGCGAAGGGCGACGAAAAGGGATTCTTTGCCTTTGGCGGCTCATGTGTGGTCACGGTGTTCCAGCGTGGACGCATCCGGCTGGACGCCGACCTCGTCGCGCAGAGCGCGGAGTGCGTTGAGACCTACGCCAAGATGGGCGAGCGGCTGGGCGAGGCGGGATGAGCGTGCTGACTGACGGCGGGAGGCACGCGCTCCGACAAAAAACGGCAGGCTGGCTTTGCTGGAGGCAGTTTTGCCGGGGTTGTTTTTGCTCCGCGTCGTGCGAGGGCTGCTAAAAATTTTGGAGATACCAGCGGCCGTCCACCTTGATCATGCGGATGCGTGACGATCCGCCGCTGGCGCTCGGTGGGAAGGCTGCCTGATCTCCCGTGTCATTGAGGGAGGGCTCCGTGGTTTTGCTGGCCTCAAGCGCTTGGATCATTTGTTGCGTGTCTTGATATTCCCGGGTGCCCGGGGTGTTCGCGCGCGTCATGGTTTGGGCCATTTGCAGCAGCCCATCTGGCCCTATCTGGTTAATCATCCCCGGGGGCAGGTAACGGGCGATAAAATTTGCAAAATCCCCGACGCGGAGCAGGGCGGCGATGTCGGCCACGGCGGTGTGGACGTCGAGCTGGGGATCGGCGACGACCGGTGGCGGGGCGGGGACAACTTCGACGGCGGCTAACGGTGGCGGGTTTTCTTGCGGAGCGGCGGGCGCAGGCATCTCGGCGACCTCGGGCGGCGAGTCCGGCGGCGTCTCGGGCGTGGCGATGGACACGCGCCACAGCCAGATGCCAATGCCCGCGAGACAGGCCACGATTCCGAGGTAAATGGAGCGGTTGCTCACGCGGCTTTGTCAGTCCGGCGTCCCGTTGGCGTCAAGGCTCAATACGGTCCGCGGATGTGGGCGGCGACGGCGCGCTCGTAGAAGGCGGCGAGCTTCACGTGCGTCTCCGCGCCGAGGGGCGGGAGCGCGGCGGCGCGGAGATTGGCGCGGGCCTGCTCGGGGCTTTTCGCGCCGGGGATGAGCACGCTCACGGCATCAAAGTCGAGGCACCAGCGCAGCGCGAGGTCGGCCATCGTCCAGCCAGCGGGCACGAGCGGCTTGAGCGCATCGGCCAGCTCGACACCCTTCTCGAACGGCAAACCGGCGAAGGTCTCGCCGACGTTGAAGCACTGGCCGTCGCGGTTGTAGGCGCGGTGGTCGCTCGCGGGGAACTTGGTCTGGCTGGTAATCTTGCCACCGAGCAGGCCGCTGGCGAGCGGGAGGCGGACGATGAGGGCGACGTTTTTGGCCCGTGCGGCGGCGAAGAGCGAGTGGATGGGTTTTTGCCGAAAAATATTGAAGATGATTTGGAGCGACGCGCAACCGCCGTGCTCGACACAGAACCGCGCTTCGTCCATGGCCTCGACGCTCGCGCCGTAGTGGCGGATTTTCCCCTCGCGTTTCAGCTCGTCGAGCCAGCCGAAGACCTCGCCGCGCTGAAGCACGTCGGGCGGGATGCAGTGCGTCTGCGTGAGGTCGAGCGTGTCCACGCCGAGCCGGCGGAGCGAGGCCTCGGTGTGCGAGCGCACGGCGTCGCGAGTGAAGTTACCCGGCCAGCCGGGCGTGGAGAAACGGCCGAGCTTGGTCGCGACGAAAATTTTCCCGCGCGCGGCGGGGGTCTCGCGCAGGAAACGGCCGATGATGGTCTCGCTCCGGCCCGCGCCATAGACGTCGGCCGTGTCGAAGAAGGTGACGCCGCCATCGAACGCGGCGCGGAGCGTGGCGAGCGCGGCGGCCTCAGAAACGTCGCCCCAGTCGCCGCCGAGCTGCCAAGTGCCGAGGCCGATTTCGCCGATGGAGCGGCCTGTGGGGCCGAAGGGACGGGTATGCATGCGGGAGACGGTTTGAGGGCTTTTGCAGAGTTACAAGCTTTCAAGCATTTGAACCACGGAGGCGCAGAGAACACAGCAAAACACCCTCGGTCTCGGTGTCTCTCTGGTTCAGGAACTGATGCCAGTCGTGATTGGGCAGTCGGTGGCGCGCAGCTCGTGTTTGGTGGTGAGGCGGCCCGCGGAACGCGGCGCATGAGTGGGGCCACCGCTGCGGAGCGGGCTCGCCCAGCTGTCACCGGTATAACCGAAAGCGGCCACCGTTTGTCGGTGGCCGCGAGTGCGAGGAAAATTACTTTCCGAGGCTCTTGCGGAGGTCGGTGAGCTGGTTGGCGCTGCCGAGGAGGACGTTGCGGCTGGCGATGAATTTTGCGTATTCCTCGATGAAGATTTTGCCGGGCGGGCGGAAATCGAAGTCCTTCGGGTTGTCGCGGAAAAACTCGCGGTGGACGCGCGTCCAGACGAGGCGGCCATCGGTGTCAATGTTGACCTTGGTCACGCCGCGCTTCGCCGCGGGGAGGTATTCGTTCACGTCCACGCCCATCGAGCCGGCGATCTGGCCGCCGGCGGCGTTGATGCGGGCGACCTCGTCCTGCGGGACGGAGGACGAGCCGTGCATGACGAGCGGGAAGCCGGGAAGCTTGGCCTTGATCTTGTCGAGCACGTCGAAGTGGAG
>CAIPZZ010000086.1 GCA_903869665.1 uncultured Opitutia bacterium | reverse complement strand
GGCCGGCGGCCTTGGCGGCGTGCACAGCCCAGAAGGTGGTGAAGGTGTTGCAGACCACGAGGTCGGCGGCGGCGAAATCCACGGTCGCGGCGAGCGCGCGGATGGCCGTGTGCGCCGCGGCGGTGGACTGCGCGGCGAAGATCGCGGCGGCGTCGGTCAGCTGGACTTTGGCACCGAGCTCCTCGAACCGCGCGCGCAGCGGACCATCAGAGGGACTCAACACGGTGAGTTGCGAGCCGAGGGACGCGAGATGCCGGGCGTAATCCACCAGGAAAAGCGGTGCGCCTTCGAGGTTGAGGTTGTGGGAGACGAGCAGCACCCGGCGAGGAGTGGGCGCGGTGCTGGTGAGCGGCGCGGGCTGAAGCGGAGGGACGGCTGGAAGGGTTTGCGGCGCGCGCGCCGCGAAATCGGCCGCGATCCGGGCTAGCTCCGTCTCCATCTCGGCATCGAAGACCACCTCGGCCCCGCGTTCCTTCAGCGCGGCCTGCAGGGCCGCGTGGCTCGCGGAAAAACTGGCGGCGGCCTGCGGGGGATACGGCGCCTTCTCGTCCTCGTTGGTGAAAAGCAGGCTGCGCTGGACCGGGCAGAGGTGGAGGCTGCCGTCGGCCAGCTCGGCATAGAGTCGCAGCGTGACTGGAACCGGCAGCTGGGCCGGCACATCGATGATGCCGAAGAGCCCGCAGTTTTTCGCGTTGGCGAAGGACGGAAAGTGCGCGCCGGGGCCGGGGGACGGCAGGGTATGCTCGATGGTCTGCCAGGCCTGGAGGTCGAAGGTGGCGAGCACCCGCTTGATGGCCTGCGTCTCGTGAAACAGGTAGCCGAGCACGGCGCTGCGTCCGAAGCCGCAGCGGGTCAGGGCCGCGGGCTCGTCGAGATGACCGTGAAACGGCAGGTGCGGATGACGCAGGTCGCGGGGATACGGAATGGCGGTGGCGACCGCGCGGGCGAGTTCGGCGAGGGGTTTGGCCGGTTCGCGCCGCTGGGCACGCAGGAGGATTTGCAGGGCGCGGCCGTATTCGTGCCAGCGGAGCGGGCCGGAGGGCATGGCCACGTGGACCGGTGGCTGGGCGGAGGTGACAAAATAGTGGACCTTCTGGAAAATCGACCAGCGGCCCTCGAGTTCGAGTGCTTCCAGCACGAGGGCAGCCGGTCCGGGCGGGAGTTCGGCGACGATGTAAAATTCGGCAAGCGCGACGGGCCGGCCGGTTTGGAAATGCGTGGCGAGATCGGCGCGGGGAATTCCGTGGACGCCGGGAAACATGCGGCCGCCGACGCGGGCGCGCACATCCACGATCACGCCGCCGGGTTTCGGCATCACCCAGCCGCGGAGCACATGCCACCCGGGTGGCAGGGCGTCGCCGGGAGTGGGCGACTCGAGGTTCGAAAAACTGAAGGTGGTTTCGTGCATCCGGGGCGTGCTCAGCCGAGCCAGGCCTCGCGGATCATCTGCAGGTGCTGGGGCAGGGCGCGGGCCTGATGGTAGCTGCGGGCGGCGCGGGCGTGGGCCATGGAGAGCATCTTTTGATTGCCCGCGAAGTGGTCGGCGAGCGCCTTCTTCAGGGCCGCGGCGAGCTTGAACGGGTCGCCGGCGGGCACGAGGTAGGCCTCGTCGGTGTTGGTCACCATCTCCGGGATGCCGTTGACGTCGGTGCTGACGATGCGGTCGCCGAAGACCATCGCCTCGAGCAGAACACGCGGAAAGGACTCCTCGAAGCTGGTGCAGACCAGGAGGTCGGCCATCCGGTAGAAGTCGTAGATCTCGCCGGTTTCCGGGAAAATCTTCACGTCATGGAGGTTCATCAGCTGGATGTCCTCCATGAGCGACTCCATGTAGAGGCCCGGGCGCGCGCCGACCATGACCCACTGGATTTTTCGGCCGGGGAAGAGCGTGGGCAGCTCCTTTTCCAGCAGGTCAATGCCGCGGATGTAGATATGCTGGCCCTTGCGTTCGCAGATGGAGCCGATGTTGACCACCAGCACGGCGTCGGGATCGAGCCCGTGCTTGCGGCGCAGGGCGGCCGGATCGTGCGTAGCGGCGAACTGCTCAATGCGGGCGAAGTCCACCCAGCTGTTGAGCAGGCGGAAATTGTCGCCGGTGTTGAGTTCCTCGAAGATCGTGCGCGTCGCCTGGGCGGTGAACACGACCCGGGTGGCGAGGCGATAGGCCTCGGCCACGGTATCGTGCATCAGCGGCGGGAGGATCGGCGCGAACAGGCGCTTCACGGCGTTGCTCTCGTGGATGTAGAACGCGGAGGACTTGCCGAGGTGCGCCGCGAGGTGCACGCCCCAGAAGGTGAGCGTGGTGTTGCAGACGAACACCTCGATGTCGTCCCAGCGGCGCGACGCGGCAAACTTTTTGAGGGCCCCGTCGAATTCCGCGGGAGATTTTGCGCTCATGAAACCGGATTCGTCCCAGATCTCGACCTTGAGCCCGAGTTGTTCGAAGCGCGCGCGGAGCGGGCCGTCCTTGGGCGAAGCGATGGTCACGGCGACGCCCGGCTGCTCGGCGAGGAAGCGGGCGAGCTCGAAGATGAAGAGGGGCGCGCCCTCGAAGTTGAGGTTGTGGGTGAGCACCAGGGCGCGGAACGGCCGGGCGGTTTGCGCATAGCGCTGGTGGTAGGGGTTGAGCGGCAGGTGGCGCGGCGGGAAGTCGAGCGCATCGCTGAGGTGGGGGTCGCGGTAGCCGCCGTGCCGCTCGAGGTAGGCGACGTGCTCGCGCTCGGCATAGGTGTTCCCGCGGGTGGCGCTGCCGACGTGGCGGAGGACGGCCGAGGGCGAGTACACCGTGCGGAAACCGGCGGCCGCCGCGCGCAGGCAGTAATCCACGTCGTTGTACGCGACCTGGAATTTTTCCTCATCAAAGCCGTGGAGCTGGCGGTAGAGGTCCGTGCGGGTGAGCAGACAGGCGCCGGTGACGGCGGCGACGTTGCGCGCGGCGTGCGGCAGGAACAGGTGGCCGAGGTCCTCCGCCGGCGCTTTTTCAAACAGGCCGTGCGCGAGACCGTCATGCCGGCTGAGGGCGATGCCGGCGTGGTTGAGCGTGCCATCCGGGTAGAGCAGCTTCGCGCCGACTACGCCGACGCCCGGCACGGTGAGCCAGCCGGCCAGATCCTCGAGCCAGCCGGGCTCGAGCGCCTCGACGTCGTTGTTGAGATGAAGCACCAGCGGCGTGTCGGCGCGGGCGGTGCCGAGATTCACCAGGCGCGAATAATTGAAGCCGCCGGGGGTCGCCGGGGCGTGGAGCACTTCGCAGCGCAGGTCGGTGCGGCCGGGCAACGTCTGGAGGTAGTCGAGGGTGTCGGCGTCGTCGGAGTGATCGTCCACCACGATGACCTTCACGAATTCCCGCGGCGTGGTGCGGGCGAGCGATTCGAGGCAGATGCGGAGCAGCTCGACCCGATTCTTGGTGGGGATGACCACCGTCACGGGATTCTCGCGCAGGATCACGGGATCCCATTTCAACTGGTAGAGACAGAGCGCGTAGTCCTTGGCGAGTTGCGGCAGGATGGGCGTCGCGCGCAGGCCCCGGCGCGTGACGGCCTCGGCAATGCCCCGGCTGGCGGCGTCGAAGAGGTAGTTTTTCTGGTCGCCGCGGGTCGCGGTGCTCGCGGGGTGGGCGCGCCAGTGGTAGCCGATGAACGGCACGTGGATGACGTCGCTGGCGGGAATGAGCTCCCAGCAGCGCAGGAACAGATCGATGTCCTGGGCGCCGTTGAATTCGGGCCGGAGCCGGCCGGCCTGCTCGATCAGGCTGCGGCGGATGATGGTGAGATGGTGCGTGTAATTGTGGGTGATGGCCATCTCCGGGCTCCAGCCACCCTTGAACTGCGGGTCGAAGCGACGGCCGGTGTCGTCGATCTTGTCCTCGTCGGTGTAAAGATAACCGGCGGAGGGATGCCGGGCGATGGCCTGGGCGATATGCAGCAGGGCGTCGTGGGGTAGCAGGTCATCGTGATCGAGCAGGGCCACGAACTCCCCCGTGGCGAGGTCGAGGGCGGAATTGGTGGCGCGGGCGATGTGGCCGTTTTCCGCGCGGAAGACCAGCTTGATGCGGGCATCGGCCTGCGCGGCGGCCTCGAGCATGCGGCGGACGTGGGGTTGCGGCGAGGCGTCGTCGGCGATGCAAAGTTCCCAGCGCGGGTAGATCTGGTCGCGGAGGCACTCGAGCAGCTCGCGCAGGTATTTCTCGGGCGTGTTGTAGGCGGGGACGACCACGCTGATGAGCGGGGCGCCGGCCTGAAGGAGGGCGGCCGCGTCCTGCTCGAGGACGGCGCGCAGGCGCGGCGTGAGGCGGTTGTGCCAGGCCCAGCGGGTGTAGGGATCCTGGTCGCGGCGCCGGACGATGGCGGCGGAAACCGGCGGGGCGTCACCGCGGCCCATGGTCGAGGCGAGATGGTGCTGCAGCCGGGCGATTTCGCCCCGGGATTCCTTCCCGCTGTCGAAGCGGAACCGGCCTAGCAGCCAGCCGCGGAGAAAAGCGGCGACGACCTTGGCGAACAGCATCGGTCGGTAAACCGGGATCGGGCCGGAGTGTTCGTCGCGCCGGTCC
>CAIPZZ010000085.1 GCA_903869665.1 uncultured Opitutia bacterium | reverse complement strand
GCCGAGCGCGGGGAGAAACAGTTCCGGCTCGACGGGCTGGCCAGGGACTGAAGAGGAAGCATTGAAAAAACGGTCGTGGTCGGCGAGCTGGCGCCAGGCGTCGGCGGGCAGGCCGTCGGTGAGCGGGATCGTGGTGTCGGCGGCGGTCGGGTTGATGGCGAAGAGCAGGCGCGTCGCGCCCTGGCTGCGGTCGGCGTTGTAGAGCACGGCCGCGGCGGCGGAGTCGCGCGCCCAGTAGAACTGGAAAAAGCCCTCGCTGGCGCGCGTCCAATGGCGCAGTAGCCGGCCGGTCTCGGAGCGGCGGAAGGCGATCCAGTCGGCGAAATAGGCGTGCGTGGCGCGGTGCCGCCAGAGGCGGCGGTAGTCGAGGGCGTTGAGGTCGCCGCGCCGCCAGGTGTTGTTCACACCCTGCTTCGAGCGGAGAAAATCCTGCCCGGCGGCGAGCATCGGGATGCCGACGGACATGAACAGCACGGCGGCCATCAGGTGCGTGCGCCGGCGGTCGGCGGGCGTGGGGTGGTCGCCGTTGTTGTCGGGATTTTCCGTAATGACGTCGAGCCAGGTGCGGTCGTCGTGCGACTCGGTGTAGTTGACGGTCTGCGCTGGCCACTTGGCGTAATACCACGGCGAGCCTTTCAGAAAATACTCGAAGCCGCCGCGTGTGGCGCCGCCGCGCACATAGTCGCGGAGGAAGTTGCGGTAACCGTCGTTCCACGAGGCCCAGCCGGTGTCACGTAGCTCGCCGGCAATGTGGCCGCGGAAACTCCACGGCTCGGCGATGAGAATGACGTCCGGCTTCACCCGCTTGAGCGCGGTCTCGACCTCCCGCAGCACGTCGGTGCCGAGCAGGTCGGCGAGATCAAAGCGAAAACCGTCAACGCCGTAGGCCTCGATGAGATGCGTGCAGCTCTCGATGATGAGGCGTTTCGCCATCGCGGCGCGGGCGCGCAAATCGTTGCCGCAACCGCTCCAGTTGGCGAGGCGGCCGGCGGCGTCCTGCTCGAAATAGTAGAGCTTGTCCACGAGCATGAGGTGGGCGGGTTCGCCGACGTGGTTGAAGACCACGTCGAGCAGCACGGCGATGCCGCGCCGGTGGAACGCCGCCACCAGGCCCTGCAGTTCGCGCACGCCAGATGCTTTCGCCGGGTCGAGCGCGTAGGCGCTGGCGGGCGCGAGGAAGTTCGTGGTCATGTAGCCCCAGTGGTATTCTTCAGCCGACTGCGCGTCGTTTTCCTGCACGGGCTGGAGCTCGACGCAGTTCACGCCGAGCTGGTGCAGGTAAAAACCGGGGCTCTCGACCCAGCGGCGCAGGCCGGTGAAGCCGCGGCGCTCCTCCGGCGTAAGCGGGAGGGGGGCGTGGGCCGCGAGGTCGCGGACGTGGGCCTCGGCGATGATGAGATCCTGCCACGCGGGCGTGGCGAAATGCCGGTCGCCCTCCCCCACCCACGCGCGGTCGAGCACCAGGCCCGGCCCGGCTCGGCCCACGGTCGCCAGTGCCCACGGGTCAAGCACACGCTGCTCCGGTGCGAACGCCCCGAACGCGTCGCGCGGCCCGTCAACGTGATACCAATAGCCCCAGCCATGGAGGTTTTGCGTCAGCACGAGCTCCCAGACGCCGACCGCGCCGTGTTCGTCAGCGCGGCGCGCCAGCGAGTAGCGGTGGAAATTGTCTGGTGAAGCAGGGTCCTCACACACGCATAGCTCCACGCTCTTCGCGCGTGGCGCAAACAGGCGGAAGCTCGTCACTTCGTCTCGCACGAACGCGCCGAGGGGCAGATCGGTGCCAAGCCGGAAAAAAAATTCTCCCGGCAACAGCGGCACGCCGAGAAAGTCCCCGCTCTCCGCCCAACGCACCGTGCGCGCGACGGCCAGATCAAGCGGCGCGACGGCCGTGAACGCGAACAGGTGCCGACCGGTGCGGCCGGGATCAATCGCGCGGTTCACGTTGCCCGTCTCGTCGCGCGCTAGGTTGGGCGCGTCAAACGGCACCGGCAGCCACCCGCCGTCGCCAGTCACAAATTTGAAACGCATGGGCGGCGACGTGAAAAATTTCTCCGCTGGGCCCGACCACAGCAGCACCGGCTCGCCGTCGAGCGTGGTCCGCCGCAGCGCCCACTCGGCGCGACCCACCGCCTCCTGCCAGCCGTTGAAGTCCCCTGCAAGATAGACCAACGCGTTCTCCAGCTCCGTGCGGCCGTCGGGCTTTAGTAAAAACACAATCTCACCCTGCCGGTTGACAAAGTAGCCGCTCGCCGCGCCGAAGACCTGCTCCGCCACCGGCCAGAGCGAGGCGAACACACCGCCGCCCTCCAACACGAGCGGCGGCGGATGGCGTGCGTGCCAGTCGTGCGCCAGCTCGACCACGCCCTCTGTGGGCGACTCGAGCCAGGCGCGGACAATTTTTTTTTGGCGGTGCGGCATGATGCTGGAGCCCGTAGCATCCTTCGGGCCGGCTCAGCGGGACAAGCGATATCTGCGTGCCTGGGCGGTGGTAAGAACCCCGGGATCAATAATCCGGCAGCAGCCAGTGTTTTCAAATGCTCGCTCCCGTCGAGCAGCACCCGGAGTTCTACTACGCTGATCGCCTTCACGGCCGCAGAAACGCATCCGCCACCGGCTTGCCGTCGAGGTCAGGTGCGACCCGCAGGCCGAGCAGCCACATCGCCGTGGCGGCGGTGTCCTCGGTGCGGACGGCGAGCGCGGCATTGCTCGTGAGGTCGAAGCCCGCGCGCACACCCGGGCCGGTGATGACCCATGGGATGTTGCGGCTGCGCTCGTCGTCAGGGCCGTGCTGCAG
>CAIPZZ010000084.1 GCA_903869665.1 uncultured Opitutia bacterium | reverse complement strand
GAGGCCGCGGATTTCGAGAAGGGGCGTTGGCGCGCGCGCTGGCACGCACGGGAAATTGCCGCCGTCATTAGTAAGGTCAACCCGGCTCAATTGCTAACGTTCAAGGGAAGCCATGCCGCTTTAGCGGCATTGGCTCTGGCGATCGGTTAGGCTCTTTTCTCATCTGAGTCGGCAGACCTTGGGACGACGATCATATCGGTAGCTGAGTCGTCCCAGTCGCGTTTTAGGTCCGACTCGTCCTGGAGATGACTATGACCAAATCCAGCTCCACTGCGTTCGATTTCTTCTGCGCAGTGAGCGATAAACTTTGCGATGCGTCGCAACTCGCTCGGCGTGCCGGCTAGCGTTACCTCACTCAATTCGACCAAGCCGTGCTCCGATGCCTTTCTCTTGGGGTAACCGTATGCCGCTGGTTTCATCGTGTGTAGGGCCAAGCCAAGAGGGTCATGTCTCAGATGTTAATGTTGTCCACCGACGCCAGCCGGGTCTCACTTCGCCTTGGCCACGGGTGAGTGGAAATACCGGGCCGCGAGGTCGAGGAAGGCGGGCCAGTTAGGGATGTCGGAGTGGCCGCCCTTGTGCTGGCGGAAGGCGAGCGCACCGCCGGTGAGCGCGGTTTCGGGCGGGGGCAGTATCACATTTTGGATTTTGGATGGCGGATTTTCGATTGCAGGCGGCTGTCCGGCGGGGACGAGGGCTTGCTCGCCGAGGAGCGCATAGACGGGTGCGGCGGCAGGCCAGACGGTGTTAGGCCGACGTAACCCGGCACGGCAGCAGGGCGGCGTCGGTCATGCCGTGGATGATTTTCTTGTCGGGCGGGCAGAAGGTGGCGAGCGCGCCGGAGAGCTTCGCTCGCCCATCTAGGACGAAGTAATAGGGGCAGAGACGGAGGCGGCCGTCGGTTTCGACGGCAGAAATCGGGGCGGAAGCTATCGGAGCCAGGTCGGCGACCTGGCCTACAACACGCGACGGGGGCGTCGCGTCTCCAGTGTCCGAGGCGGCGGGGTAGAGGTGGTGGCGGACGCGGCGGGGCTTTTTATATTCCTGCAGGAGGTGGAGGTTGGCGGGGGCGAGGGCGATGGCGTGCCCGACGGCGGCGGACCATTCCTCGCGCGAGCAGTCGCTGCCGAGCACGACACTGCGCGCGCCCCACGCGGTCTCGTGATAACCGGAGATCTTGAGGATGAGGTCGCGCTCCTTTTGCGAGGCGGCGGCGAGGTCGCGCCAACTGGCGAGCGCGCGGCCGCCGACGCGCGGGGCGTCGAGCACCGCACCGGGCGGAAGCGGCGCGGGGTCAATGACCCACGATGGCGGAATGAGCGTGCGGAGGGTTTTGAGCGCGGGCGCGGGGAGCGTCTCGACCCAGAAATCTTGCAGCAGGTGATGGTGGAAGAGCGCGAGGGCGAGTTTCTCCTCCTGAAACGCGCGCAGCGGCGGCGTGATGGCGACCTCGCCAGCGGCCCAGGCCTCGAAGAAAAATTTCTCGGTGCGGATGTTGGCGAGGTCGAACAGCTCGAAGAAGCGGTAAACGATGTCCACGCGCTCGGGGTTACCCTCGACATCAAAGAAGAGGCCGCTGCCGAGGGGAAAAATGTCCTCGGGGCGCAGGCAGAATACGCGCTTACCGAGGAGCTGGAGCTGTTGCGCGAGCCACTGCATCTCGGGGCGATAGGTGGCGGCCTCGTCGGAGACGACGAGGGCGATGAGAGGGTTGCGGAGGGCGGGACGGAGCGCGGCGAGCGAGGCGTGAAAATTTTTTACCATCGCGTCTCCGGTGCCAAGGATCGCGCCGCTTTCGCCGTAGAGCCGGTTGAGAAACGCCGTGAGCCCGATGCCGCCGGGGACACTGTCGAGCTCGGTCATCACGAAGCCGTCGTCGGTGAGCAACAGGTCGGGGCGGAGGACGGGCGGAAACGCGCCGCGGTTGCGCGGGTCGCGGGCATGGGCGACGAGGGCGGGGGGCTTACCGCGGTCGAGGTAGTCGGCGACCCACGGCGCGAGGAGGGGCTTGTTGCGGAGGAGGTTTTTGCCGGCGGCGGAGCGCAGGTAGAGCGTTTCCAGCGCGAGGTGAAACTCGAGGCACGCCGTCCCGATGCTCTCAAGCTGTGCGACCTGTTCGGCCGTGAGCGGCCACGCCTCAGGCGAGAGCCGCCAGGACTTGTCCTCGAACAGCGGCTGGCCCGCCAAGGCAGACTTGATGGATTCGTAGGCGAGATCGGACACGGGAGGCGGGTGAAGTGTGGCGGGAACGTTCAATATTCAACCTTGAACGTCCAACTATCAAGTGCCGGACAAGGGGCGTGTTGGCGGGGACAAAAGTGAACGTTGAATGTGCGAAGTTGAACGTTGGACTTTGCCGGCGTGCCGCGCCGGTCATTCGTCCATCTGGATGTCTTTGTTCCGGTGGCGGGGGCAGCCGGCGCGGAGCCAGGCGTTAACGAACCGGTCGAGGTCGCCGTCGAGCACGCCTTGCGTGTCGCTCGTGCTGATGCCGGTGCGAAGGTCTTTCACCATCTGGTAGGGCTGCAAAACGTAGCTGCGGATTTGCGCACCCCAGCCGATCTCGCCCTTTTCGCCGTAGAACTTGTCCATCTCGGCGCGCGTTTCGTCCTGGCGTTTTTCGTAGAGGCGGGCCTTGAGCACGCTCATGGCGGCGGCCTTGTTCTTGAGCTGCGAGCGCTCGTTTTGGCAGACGACCACGATGCCGGTCGGCAGGTGGGTCATGCGGACCGCGGAGTCGGTGGTGTTGACGCCCTGGCCGCCTTTGCCGGATGAGCGATAGACATCTATCTTAATTTCGTCCTCGGGGATCTCGATTTTGATGTCCTCGGTGATCTCGGCGATCACGTCCACAGCGCAGAACGAGGTGTGGCGGCGCTTATTGGAGTCGAAGGGACTGATGCGCACGAGACGGTGGACGCCGCGCTCGGCCTTGGCATAGCCGTAGGCGTTCTCGCCCTTGATGAGGATAGTGGCCTTGCTGATGCCGGCCATGTCGCCGGGCTGCACGTCCTGCAACTCCGTGGTGAAGCCGCGCCGCTCGGCCCAGCGTGTATACATGCGGAACATCATGTCGGCCCAGTCGCACGATTCGGTGCCGCCCGCGCCGGCCTGGATGGAGAAGATGGCGTTGTTGCGGTCGAACTGTCCGGTGAGGAACGACGCGATCTCCAGCGCGTCGAGCTCCGCGATCATCGCGGCGGCGGTCGCGGTCAGCTCGCGCTCGGCCGGCTCGCGCTCGGCGGGCGAGGCCATCTCAATCAGCTCGACCATCACGGCCAAGTCGTCGGCCCGTTTCTGAAAGGCGACGACCGGGAGGACGGCGCGCTTCAGGGCGTTGAGCTTGGCGAGTGCTTTTGCGCACGCTCGTTATTGTCCCAAAAGGCGGGCGCGCCCATCTCGGCGTCCATCGCCTCGATCTCGCGCTGTTTTTGGTCGCAGTCAAAGAAACCTCCACAGGTGACCGGCGCGTTTCTTGATGCTCTCGATGTGGGAAAAGGTTTCGGGGGGGATCATGGTGGTTGGATGGGGTTGATGACCGCAACGCCCGGCGGCGGGCGCAAGGCCGAAGTGCGGGCAGCGCGGGCTTGCCAAGGCCGCGGCCGACGGCTGGATTGTCGCCGCACGGAATCCGCCGCATCCCATGGCCGCCATTGACCAGCTCCTCAAGACCATGCTCGAAAAGGGCGGGTCCGACTTGCACCTCACCGTCGGCCTGCCGCCCAAGACCCGCGCCTCTGGCACGCTCCAGGCCATGGGCGACACGCCGCTCGACGCCGCCACGATGGAGAAGCTCCTCAAGGAGATCTGCCCCGAGAAACGCTGGCAGGATTTTCTCGAGCGCCGCGACCTCGACCTCGCGCACGAGATTCCCGGCGTCGCGCGTTTCCGCGGTAACTTTCTCTACAACCACTGGGGCCAAGCCGCCGTTTTCCGCCAGATTCCCGCGAAAATCCTCTCCTTCGACGACCTCAAGCTCCCCGAGTCGCTGAAAAAACTCTGCCACCTCGACCAGGGCCTCGTCGTCGTCACCGGACCGACCGGCAGCGGCAAGTCCACCACGCTCGCCGCGATGATTGATTACATCAACTCGAACCTCGCGCGGCACATCATCACCATCGAGGATCCCATCGAGTTCGTCCACCCGGTCAAAAAGTCCATCATAGTTCACCGCGAGGTCGGCGAGCACACCGAGTCATTTGCCGCCGCGCTCAAGGGCGCGATGCGCCACGACCCCGACATCCTCCTGCTCGGCGAGATGCGCGAGATGGAGACGATCAAGCTCGCGCTCGGCTGTGCCTCGATGGGCATGCTCGTCTTCGGCACGCTCCACACCAACAACGCGCCGAAGACCGTGGACCGTATCATCAACACCTTCCCCGCCGAGGAGCAGAACCAGGTGCGCGTGATGCTCGCGAGCTGCCTTGCCGGTGTCGTCGCCCAGCTCCTCTGCAAGCGCGTGCCCAAGGGTCGCTGCGCCGTCCACGAGATCCTCCTCACCCACGAGGCCCTGCCCAACACCATCCGCTCCGGCCAGATCGCCAACATCCGCGCCATCATTGAGGGCGGCATGGCCGACGGCATGATCACGATGGACCAAAGCCTCATGAACCGCGTTAAGGACGGCTCCGTCGAGGCCAAGGAGGCCTACATGAAGGCGTCCAATAAGGCGCTCTTCGCCCCAATGCTAAAGCCGGGTGAGCTGGATGGCGGGCATTGAAGAGATGGATTCTTATGATTGTCGGTCTGATTACTATAATTCGCCATGCGCCATCTTCCAACGATTTATTGGCTATTGGTTCGCGGGCTTATGGGCATAGCTTGCCTTCACATGGTTGGCTGCGTTGCCCCAAAAATGGAAACTAATACAACTGAAACATTTTCAGGTGTAAAAATAACTGGGACTGCGATCATCAATGAAGAGGGGGTGGCGCTATCCATGCAAATCACAAATCATGGTGATAAAACCATAAGATATTATGATTTCGGATTTTATGACGACGCGCCTACTGGCAGCGAGCATTTCCATAGGAGATAAACGCCAAGCCAATACAAAAAGAACGCACCAAATGGCTCCGGATTGTTGAGGGCAAACCCCCTGGTGGCAAACAAGCCCGCGAACCAAAGTGGATAGCTGAGCAATCCGGCCAACAGCCAAAATTTTTTTGCGCCGTAAAGCGCCGTATTTTTCTTGGCCAGCTTCACCACGAACCAAGCGACATGCAGTATTCCGGCCAAAATTAAAGCGATAAGCAGACTGAACAAAAGTGCATCAATCATGGTCGGGGTTTGGTAACCCCGATAGCTCGGCATGAACTTGAGCAATGACATCGTTCCGAAGACTCCAACAGCTTGCCCAAGCCAAAACCACAGGTAGCGCGGCTTGGCTACCTTCGGCAAATTCGAGATACCGGCATCGCTCATAAGTTCTCACACGCTCAACAGTAGGCGTGCGGGCTCCTCGATGGCTTGCTTCACTTTCACGAGGAAGGTCACGGCCTCTTTGCCGTCCACGAGGCGGTGGTCGTAGCTCAGGGCGAGATACATCATCGGGCGGATGACGACCTGACCGTTGATCGCGACGGGGCGCTCGTTGATGGCGTGTAGGCCGAGGATGCCGCTCTGCGGGGGATTCAGGATGGGCGTCGAGAGCATCGAGCCGAAGATGCCGCCGTTGGTGATCGTGAACACGCCGCCTTCGAGATCGGCGAGGGTGATCTTGCCATCGCGGGCGCGCTTGGCGGCGTCGCCGATGGCCGACTCGATGCCGGCCATGCCGAGCGAGTCGCAATTGCGGATGACGGGGACCATGAGGCCCTTCTCGGTCGAGACGGCGACGCCGATGTCGTAGTAGTGGTTCTCCACGACGTGGTCACCGTCGAGCTGGGCGTTGAGCGCGGGCACCTCGCGGAGGGCGTGGACGGCGGCGCGGACGAAGAACGACATGAAGCCGAGCTTCACGCCGTTCTTCTTGACGAAGTCGTCCTGATATTTTTTCCGCAGCTCCATGACGGCGGACATGTCCACCTCGTTGAACGTGGTGAGCATCGCGGCCTCATGCTGCGCGGAGACGAGGCGCTGGGCGATACGCTGGCGGAGGGGGGAGAGCTTGCGGCGGGTCTGGCGTTCGCCGGGGGCGAGCGGCTTGGGGGCCGGGGCGGGCGCTGCAGGTTTGGCGGGTGCCGCGGCGGCTTTTACGGCGGGCGCGGGCGTGGCGGCGGGCGCGGCAGGTTTGACGGGCTCGGCGGCCTTGGGCGCGGGGGCGGCTTCCTTGGCCGGAGCGGGCGCAGGCGCGGCCGGAGCCGGGGCGGCGGTGGTCGCGGCGGGGTC
>CAIPZZ010000083.1 GCA_903869665.1 uncultured Opitutia bacterium | reverse complement strand
CTCAGGCAGCTCGACGGCCTGGCCCAGCTCGCGCGTGTAGTGGAGCATCAGCTCGTGGATGACCGCGAAGATCGCGCCGCCATCGAGCACGGCGTGGTGGGTCTGGATGATGAGGTCGGTCGTCGCGCCGTCCTCCACGAAAATCCACCGGAGGCCGGGTTCCTTGGTCAGGTCAATCGGTGCCCATTCTTCCACCGGCCAGTTCGCGCGGTTGGCGGTGTCGGTGGCGGGCGGGCCGCTTCGCCACTCGATGGGCGCAGGGCCGCCGGGCGCGGGCTCCCAGAAAAGTTTTCCGCCAAAACCTTTTCGCACGACGGAGGCGAGCAGTGGGTGGCGTTGCGCGGTCTCGGCCCACACGCGCTCCATCGGCTCGTGCTGAAACGTGCCGCGCCAGCGCAGCCGGCCCAGCATCCAGCATGGGTAGGCCCGCCGGTCGTCGTGCAGGAGGTATTGCTCGAAGGTCGTCAGGGGCAGGCGTGGCATGGTGGCGCGCGGCGCGGGAGAGGCGGCGCGCGGGCGCGCGCCAAATACAGGGTTGTGATGACGGGCACGCCCCGCGCAGTGTCAAGCGCGCCGCCATGTTGAAAACCATCCGCAACACTTGGAACGACCTGCGTCACCTCGCCCGTGCGCGGGACAACGTCCTCGACGCGTGGCCGAAGTCCTACTACCGGCGCGAGCTCATTCCCGTGCGCTGTCTGCACAAGTGGATGTTTGTCGTGAACAGCCCCGCCGGCGTGCAGCATGTGATGGTCGGCAACGGGAAAAATTACCGCAAGAGTCCCGGCAACACCCAGATGCTCAAGCCGCTCCTGGGCAACGGCCTCTTTGTGAGCGAGGGCGAGCTCTGGCAGCGCCAGCGGCGCATGAGCAACCCGGCCGTCCACGGGAGCCGGCTTGCGGGCTACGCGCAGCTCATCGCCGCCGAGGGCGAAAAAATGTTCGCGGGCTGGCGCGCGCGCGGCGACGGCCACGAGGAGGACGTGACAGAGACGTTCACCTTGCTCACGGCCAACATCATCAGCCAGATCATGTTCGGGTTCACCTTGGGCGAGCAGCGGGTGCGCCTGCTTTACGAGGCCTTCGTCGAATACCAGGCGTCGCACGGCCGGATGCACCTGGCGGAGTTTCTTGGCCTGCCGGCATGGCTACCGCGCCCCGGCTCGCGGCGCGGGCGGCGCGCGGTGGAGAAATTTGATTCCGTGCTCGCCGAGATCCTCGCCGCCGGGCGCGCGGCCCACGGTGGCGACGGGCCGGACAATTTCCTGCACATGCTGCTCGCGTTTCGCGACGACGAGGGAAAACCGATGGACCCCGGCCTCGTGCGCGACGAGATGGCGTCCATCTTTCTCGCCGGCCACGAGACGACGGCGATCACGCTCGGCTGGGCGCTATGGTTGCTGGAAAAACACCCCGAGGTGGAGGCGAAGCTGCACGCCGAGCTGGACCAGGTGCTCGGCGGGCGCGCTCCGGCCTTTGAGGACGTGCCGAAGCTCGCTTACACGCGTGCGGTGATTGATGAGACGCTGCGGCTCTACCCGCCGGTCCACGCCTTCACGCGCCAAGCTCTCGGTGACGACGAGATTGGTGGGCGTAAAATTCCGGCCGGCTCGTTTGTCACCATCAGCTCTTGGGTGCTGCACCGGCATACGCTGTGGTGGGATGAGCCGGAGGTGTTCAAGCCGGAACGCTTTCTGCCCGGCGCGGCGCAAAAGATTGAGCAGCGCGCCTACATCCCCTTCGGCGCAGGCGGGCGCATTTGCCTCGGCAAGCACCTCGGTCTGCTGGAGTCCACGCTATTGTTGGCGATGATCACACGCGAGTTCCGCCTGCGGTTGCGCCCCGGCCATCCGGTCGAGCCGCTTGCTCGCATGACCCTGCGTCCGCGTCACGGCCTGCCGATGCGGATCACGCGGCGGTGAGGCCGTCAGTTCCGACAGCCAGCGAGCGACGGAGCCTTACGTTTGCGCGGCCGCGGGGGTCGCGGCGGCGCGGCGGGCTTTCAGATCCGCTTCGATCTGGTTCACCTTGGCCTTGCTGAGCGGGTAGAGCCAGAGCATGACACCTTTCAGCACGGCGAACGCAGCGGGGAAAAGGGTGAACGACAGGACGATGCCTTGGATGGCGTCGTCGGATTGCTTCATGTTGGCCGCGTAGCCGTAGATGGCCAATACCCAAGGCAGCAGAAAGCCGGCGGCCGCCGTGCCGGTCTTGATCGCAAAGAGGGAGGCGGCATACACTAGGCCGGTCGAGCGCCGGCCGAACTTCCACTCGCCGTAATCGGCGACGTCGGCATACATCGCCCACACGAGCGCGGAGGTCGGGCCGAGGCAGAAGCTGCCGAAGGCATTGGCCGCGAGCTGTAAGCCGTAGTTGTCCGTCGGAATAAAGGCGAACGAGATGTAACTGACCGCGGTGCAAAAGGTGAGCAGCACGGAGAGGATGCGCTTGTCGGCGATACGTGCGAAAAAGCTCAGGCAGAACGAGCCGAGCATCTGGCAGAACATTCCGCTCGCGATGAAAATACTGGCGTGGTCTAGCTTTTGGAACGCGCCGACGAACAGCCGACTAAAATCGGGAAGCTGCGCGAGCCGGGTGGCGTCGTAGGAGGAGAACAGCACCGGCTTTCCCGTGTCGCCAAAAACATACTTGTAGTAGTAAATTGCGCTGCCGTTGCGGAGGCCGATGAACGTGAGCGAAAAAATCGCGGCGAGGAGCATCATCAGCCAAGGGAAATTACGGAACAGCTCGGACAGCTCGCCGACGACGTCGGCCTTCTGGCCCGGTGGCGGCGTTACCCGCTCCTTGGTCGTAGCGAAGGAGATCAAAAACAACACCACCGACACGACGGCGAAGATGGCCATCGTTAGCTGAAAGCCCTTAAGTTCATGAATAATTTTTCCCTTTTCATCAAGCCCATCGCCCAGCCACTGCACAAACGGACGGACGAGAAGTGACACCGCCAGCCCGCCGCCAAACGCGCCGACAAACCGGAATGCCGATGCCCGCGTGCGCGTGCGGGGCGAGGGGCTGATCACGCCGAGCATCGAGGAATAGGGCACGTTGATGAAGGAATACATCAGCATCATAAACCCGTAGGTGACGTAGGCGTAGGTGACCTTGCCGCCTGCGCTCAGTTCGGGGCTGGCGAAAAGCAGGTAGCCGCCGAGGCCGTAAGGCACGGCGAACCACAGCAAATAGGGGCGGAACTTGCCCCAGCGCGTCTGCGTGCGGTCGGCCATCATGCCGATGAGCGGGTCCGCCGAGGCGTCAAACAACCGGACGACGAGGAACATCGTGCCGATTGCCGCCGGTGCGATGCCCCATACGTCAGTATAAAAGTAGGTGAGAAAAATACCGAAGGTTTGGAAGAATAGGTTCGAGGCGGTGTCGCCAAGGGCGTAGCCGACATATTCGCGCGTGGGTAGGTGTTCTTCGTCCGGGGAGGGTTTTTGGGGCTGCATAAGCGGGCGAAATTGTGGTGCGACGCGGCGGGCGACAAGCGCAATTTACGGGCGGCGCAGATGTCGCCGGGGCGCTGCCCCCGGTCTGGGGTTGTAGGCCAGGTCGTTGACCTGGCTCCGAATCCCCGAGCCAGCTCAACGAGCTGGCCTACAACGCGGCGTCTCACCCCTTGCGCGGGTCGGCGACGAAGCCGCGCTCGCGGTATTCGAACCAGTCGAAGTCCGCCGGGTGGCCCATGCCGGAGAAGTCGTTGCAAGCCACGCCGACGAATGCGCCGGTGAAGTTGGGCAGGCCGGGCTGGGAGACCTCGTCGGAGAGGTTACTGGCGTCGAAGTGGGTCGGCAGCCAGTTCCAAGCGGTGTCGCCCGCGAGCCGCCACGCGAAGAGCAGGCGCTCCTGATCAATCTCGGCGCGCAGCTCGACCGGCTTGCCGGCGGGGATCGGGAACAGCGGGGTGGACGCGTCGGCCAGCACATGGTTGGGCAGGCTCGACAGCACGCGCAGATGGCGGCCCACGGTCTCGTCGTGGCTGACGTAAAAGTAGTGATATTTCGAGCTGTTGTAGTAGCAGATGAGCCCGGCAAGTTGCTGGAAATGTTTCGGCTCGAAATCCATCAGGGTCGAAACGCTGCAATGGTGCGCCTGCTGGCGGCGCGCGACGAGCGACTGCCGGAAAAAGCTGCCGGGCGTCTCGCGCCCGAACAGGCGCAAGTGGCCGGGGCGCGCGGTCAGGCTGAAAAGCTCCTCAGGGTAGGGCGAGCGCAGCCATTGGAAATCAATGGGCAGGGCCGGCGCGTCGAAGTTTTCCCGCACGGGCGTGGCGGGGAAGGGGTGGGGCGGCAGCGCGGGCGCGGCGACCTCGACCGAGGGCAGGCCGGTGCCGTCGGCCGTGCGGAGCCAGCCGTCGGCGTCCCAGCGCATCTTCTGGATGGCGGTCTCGCGGCCGAGGGTGCAGGCACCGCGGTTGCGGAGCGGGCGGCCGCAGAGATAGACCATGTAGGTGTCGCCCGACTGGGTCTCGACGAAGTCGGCGTGGCCGGCGCGCTGCAGCTCCATATCCGGCCGGTGGCGGGCGGTGAGGATGTAGGTGTCGGGGTGCAGCTCGTAGGGGCCGTCAATCTTGCGCGAGCGGCACAGCGTGACTGCATGGCCCCACATCGTGCCGCCCTCGGCGGTGATGAGGTAGTAATAGCCACCGCGCTTGTAGAGATGCGGAGCCTCGGTGAAGCCGATGGACGTGCCCTTGAAAATGTTCACGCGCTCACCGATGAGTTTGCGCTCCTTCACGGAATACTCCTGGAGCACGATGCCGGCGAAGCGGTTGCTGCCGGGGCGGTGGTCCCAGAGCTGGTTGACGAACCATTTCCGGCCGTCGTCGTCGTGGAACAGCGAGGGGTCGAACCCGCTGCTGTTCATGTAGACCGGGTCGGACCACTCGCCGTCAATGCGGTCGGCGGTCACGAGGTAGTTGTGAAAATCACGCAGCGAGACGCCGGGCGCGCCGCCGCCGCTGGTGCGGCCGTAGCGTTTGACGTCGGTGAAGATGAGCCAGAACTTACCCTCGGCGTGCGTGAGGCACGGAGCCCAGATACCGCAGGAGTCGGGGTCGCCGAGCATGTTGAGCTGGCTCGGGCGGCGGAGCGGGCGCGTGAGCAGTCGCCAGTTCACGAGGTCGCGCGAGTGGTAGATTTGCACGCCCGGATACCACTCGAAGGTGGAGGTGGCGACATAGTAGTCGTCGCCGACGCGGACGATGGACGGGTCGGGGTTGAAGCCGGGGAGGATGGGATTGCGGATGGTGGGCATGGGATTGGGGGAAAGGAGTTAGGAGCCAGAAGTCAGGAGCTAGCGGCGGCGAGTGAAAAAACGGCTGGAATTTGTCCGCCGCGATGAGGATGCCATCCCCAGTCACGCCACGTCGGCGTAAAGATATTTCTGGAAGCCCGCGAACGCCCTGCCGATTTCTTCCGGTTTGCCGCCGAGATCGGCCACGGCGTCTGTGATCGAATCGTGATATTTTAGCCGGAGCAACGGGTTCAGCTTGCTCTGTTCCAGTTCGGTCACGCCTTCGGTGACGTAGTGCTGGAGGACGAAATCTAGAAAGGCCTGCTGCTTGGCGTTGAATCGGGAATTGATATAGACCCGCGCATGGTCGGCACGCACCACCCGCGTGACCGGCGGGAGCGCATAGGCCACGTAGGCGAGCACGTCGAAAAGATCGCTCTGCTCCGCGTCGATAAGTTGCTGCATGGCCACGAGCTTGTCGTGGCCGAAATCTTTGTCGGCCAGACCTTGCAGGAGCTTCGCCCGAGTGTCCGGCGCGCTCCACAGGTTGCGGAGTTCGACTTCGCTCTGAAAGAAGTCGGGCAGCTTGCCAAAGAGCATTACCATGAATTGCTGCGCGGACATCGGCGTGCCGTCGGGATGCCAGAAGGTCGTCATCATCATGTGCTGGATGGTGCGTTCCTTCCCGTCGGCGAGCTTCACTTTCACCTTCCGCTTCTTCTCGCAGATGCACGCCATCTTCCCGCAGACCTCGCAGGGTTCCTTGGGGCAATCGCACGGTGACTTGCCGCAGACTTCGCAGGGCTTTGGCGGCATCACTTCGCAGGCGCACGGACGCTGGCCGCATTTCGGGCACGCGTCTTCTTCCTGCGGCGGCCCATCCCATTCCGGGTCTTGGAATTTGAGGTGCGCTTTCACGAAGTCATAGATGGTGAAGTAATCCTTCCTGTCGTAGAGCCGTGTGCCGCGCCCGATGATCTGCTTGAACTCGATCATCGAGTTGATCGGGCGCATCAGGACGATGTTGCGGATGTTCCGAGCATCCACGCCGGTGCTGAGTTTTTGTGACGTGGTCAGGATCGTGGGGATGGTCTTTTCGTTGTCCTGAAACGCCCGGAGTTGCTGCTCGCCGAGCTTGCCGTCGTCCGCCGTGACGCGCTGGCAGTAGCTCGGGTCTTTGCTCGTCTTCATCTGGTTGATGAGGTCGCGCACGGCCAGCGCGTGAAGCTGGCTGGCGCAGAACACCAGTGTCTTCTCGTTCTGGTTGATCTGCCCCATGAAAATCTCGACCCGCTTCTTCTCCCGTTCCTTTATCTCGATGATCTTGTTGAAATCCGCCTCGGTGTAACGCTTGCCCGCCTCCACTTCGCCTTCGACCACGGTGTCGTCGGGCGTGAACACGTATTCGTCGAGCGTGGTCTGAATCTGCTTCACCTTGAACGGCGTGAGGAAGCCGTCGTTGATGCCCTCCTTGAGGGAGTAGATATACACCGGCTCGCCGAAGTAGGCGTAGGTGTCCACGTTGTCCTTCCGCTTGGGCGTGGCGGTGAGGCCGAGTTGCACGGCGGGCGCGAAGTAATCGAGGATGTCGCGCCAGTTGCTTTCGTCGTTCGCGCCACCGCGATGGCACTCGTCGATGACGATGAAATCAAAGAAGTCTGGCGGATACTCGCCAAAGTAGGGCGACGGCTTGCCGTCCTTCGGCGGGCCGCTCATGAACGTCTGGAAAATCGTGAAGAAAATGCTGCCGTTGGTCGGAGGTCTGCCCGTTCTGCGAATCTCATCCGGGCTGATGCGGACACACGAACCCGGCGACGAATCCTCAAACGCCGAGAACGCATTGTAAGCCTGGTTCGCCAGAATGTTCCGGTCGGCGAGGAAGAGGATGCGTGGCCTGCGCGTGGGTTCGCGGCTCAAATTCCAGCGGGCGTGAAAGAGTTTCCACGCAATTTGAAACGCGATGAAGGTCTTGCCCGTGCCGGTGGCGAGCGTGAGCAGGATACGCATGAGACCCGCAGCGATGGCCTCCATCACGCGCTCCACGGCGATGTCCTGATAGTAGCGGCTGGGATGCGAACCGCCCTTGTCCTCGAAGGGAATGGCGGCGAAACGATCTCGCCACACGTTGGCCTCGGCAAACGTCATCGCCCAGAGTTCGTCCGGCGTGGGGTAGGTGGCGATTTCGCCTTCCTTGCCCGTCTCCATGTCGATGGCGTAGATGCTCTGGCCGTTGGTGGCGTAGGCGAAGCGCACGGCCATCTTGCCCGCGTAATCCTTGGCCTGGCCCACACCTTCCGTCAGCGGTTTGTCCCACGCCTTGGCCTCGTTCACGGCCAGCTTGCGGTTGCGATAGACCAGCACGTAATCGGCGGTGAGCGCCTTGCCGCGTTTGCCGTGGCCTTCGATGCGGCCCGGCGTGATGGGATATTCGCGCAGGATTTTGCTGCCCTCGACGACGCCCCAGCCCGCCGCTTTCAATGCGGGATCAATGTGTTCGGCGCGTGTCTCGGCTTCGTTCATGGCTGCTGAATCAGCTCCGTTTCAGCCATTTGTTCCGCCGCCAGGGCAATCCCGTCCCAGAGCCGTATTCGAGATTGCAGCGCTGCCACCGCCGCCTGCGTGGCCTCCTGCTCACGGCGCGGGTCTCCCTCGCACAGCAGATTCACCATTTGGCGGCCCATTTCGCCATGCTCGTCGCCGTCCAGTTCGATGTGCCGGTCCAGGTAGTATCGCAGCTTCGCCAGCTTGCCGGGGAATTGCCGCTCCAGCCCATGCACCAGTTGCGTGAACATCTCCGGAATCAAATCCTCCCGCCCGTAGGTGAAGGCGGCGGCGATTTCATGGGGCCGCCCGCGCTCGATCACCTCAAACGTTTGCCGCACGAACGCCCCCACCGCCGCCGGCACACCGGCTTGCTCCAGCGCCGCCACCACCGGCTGCCCGGACTGGAGCAGCCCGATGAAGTGCTCCACCTGCGCCGTGTCCGCCCCGGCCTGGTGCATGGCATGGAGATAAAGCTCGAAGTGGCTCGCCGCTCCGCCTTCTGGCAGCACATCGCTCTCCTCACCGAGCACGATCTCATTCACCAAGCGGCGCACCTGCGCATTGCCCTGTGGCAGCCAGGGCACGCCCGCGCACGTCAGGCGCACCTGCAGCGCCTTCAGCAGCGACATGAAATCCCACACCGCGAACACATGGTGCTCCATGAACACCGCCAGATGTTCCAGCGTCCGCAATCGTCCGTAGAGCCGATGCTCCAGCAGCGCCCGGCGTTCAGCGGCGATGGCCGCGGTTAGGCTCTCTTGAAAGCCATCGGTCTCAGTTCCGTTCGAGTTCATCATAAATCAATGCGGTAGCCCTATGTCTTCCCTCAACCCTAGGCACGCGTAAAAAGTAATCATTCCAGCGCGCCGGTGAAGGCTTGGTGCAGCAGCGACTTCTTCAACGCCTCCAGCGCGGCGTGCTTCCGCTCGTAGAGGCGGGCGAGGCGTTGGGTTTCTTTGCGGAGGTCGTCGAGCTTGCTGACAATCTGCTCTTGAGTGTCGAGCGACTTTGGAAACGAAATTTCAATCAACTTGAGGAGACTCGCCTTGATGCCTTGCACGGTCGCCCCTGTTCCTTTGGTGCGGATGCGTTGCTGCACTGGCTGGGAAAGGAGCAGGTATTTCAGAAACGTGCTATCCAGCTTCGCCGCGTTGGGCTGCATGATGATGATGCGCTGTGCGAACGCTACTTTCTCGTCAGTGTCGAGCTGCGCGACGTTGGCGAGCGGTGCTTCGGTCGTGAATAGCACGTCGCCCATCTTCGGGATGCCACGAGTCATCCAGCCTTTGTAACTCGCGGCGGCGATGAACTCCATTGGCGTCTCTTGGAGGAAGCCCATCTTGACGTTCTTTGCCGTGATCAACCGGACGCCGCTCGCGGTCTTCACCGGCGTCTTGCCGCGATAGTCGATGAACTTTATTTCCGCTCCGATGGTCGAGTCCACCCACCCCGGGCCGCGCTGGGTGAAGACGGATTGGAGGTGGCTTTCGAAGAGGGCGCGGGCGTTCTGGAGGTTCTTGTCGGCGTTGGCTTTGGCGGTGGCGAGGCCCTCAAACGCTTCGTCCAGCAGGCCGACGATCCGCTGCTGTTCGGCCAGCGGGGGGACGGGAATCGGGTATTCCTCAATGAACTCTTTGGAAACTCGCTTGTGTCCGACAGCGCCCGACATCCGTGCCGCGCCTTCGACCCGAAATGTTTCGCGAGACAGGAAGTAGTAGAGCCATTCCTTGCTGACCGTTTGGTCGGGGCGGAACACGAAGTATTCGCTCGAACCAAAGCCGATTCCATTCTTCAGCCCGTCTGCGATTCCAAGTTTCCCATTTTCGAAGCAAGGCGTGATTTTCGCGAGGAGAACATCGCCGTCAGCGAAGTAGGTGTAGCTGCCAACGACTGCGGACAGCGGCTTCGTTTGAGTCGCCTGCACAAACTTCACGTCTATGCCCATGTCTTCCATCGGGAGAAACGAGACAAGTGAAGACGCGGAGACCTTTTCACGGGCTTCGCTTTTCGGCGGCTTTATCTGGCACACCTCCGCGAGCGTTTTCGTTGGCCACCCCTTCTTCATAGCAGCGCCTTGATGTTGGCCAGCACTTCCGCGCTCTCGGCGTCCAGCGCGGCG
>CAIPZZ010000082.1 GCA_903869665.1 uncultured Opitutia bacterium | reverse complement strand
GTCGAAGTTGTCGCGGTCATTGGCCAGGGCGACAAAGTAGCGCGCGCCGGCGCGCTGGAAAAGCGCGACCAATTTCTCCGGCGCCCACGCCTCGGCCTTCCAAAGCGGGATCAGGTCCTTGAAGCCAAACTTCGACGCGTGGCCGTAGTGCTCCACATGCCACGAATAGACCGGATTGGTGCGCTGGGTGCGCGGGTCGGTGACAACGTAGAGGCTCCGTGCGTAGTCGTCGCCCTGCTCAGGAACGGACTGCGGGCTCCAGCGCGCCCAGATGCCGAGCTTGGCGTCACGAAACCACTCGGGGGCGGAATAGAGGGCGAGGGAGTTCCAGTTGGGTTTGAACGGGCCGGGCGCGATCTCGCGGGCGGATGCGACCGCGGGCGCGGCGGCGTGGAGCGCGGGCCCAAGCGCAAGCAGGCTGCCGACGAGCGGCGCGAGCACGAGGGCGGGGAAACGGAAAACCATGCCAACAGGACAAGCGCGAAGGCGCGAGGTTGCAACCAAGGAGCGCGCGAGCGGCCCGAGCTTGCGGATGGAACACGACCGTTCAGGCGCGTTTTCCTCCAGATCCAGCGCGCCGGGACGACGCGCTCCACCACGACAAGAAGCCGCGCTTGCGGCACGGACGGACCTGCGCGAGGCTACGGCATGGTTTGCAAGCGCACTCTGGCGGCCCTCGCGGCGACGCTGGAAAAATTTCTCGACCGCGCGCTGTGCGTCGCGGGCGCGGTGGCGTGCGCGCAGTTGCCGGAGTTCATGCAGCAATACCTCCAGCGGCTCGGCGGGCATCTCGACGAGGTGCGCCAGCAGATCGCCACCTGGCGGCGCGTGGCCCAGGAGTCGGGGCTGACGCTGGAGCAGCTCATCACCCGGTATCTGGCCAATGCCGATCCGGTGGTGACGCGCGGCGGCGGCGTGGTGCGCGACCTCATCGCACGGGCGGAGGAGCTGGCGGCGGCCGAGTCGGCACTGCGGAACGCGTCGCTGTGGGCGCGACCGTTTATTTTTCTGCGGCACTTCGACTGGGGCATCGCCCACGGGACATGGAATGTCTTTCGCCCGGCGGTGCCAACGACGTTGGAGGGGGTGGCCTATGCGGTGGTCGGCGTCGGGCTCGCGCTGGCGTTTTATCACGGGGCGGTAAAATGGCCGCTCGAGCGCTGGCGCGCGGCCAAAGAGTCCAAGGTCTGAAAGTCGAAAGTCGCAGGTCGGGATCCGCTGGTGGCAAGCGGCGTCTGCCTCTCGACGGGCTCGGGGCCCTGAGTTTGTCGAACGGGCGAGTCAAATGCCCTTGACGACAGCGCCAAAAGGTGGAGCGGCTTGACCTCAAGACGCTTTCAACGCGTTCCACCCTCCAGCCTCAGCTCGGGTCGGTCACGCGGCCGAGGAAGAGACACATGCCGCTCGCGCGGTGCTGGATGGCGAAGAGGAAGGGGTGATCCACGTGAATCTCTGGCGGTGAGGGCGGAGGAGCATCATCAAGTCCAGTAACCATGAGCATACTCACAGCGGTCGCAGCGGCGGCCTCGGTGCTCTCCTCGTCGAGCGCGAAAAACGTCTTGTGAAAGACTTCCGCGATGGCGAGATATTCGTCGGGTTTGCGCGGAGCCATGCGGTCGAAGTTGGCGCTGCCGGGCGGAAGGTTGAAGGCGGTTTTCAGGCCGAGCGACTTCAGCGCGGCGGACAGCGCGATGGTCGGCGGTGTGAATTTGAGCTTGGGCAGCCAGAGGCGCACGTCGTTTGGCGGGAGCTGCGCGCAGCGGCGGAGCAAGTCGGGGGTCGCCTTGGCGGCGAGTGCGTCGAGGCCGTCGGCCTGGTCGGGCAGCAGGACGAGCAACTGCAGGTCGCCGCCGAGATAGGGCAGCGTGACGGCGGTGTAGCCGTCGCGCTTGGCGTAGCCGTAGATAGTCTGATTGAACATCGTCGGCACCTTGATCTCCTCCTTGCCGCGCGCCTTGAACACGCGGTCTTGGGTCGCGCCTTTGAAAAACTCGTTTTTCCATGGGGCCTTGAAATAGATCGCGTTCACGAGCACGAGGCGCGTGGTGCCGTTCAAGCCGTCGGAAGGAATGAGGTCGGGGATGCGGTTTTTGGTCTGGTCGGCGACCCAGGCGTTGATGGTGCCGCGCGCGGCCTCGGCGTTGTTTTTGAAGTCGAGCGGCTGGAGCGGCGCGGCGTAACGATCGCGTGTGAAGTCGAGGAACGGCTGGCGGAAGGAAAAGTCGCGCTCGGCAAATAGCCGGTTGGCGTCGTGCCATTCGATGCTGCCCATCTTGCTGCCAAGGCCGACATAGTTGGTGCGGCGGGCGGAGGTGTAGATCGCCGTGTCGAGCCCGGCGCGGAGGTCAGCAAAAGAGCCAGCGAGCTGGTCGTCGCTGGCAGGGAAGTGCAGCACACGGGCCATCTCGGCGCGGGTTTCGCCGTCGGCCCCGGCGTAGGTCATGGCAAGCGCGCTCTGAATGGAGTAGGGCGAGAGAAGGAGATTACCGTCCTTGTTGGCGGCAGCCAGTTGGCGAAAGAGATCGAGACCGAGCTGGTTGATGGCGGTGGTAGCGGGGGCGAATTTCGCCGAAAACCCGACGTTCGACGATTCGGTTGGTCCGTTGCCAGAATGGTTGCACGCCGACACGACAAGCAGCGTGCCGACGAGCAGGAGGGCCGTGCGGCGGAGCGGGGAATTTTTCATAGGCGGGTTTCTTAGAAGCATTCGGGGCAACGGCGAGTCAATAGGCCTCAAGACTACAGTCGTGCGACATTCGCGCAACCGCCAACTCAGGCAAACTTGCCGAGGCTCGAAATGAGCCAGCGCGGGGGATAGGGCTCCACCTTCGGACCACGGTAGGATGCCCGTGCCACCTCACTTCGGCAGCCAGCGGTCGAGGCAGGCGTGCAGCTCGGGTTGGCGGACGGGTTTGGCGAGGAAGTCGTCCATGCCGGCGGCCTGGCACGCGGCACGGTCCTCGGCCATGGCGTTGGCGGTGAGGGCGACGATGGGGAGCGGGCGACCGGCGAGGCCGGCGCGGATGCGGCGCGTGGCCTCCATGCCATCAATACCCGGCATCCGCACGTCCATCAGCACGAGCGACCACGGCTCGGCGAGCGCGCGGGCGGCGCCGTCGGCACCGTTGTCGGCGAGCGCGACTTCGAGGCCGGCGCGGCGGAGCATCATCTCGATGACGCGCTGGTTGACGGGGTTATCCTCGACGACGAGCACGCGGCCGGCGAAGTAGCGCGCGGCGGCGGGCAGAGACGGGGCCATGGCGGCGGGCGCGGTGGCGAGGGGGAAGGCGAGCTCGAAGGAAAATTCGGAGCCTTTGCCGGGTGCGCTGCTGACCTTGATCTCGCCACCCATCTGCCGGATCAGGAGCTGTGAGATGGCGAGGCCGAGGCCGGTGCCGCCGTAGCGGCGGGTGGTGGAGCTGTCGGCCTGGCTGAACTTCTCGAACAGCCGGGTTTGCGCGGCCGCGTCCATGCCGATGCCGGTGTCGCGGATGGCGAAACGCAGGCGGGCGGTCTCCAGGTCGCCGCCCACGGGCGTGAGTGAGACCTTGACCCCGCCGCGCTCGGTGAACTTGACGGCGTTGCCGACGAGGTTGAGCAGCACCTGCCGGAGGCGGAGCGAGTCGCCGGTGACGGCGGGCGGCAGGCCGGGGGCGAGGACGCAGGAGAGGTGCAGGCCTTTGGCCTCGGCCTGAGCGCGCATGAGGGCGGCGGTCTCGGTGACAGGGACCGCAGGTGCAAAGACGGCGGCCTCCAGCTCCAGCTTGCCGCTCTCGATCTTGGAGAGGTCGAGAATGTCGTTGAGCAGGCGCAGGAGGGTGTCGGCCGAGTCGGAGGCGATGTCGAGTTGCTCCTGCTGCGCGGGGGTGAGCGGGGAGCTGCGGAGGAGCTGGAGCATACCGATGACGCCGTTCATGGGCGTGCGGATCTCGTGGCTCATGGTGGCGAGGAACTCGCCCTTGGCTTGGTTGGCGGCCTCGGCGCGCTCCTTGGCCTGGTTGAGGGTGAGAACGAGGTTCTCATTCTCAAAGATGAGCTGGTAAAGGCGGCTGAGGTCGCCGTGCTGCATCCGCGCGGTGTGGAGCAGGAAAAGCGCGTAGGTGAAAACGCACAGCGACATGATGTGCGCGTCGGCCTCGGGAAAGGTGAGGAAACGCACCGCGCACGGGATGAGCGTGGTGAACAGGTAAAGCCAGAACGCGACGGGCGAGGAGGCGAGCGAGCGCGCCGCGCCGGCGTTCATGCCGGCAAGGATGAGCAGGATGAGCAGGCGCGGCACCAGCGCGGGCGTGTCGAGAAACACCCAGCCCGCCGCGCCCCAGAGCACGCCGGCCACGCCGAGGCCGACGAGGAAACGCGCGCGCCACGGGCCGGTCTCGGCGTCGGTGCGCGGGCGGCGGTCAAACGCGCGGTTGAGCAGCCAGCGCGCGGTGCTCACCACGAGCAACGCGGCCAGCCACAGCAGCGTCCACTCGCGCGGGAAATGGCTGAACAGCCCGGCGGCCATCACGAGCGCGAGCACGAAGTTGGAGAACAGCCCGAAGCCCGCCAGCCGGTAGAGCAGCCGCGTGAGCTCCGCCTCGACGCGACGGCGGACGGCCGGGTCGGCCGGTTGCGACATGGAGCTGGCGACCGTTTCGGTCATGCGCCCAAGAAGCAGCAGGAACACCGGAGCCGCAAGGGGATTTGGCCCGTGCGCGCGTCACGGGATGTTTTTATGAATTTTTGATAGGGCTGGCGCGGCGGTGCTCAGGCCGGCGCGACGGGCCGGCCGCCGGCGCGCGCGGAGGCCAGGCAGGCGTCCGCGACCTGCTGTGTTTGCAGGGCGATGGCGGGCCACGTCGCGTTGCCGGTGAGGCCGGCCGTCTCGCCGTCGCGCCCAGCGCGCACGGCGGCGGCGAAGTGGCGAAACAAATTCGCCTCCTGCGCCGTCGCGTGCCCGTGGCCGTGTTCCGCGACGCTCACACGCCGTGCTCGTGGCTCCATGCGGAAGTCGCAGCCCCGGACCAGAAACTCCGCGCGCTGCGTCACGAACGCCGTCTCCGCGCCGGCGAAGGGCAGCACGAAATCGTCCACCCGCGCGCCGCCGCACGTGCCCGCGAAATGCGCCCACTGCTGGTTGGCGGTGTTGAAGGCACAGTAAAATCCTGCCGTCAGCCCCCCGTCGAAAGCCAGCTCCGCCGTCAGCTCCACCGGCACGCCGCCGCATTCCGTGAGCAGCCGCGCCGTGACCTCGCGCGGCAGCCGCCAGCCGGCGGCCCAGAGCGCGAGCTGCGCGCAATACCAGCCGAGGTCGCCCAGGCAGCCGTGCGGCTCCAGCGCGGCCTGCCCGCGGATGTTGCCCGCGAAAAACTCCGGCGGTGCGGCGAAGCTGAACGCCGCCGTCATCCGCCGCGGCGCGCCGAAATTTTCCGCGTCGCCGAGCGCCACGCCCAGCCGAGCCAGCCGCGCGCTGTGGCGGAACATCACCCCGTCCATGAAGCGCACGTTGTGCCGCGCGCACGCCGCCAGCATCTCGCGCAGGTCGGCCGCGCTCACGGCGCAGGGTTTCTCGCAAACGACATGCTTGCCCGCCTCCGCCGCACGGATGACCCACTCCTTCCGCACGCCAGTCGGCAGCGGGATATAGACCGCGTCAATGTCCGGCACCGCGAGCAGCTCGGCGTAGCTCCCGAGCGCGCGCGGCGCGGGGTCAAACGGCTCCTCCGCCTGGCACGCGACGACGAACTCGCGCGCGCGGGCCGCGTCGCGGCTGGCCACGGCGGCGAGCGTGCCGCTACCCGAGAGCCGGATCGCGCGCCAGTTTTTGCGCGCGATGCCGGCCGTGCCGAGGATGCCCCAGCGGAGAGGTGCGGTGCCCATGGGGCGAGGCTGGCGGAAAATATTCGCCTGACAAGCGGGACGATGAAGAGGCGCTACGTCACTTCAGCGCGAGATCGTTGGCCTTCACTTCCTTGATGGCCCACTTGGTCACGAGGAGGCCCTTGGCGGTGCGGCTGCTCACGGGGACGGGGGTGAGGTCGAAGTCCAGCTCGCGGACGCGGGCACCGGAGCGGCCGTCGAGGGAGACGTGGATGCTCTTGGGCATGTCCTTCTCCTTCTCGGCGATGTCGAGCCAGATGAGCTTGGAGCCTTCCGTCTTGGCGAGGGGGTAGAGCTTGTCGCGACTGAGGCCGCCGATTTGGAATTTCTTGGCGTAGCACTTCCCCTCGGGGCCGTCGCGATAGACCATCGTGTAGAACTTCGTGTCGCCGTCCTTGGGCCAGATGGCGACGTGCCGAATATTGCGGCCCATGAAAGTCTTGTCGGCGACCTTGGTGACCTTGAGGGAGGCGTCGTCCATGATCGTGAGGACGCTGTCGAGGATGGTGCACTCGGTGACGAACTCGTGCTGGCGCCAGTTGAGGCCGATGAAGCCGTCCTCGCGGTTGACGTAGAGGCGCTGGTTGGCCGAGACCACCGCGGAGGCGTCGATCTGCTCGATCTCGTCGTAGCTGGTCTTCCGCTTGATGCCCTTGCCGTATTTTTCCTGGAGCATCTCGAACCAGGCGACGGCATACTCCGTAAGCTTTTTCAGGTTGGCCTTGGTCTCCTTGATGCCCTCCTCGATCTTCTTCATGGCCTCGTCGGCCTGGAAGCGGTTGTAGGCGGAGATGCGCTTGATGCGAATCTCGGTGAGGCGCGTGATGTCGTCGTCCGTCACCTCGCGGCGGAGGTCTTTGAGGAAGGGCTTCAGGCCGCCGCGGATCTCGGCGAGCACGCTTTCCCAAGTCTTGGACTTCTCGATGAGGCGGTAGATGCGCTCCTCGATGAAGATGCGCTCGAGGGAATCCCAGTGCCACTGCTGCTCGAGCTCGCCGAGCTTGATCTCGAGTTCGAGCTTGAGGAGCTCCTTGGTGGCTTCGGCGCTGGTCTTGAGGATGTCGCGGACGCCGAGGAAGTGCGGCTTGTCGTCGCCGGTCTTGGGGTCGCGGACGATGACACAGGCGGCGGGGTTGAGCTGCACCTGGCAGCTAGTGCAGACGTAGAGCTGCTGGATGACCTTGTCCGGCTCGGAGCCCTGCGGGAGGTGGATGAGGATCTCTACCTTGTCGGCGGTGTTGTCGTCCACGTGCTTGACCTTGATCTTGCCCTTGGCGTTGGCGGC
>CAIPZZ010000081.1 GCA_903869665.1 uncultured Opitutia bacterium | reverse complement strand
GCGCAGGCTTGCTGCGCCCTCCCTGGCTGGCGTTAGCTCATTAGGCGCAGCAAGCCTGCGCCCCTACATCGGAAACACGCCAGCAATCTATCACGACGACGCGCTGGCGTAACGGCGCAGGCCGCGATGAAAGACAAACACCGCCAGCGCGAACCACACCGCCGCCGCTCCCGCGAGCCAGAGCGCCCAGCGCCACTCGAAGCCGTGCAACAGCAGGCGCGCGGGGACGTTGCTTACCACCACCGCCGGCAGCGCCCACACGAAGACCAAGCTGGTGAGCGTGCCAAACGCCTCCTTGGGCAGCCGCGAGAACTCCGTGAGCGTGAAGTAACCGCCCTCCACGCCTTGCGCGCTCGTCAGCCAGAACACTGCCGACACCGAGATCACGAGAATGCTGTAATGAATGACGAGCCCGCACGCGACCATGAGCGCGTAGAGCGCGAGATCGCCCGCGCCCGGATGCAGGCCCAGCTTGTGCGCCGACCAGATCACGACGGCCAGCGCGACGAGAGAGTTGACGAAGCCATCGGGGTCAAACTTCCGCGTCGTCGCCATGAACATGAGGTTGCCCGGCTGTGCGAGGAAGAAGTCGAAGTGCCCGCTACGGACATTGCGCCCCATCTCGAAGATGCTGCTCCAGAAAAACCCCATCAGAAACCGCTGGATGAGCATCGCCGTGCCGACGAGCAGCGTCATCTGGTATTGGTTCCAGCCGGCGATGGAGTCTGTGTGCTGGTAGATGACGGAGATCGTGAGCAGGTTGACCGCCATCCAGAATAACTCCACGAGCGCCCACACGGCGAAATCGCCGCGAAACATTAGCGTCCGCACAACCGAATAGCGGACGCAGGCGAGCCAGAGTCGGAGGTAGTGCATGGGGCCCGGGCCTGGATTCACACCACCGTCCCGGCGGGGATGACAGCCCCTTTGGGCACAATAAGCACGCCGTCGCGGATGATGATGCCGTGGGCGTAGGGGCCATCGGGCTTGCCGGCGGGGTTGAGGCGCACGCCGTCGCCGATACGGGCGTTTTTGTCGAGGATCGCGCCTTGGATATCGCAACCCTTGCCCACGCCGATGGGCGGCACGGCGGTGGCGCGGCGGGCCTCCTCGCTCTCGTAGTCGTCGGCACCCATCATCACCACGTCGGTCAGGCGCGTGCCGTCGCCGATAAAAGCGCGTGGACCGATGACGCTGTGACGCAGCGTGGCGTTGGTGATGATCGCGCCGTCAGCGATAACGACATGGTCAATCTCGCACTTGTTCAGCTTGGAGGCGGGCAGGTAGCGATCGAGGGTATAGACGGGCGCGGCGGGGTCGTAGAAGTTGAAGGGCGGCAGCGGCTGCGCGAGCGCGAGGTTGGCGTCGAAAAACGCGCGCACGGTGCCGATGTCCTCCCAGTAGCCCTCGAAGATGTGGGCGTGGAGCCGCTTTTTGCCGAGCAGGCCGGGGATGATCTCCTTGCCGAAATCCTTCTCATTGCCGGCGAGCGCATCGGCCAGCGCGGCGCGGTTGAAGACATAGATGCCCATTGAGGCGAGGCAGTGCCGCTCGTCGTGGGGACCTTGCAAGCGAGCCTCCAGCGCGGGACCGAGGACGAGGCTGCGGATGACAGCGGGATCTTTGGGTTTCTCGGCAAAGCGGGCGATGGAGAGGTCGTCATTGACCTGCATGAGGCCGAGGCCCTCAACCTTCGACTCGGGAAACGGGATGGCGGCGATGGTGACATCGGCCCCGCTGGCGGCGTGCTCAGCGACGATCTTGGCGAAGTCCATCCGGTAGAGTTGGTCGCCGGAGAGGATGAGCACGTAGTCGTGGGGAAAGTTGCGGAAATGCTGGAGGTTGCGCCGCACGGCGTCGGCGGTGCCTTGATACCAGTCGCTGGTCTTCTCCGTCTGCTCGGCGGAGAGAATCTCCACAAAGCCGCCGCCGAAGGGGTCGAAATGGTAGGCGTTCTGGATGTGCCGGTGCAGCGAGGCGGTGTGGAACTGCGTGAGGACAAACACGCGATTGATGCCGGAGTTAATGCAGTTGCTGATGGGGATGTCCACCAGCCGGTATTTGCCGGCGAGAGGGACGGCGGGCTTGCAACGCTCCGCCGTGAGCGGGTGCAAGCGCGTGCCGCGCCCGCCGCCCATCACCACCGCGAGAACCTGTTTTTGGACATTCATGGGGAGAAGGAAAGGTGTCGGCCGGTCTATTGGCCTTGCGCCACGTTTGGGCCCGCGCGTAATTTCGCCAGCCTAAAGCAAACCAACCCGCAAACGTCCCAAAACCCATGTGTGGAATCGTCGGCTACGTCGGCCGCCAAAAAGCCGTCACCATCCTCCTCGAGGGCCTCAAGCGCCTGGAATATCGCGGCTACGACTCCGCCGGGCTGGCTGTGCTGCAAGACGGGGGCATGGATGTGGCCAAAAAAACCGGCCGGGTGGCCAACCTGGTCAAGGAGGCAAAAAAACACCGCTTCACCGGCACCACCGGCATCAGCCACACGCGCTGGGCGACCCACGGCGGCGTGACCGACGCCAACGCCCACCCCCACGTCAGCAGCGACGGCAAGTTCGCCCTCGTCCACAACGGCGTGATCGAAAATTACGCCTCGATCAAAAAACACCTGCTCGGCCAGGGCTACACGTTTGCCTCGGAGACCGACACCGAGGTGCTCTGCAATCTCATTGCCTACCACTACGCCAAGGAGCCCGTCGTCGCGGACGAGAGCCGCTTTGTCGAGAGTGTCCGCAAGGCGCTGCTGCACGTCGAGGGCACCTATGGCATCGCCGTCGTCTGCACCGAGGCGCAGGGCGAGCTCGTCGCCGCGCGCAAGGGCTCGCCGCTAATCCTCGGCGTGGGCGACAACGAATTCATCGTCGCCTCGGACGTCGCCGCGCTCATCAGCCACACGCAGAATGTCGTCTATCTCAAGGACGGCGAGGTTGTTCATATCACCCAGAAGGATTTTTCTATCTCCACACTCGACCAGGAGGACGTTTCGCCCGTGGTGGACAAAGTAACGTGGGACATCGAGGCGGCCGAGCTCAACGGCTACGCGCACTTCATGGAGAAGGAGATTTTCGAGCAGCCCGCCGCGCTCGAAAACTCCATGCGCGGACGCTTCTCCGAGGACGGCAGCACCGCCAAGTTCGGCGGCCTCAACCTCAACCCCGTGGAGTTCCGTCAGATTGACCGCTTCGTGTTCCTCGGCTGCGGCACCGCGTGGCACGCCTGCCTCGTCGCCGAGCACCTGATCGAGCGCTTTGCACGCGTGCCGGTCGAGGCCGACTACGCCTCGGAGTTCCGCTACCGCAACGCCCCGCTCGCCGGCAACCCGCTCTTCTTCGTCTTCAGCCAGTCCGGCGAGACGATTGACACCCTCGGCGGGATGCGCGAGGCCCAGCGCAAGGGCTATAAGGTCCTCGCCGTCACCAACACGGTCGGCTCGACCATCGCGCGTGAGGACGACGGTGGCATCTACCAGTATGTCGGCCCCGAGATCGGCGTCGCCTCGACCAAGGCGTTCACCTCGCAGCTCCTGATCGGCGCGATGCTCGCGCTCCATGTCGCCCGGATGCGCGACATGAGCTTCGCCGACGGCGTGGAATATGTGAACGCACTCAAGTCCGCGCCCGCGCTTGTCCGCCGCGTGCTGGAGCAGGCCCCACGCATCAAGGAGATCGCCCAGCGCTACGCGCACCACACCGATTTTCTCTTCCTTGGCCGGCTCTCGCTCTTCCCCATCGCGCTCGAAGGCGCGCTCAAGCTGAAGGAGATCTCCTACATCCACGCCGAGGGCTACCCCGCCGCCGAGATGAAGCACGGCCCCATCGCACTCATCAGCGAAAAATGCCCGAGCGTCTTCTTCGCGCCGAAGGGCGAGATCTTCAACAAGCTCGTCTCCTCAATCCAGGAGGTGAAAGCCCGCCGTGGCCCCACCATCGTTATCACCACCGAGGGCTGCGAGCTCCCGCCCGGCCTCGCCGACGACATCATCACCATCCCCGACTGCCATGAAGCGGTATTGCCGATCGTGGCAACCATCCCCGTGCAACTCCTGAGCTACTACATCGCCTGCGCCCGCAAGTGCGACGTGGACAAGCCCCGCAATCTGGCAAAGTCGGTGACCGTGGAGTGATTGTCCCCCTACCCCGGCCTGGGCAGACCATCAGGCTAAGGTCGGTCTGACGCAAATCTGCGTCAGACCAACGCCCGCGCAATCAGCTGTTTTCGTCCCGGGCGTTGGCCTTGGACTTCGTCCGGCGGCGAACCGCCGCGAAACCGAGCGCCACCACGCCGAAGATCGTGGCCCAGGCCGCCGGCTCGGGAACGGCAACCCCGACCACATCAGCGAAGCCAGTAGTGTAGAGGTTGCTGAAGTCCCACGACAGACCGGGCAGCAGAACGGCCAAAGAAGTGTCAATGCTGGCGAAGGTGCCAACGATGGATCCCCCATTGTGATTGAGCAGATTAAAGCTGTTCCCGCTCGCCGGACTGAAAATCGGATCCAGGGGCGCAAGCGGGTCAACGATCAGCTGTAGCTTGAGCGTGCCATCCAAGTTGAGCGTTCCGAGGCTGTTGATGACATATTGATCATAGCTGATGCCCGGCAGTAGGGTGCCACCGATTTGGAGGGTCGTAATTGCGCTATGGCCCAAGGTGACGCTGGTCGTGATGACACCATTGCCCACTTGAATTTGCGCATCGGGGCTGTTGCTCGGGGTGTAAGAATCCAAGATGCGGATGTTACCAAGCAAGGTGCCGCCCCCGCTCACCGGGCCGGCGAAAGTGAGATTTTTTCCACTCGCGGTTGGTCCCTGCACCGTGGCCACTTCAAAGTGCGGCGTAGGGGTGAACACCAACTGTGAAGGGTTTTTGAATGGGCCATTCACCGTGGCATTGCCCGTGGCGACCAGCGAGCCGCCCACCTGCAACGAGATGCCGTAGAACGAGCTGAGCTGCCCGCCCTCGGCCAAGGTGATGTTTTTCACCGTCGAAAGGCCCGGCGAGAGCAACTGCACCGCGCGGCTGCCGACGTTAAGAGTGCCGCCGTAGACGAAGGCCGCCGTGGAGGTGAAACTGCCCATTATCAGGTTGGACGTGGCCGTGATCTGGCCGCCGGTGCCGGCAAAATTGTAGTTCAGGAACTGGCCCCCGGCCTGCAGTTCGCCACCGTTGACCGTCACGGTGCCGCCGGGGGCGCCGAGCGCCGTCGCGCTGCCGGCGACCAAGGTTCCGCCGTTGACTGTAGTGCCGCCGGTGAAGGTGTTTGCGCCGCTGAGGGTCGTCGTGCCGGAGCCCATCTGCGTCACCGAACCGGTGCCGCTGATGGTCTGTCCGAAGGAGTAGCCGTTGGAGCGGTTAAAGGCGAGCGAAGCGTTGTTGACCACGCCGCTGTTGCCTAGCGAGCCAGACGTGCCGCCGTCGCCGATCTGCAAGGTGCCTTGGCTGATGACCGTGAGGCCGGTATAGGTGTTGTTGCCGGTCAGGACGGCCGTGCCGGACAGGTCAGCACCGTTGGTGCCGTTTGTCATGCTGACGACGCTGGTGGCGTTGAGCGTGCCGTTGATCACGGAACCGCCGGACGAGATCGAGACCGTGTTCGCCAGCAGGTTATTGCCGCCGAGGTCGAGGACGCCGTTGCTCACTGTCACGTTGCCGGTGTCCGAACCGAGGTTGGAGGTGCCGACGCCCGCGAGCTTCAGCGTGCCGCCATTGACGATCGTGCCGCCGAGGTAGGTGTTGAGGGCGGAGAGAGTAACGGTCGTGAGCAGGCCCTCCTTGTCCACGGTGCCCGCGCCCGCCAACACGGTGTTGACCGTGCCGCTGGTGAGAGTGAAGGCCGTGTCGGAATAGAGAATGCCGCCCGTGAGCGTGCCGCTGGATAGGGCAAGCGCGCTGACGGTCTGGGTGGTGGAACCGAGATCTACCGCGCCGCCGCTGATCGTGAGGGAGGCGGTGATGGCGCCCAAGGTGCCGGAGCCGCTTAAGGCCAGCGTGCCGGAAGAGACCGTCGTGCCGCCGGCATACGTGTTCGCACCGGAGAGGGTGACGCTGCCGGTGGTGGTCTTACTCACCGCAGCCGTGCCGGCCAGCGCGGCGGAGACTGCGCCGGACTGCAGCGAGAAGAAGCCGCCCGAACTCAACGCGCCCGTGCCAGCGATGGAGCCGCCGCCCGCCAGGGTCGCGTTGGCGACGGTCTGGTTGTAGGAACCCAGATTCAGGGAGCCGCCGTTAATGGAAACCGTGCCGGTCGTCAGCAGCGTGTTGCTCGCGCCCAACGCTAGCGTGCCGGCGAGGACGTTGGTCCCGCCCGTGAAGCTGTTCACGCCTGAGAGCGTCACCGTGCCGGAGTCCGTTTTGGTCAGCGCGCCGGTGCCAGACAGGCTCACGGTGACCAGGCCGTCGGCCACGGTGAACGCGGTGCCCGAGATATTTCCGATGCCGCTGATTGTGCCGCTGGTGAGCGAGACGGAGCCCAGCGCCTGGTTGGTAAGACCGGCGGCTAGCTCGCCACCGTCCACCGTGAGGCTGGTGCCGCTTGACAGCGCGTCATTCGTGCTCAGCTCCAACGTGCCGCCACGCACAAAGGTTCCGCCTGAGTAGGCGTTTTGGGCTGCCAGCGTCACCGTGCCCGAGGCGGTCTTGGTCAGACCGGCCGTGCCGGCCAGCACCGCGCCCACTGTGCCGGACTCGACGCTGAACGCGCCCGTGCCTGTCAGCGTGCCCGAACCCGTGATCGTCCCGCTTGCCAGCGTCACCGTGCCCAGCGTCTGGCTGAATCCGTTGAGATCCAAGGCGCCGCCGGTCAGCAGCAGGTTGTTGCCGGCGTTAATCGTCCCGCTCGCGCCCAACGCCAGCGTGCCCGCACCCACCGTCGTCAGATTCGTGTAGGTGTTCGCCCCGGAGAGCGTCACGGTGCTGCCGGTTGTCTTCATCAGGCCGACGGCGCCGGCCAGCGCCGCGCTCACGCTGCCCGAGCGCACGTCAAAGTCGCTGGCGCTGGTCAGCAAGCCATTGCTGATGGTGCCGCTGGCCAATGTGACCGCCGCGAGGGTCTGGCTGTTGTCGCCCAAGTCCAGCGTGCCGCCGGACACCGACAGCGAGCCGGTCGTCAGCAGCGTGTCCGTCGTTCCGAGCCCGAGGACGCCGGCGAAGATGGTGGTGCCGCCCGTGTAAGTGTTCAGACCGGAGAGCGTCACCGTGCCGCCTGTGGTCTTCGCGAGGCCGACGGTGCCAATCACGGTGCCGCCGCTGTAGCTAGTCGTGCGAGCCAGCACCAGCACGCCTCCGCCGGATTTAGTGAGCGCGCTGGAACTGGTGACTACCGTGCTGCCGATCGTGAGCGTGCGCCCGCTGCCGACATCCCAAATTTGCGACGCGCCCAAATTGATAGTGCCGGAGCCAGTGATTGTCAGGTCCTGCGCCGCCGTGCTCATGTCCACGCCGACGCCGCTGACGCCGCTGAGGGTAAGGGTGGCACCGAGCGAAATCGTGACAGGAGCGGTAACGTCGGTGATGGCAACCTGACGGCTAACGGGATAACAAGAAAGCAGCATCCTTTCAGCAAAGCAGGTGGGATGCCACCAGCATCAGCCAGACCGATAAGCGAAATAGGCCGGCCGGGGCGTGCCATCAATTGATGATGATGACAGACAAACGGTTATACTTGGCAGGCTACGACTGAGTTTCCGTCGCCAATCTCCGCCTGTGCGGTCTGAGGACATTAAAGCCAACCTGAGCCCCAAGGGGGCAGAACAAGCTGATAACACGTCGTTCCATGGTAATGAAAAGCGGTTTGCCCCTAACCCATATCTGGCCACACTCAGCCACCATCATGCCCGCCCGCGCCTGGTTTCCCACCCTCATCTACTGCGAGTCGCTCCAGCCGTCCGGCCTCGCGCGGCTCAACGCCTCCCTCGCCACCGAATGCGCGCAGCTCCGCGATTTCGACGCCGCTGGCCGCCGGTGGTCGGCGAAAAATTACCCCGGCGGCTACACCAGCTACGCCTCGCTCAACCAGCTCCACCAGTTTTCCAGCACCTTTGCGGCGCTCGAGAAAAAGCTCACGCGCCATGCCCGCGCCTTTGCCCACGCGCTCGACTTTGACCTGCGCGGCAGCGCACTGCGCATGACCGACTGCTGGGCCAACATCATGCCGCCCACCGCCGCGCACTCGCTGCACCTGCACCCGCTCTCGGTCATCAGCGGCACCTATTACGTCGTCACCCCGCGCGGTTGCCCCGGCCTGAAGTTTGAAGATCCCCGTCTGAGCAAATTCATGGCCGCGCCGCCCCGCCGCGCCGACGCCCGTCGCGAGAACAAAATCCACGTGACCTACCCCGCCGAGGCGGGCAACGTGATCCTCTTCGAGAGCTGGCTGCGCCACGAAGTCGCGCCCAACCGCGTGGATGCCGAACGCATCAGCATAAGCTTCAACTACGCGTGGGCGTGACGCGGTAGGATTACGCCCCGCCTTGGACAAGGCTTCATTATGTCCGCACATGCCCCACACGTCATCACCCCAAGAGGGTGTGTTGCTTTCCCTTTAGCATGCGAGCAATCGCGCGCGGAAAGAGAGCACCACCAATTCTAGTCCGTCGGCCCCATAGCACCCGAGGCCCACAGAAGGGATAAAATTGCCATCTCAGGAAATCTCCGCAGACAAACAGCCCGAAAGCCCCCCAATGTCTCAATCTCCAACGCCGTCCTCCTTACCCGCGCTGCGCACCTACCGCCGCAAGCAAGGCTGGTTGGCGGCGGTGTTGGCGGCGCAGTTGCTCGGCGGGCTGGCGGTTCTGGCCGCGCCGGGGCAGGAGGTGTTCCCGCTTTATTCGTGGTTTCTGTTCGCGCTCACCCCGTCAGCGGATCGGACCTTGCCGGAGCTGCGGGTGGTGGAACTCGGCACGAGAACCTTCGACCCGCCCGCGCCGCTGGCGGCAGAGCGGTCGCTGATCACGTCCGTCCAGGCGCCAGCGGTGGTGCGGCTGGCGAAAGACCTGCGCCGCGCGCTGGCCGCGGGTGACGCGGCGGAGCTACAGCGCACGCGACGCACGCTGGAGGAGAATTTCCTGCGCGCGCCCGGCCACTACGTGCTGGTCGAGATCAGCCATGATCCGATCGCGCGGCTGCATGGCGCGGCGGCACGGGAGCGCGTGGTGCGTGATTTCAAGATCGGCGAACCATGAAGTTTGAAGCCATCCCATTCCCATGGTGGCGGACCATCCGGCGCAGGCTGACCGGACACGCGCGGCACGGCGGGAGCGCGGGGCAGACGCGCGCTTGGCTGGAGGCGCGGGTTTTGGCGCAGGCTTATTACGCGGGGTTGCTATATCTGGCGTTCACCAACGCACCCGGGTGGACGGAGCTGGCCGGACGCGGCGAAACAGGGCTGCTGTGGCCGACGCTTTGGATGCAAGCAACCGGGGCAAGGACGGGCGCGTTGCTAGTTGTTGCCGTGCACCTAGGCGGAGCGCTGGCGGCGGCGGTCGCACCGGGACGGCGGTGGTGTCGGGCGCTCGCGGCACTGGGGTTGCTGGAGTTTGCCGCGTTGAGCTACTCCGACGGTAAAATCGGCCATGGGACGCACCTGTGGATACTCACCTCCCTCGTGCTGGTGTTCTTGCCCGACTGGCGCGCAGGTGAAACGCCTAGACGGCGGGTGCGGCAGGAGTTTCTGAATGTCTTCTGGACCGCGCACGCGCTGGTGCTCCTGACCTACTCGATGTCGGGGCTGGGCAAGGTGCTCGGGGCGCTCTGGCAGGCATCACAAGGGCAGCTTACGGCGTTTCACCCGCAGGCGATGGCGCTACACATCGCCGACCGGTTGCTGGAGACGGGCAGCCGAAGCCCAGTCGGACTCTGGCTGGTGGATCATGTCTGGGCGGCCTGGCCGTTGATGCTAGGGACGATTTATCTGCAATTTTTCGCGTTTGGGGCCATTTTTCGCCCCCATCTCCTCCGAATTTGGACGGTCGGGCTGATTCTGTTTCATCTCGCCACCTATTTCACGCTGGCGATCCGTTTTGGCCCGCCTGTTTTACTGCTGGCGACCTGGGGGCTGGCTTCGCCCTTCGCGCCCGAAAAATCTTCGGTGCTCGCAGTGCTAACCAACCTGCCTTTGGTCAGAATTTGGGTTAAAAAGCGCCCCTGAAAGCCCACTATCTTTCCCTTATTTTTTGTATTTATTGCCAAATATATCCGATTTTTATCCTGTTTTTCATCAATTTTGGCCAAAAACTAAATAACTTCACTTTTCTTAGATTTTCTTTTTGAACGCTTGACGAGAAACCCACTCTAACCCCGCATTCATCCAGTTTTTTAACTCAACCTAGGCATCCCTTGGACCTCAAACAGATCAAGCAAATCATAGACCTGATGCGGCGCTCCGAACTGACCGAATTCGCGGTCGAAGAGGAGGGCTTCAAGCTGAAGATCCGGCGCGGAGGCAACGGCCTGCCCATTGTTAGCACCGGTCGCGGGTCAGCCTCCCCCTTTGCCATCGTGACCGACCCGGCAACCTTGCCGGTCGTCGCGCCTGCCGCCGGCACGGCCCCGCCGTTTCCAGCCGCCGCCGCATCGGTGGTGCCTCCTGCGGTCGGAGCCGAAGACGAGGCCGGGGTCACTTACATCAAATCGCCGATGGTCGGCACCTTCTACCGCTCGCCCGCGCCGGAGGCCAAGCCGTTCGTCGAGCCGGGGGCGAAGGTCGTAGAGAACACTGTCGTGTGCATCATCGAGGCCATGAAGATCATGAACGAGATCCAGGCCGAGGCCAAAGGCACCATCGTTGAGGCGCTCGTCGAAAGCGGCCAGGCCGTCGAATACGGCCAGAAACTCTACAAGCTTAAGCAAGGCTGACATCACCTCATCCCGAGCCGCCTGATGGCCACCGCCCCTCGCCTCTTTTCCCCTTGGCGTCGTGGCGCGCCAGCCGGCGGTTCGCCCGTTTACAAAGCTTCCCCCACCGCCCTCCCCTTTCAATGATCCAAAAAGTCCTGATTGCCAACCGCGGCGAGATCGCCCTCCGCATCATCCGCGCCTGCCGCGAGCTCGGCATCAAGACCCTCGCCGTTTATTCCGAGGCCGACGTGCAGTCGCTGCATGTCCAGCTGGCCGACGAGGCGATCTGCATCGGCGGCCCGCGCGGCGCCGATAGCTACCTGAAGGCCGACCGCATCATCGCCGCCGCCGAGGTCGCCGACGTGGACGCCATCCACCCCGGCTACGGATTTCTCTCGGAAAACGCCCGCTTCGCTGAGCAGTGCGAGAAGTGCAACATCAAGTTCATCGGGCCCAAGTCCAAATCCATCGAGATGATGGGTAACAAGTCCGTCGCCAAGGAGACTGTCCGCAAGGCCGGCGTCCCCATCGTGCCCGGCTCCGACGGCCCCGTGACCTCCGAGGCCGAGGCCATCAAGGCCGCCCGCAAGGCTGGCTACCCTGTCATCATCAAGGCCGTCGCCGGCGGCGGCGGGCGCGGGATGCGGATCGCGCACAACGACATTTCCTTCGCCAAGGAATTCCATGTCGCCAGCAGCGAAGCCGAGAAGGCCTTCGGCAACGGCGCCGTTTACATCGAGAAATTCATCGAGAAGCCCCGCCACATCGAGTTCCAGATCCTCGCCGACTCCCACGGCCATGTCATCCACCTCGGTGAGCGCGACTGCTCCGTGCAGCGCCGCCACCAGAAGCTCATCGAGGAGTCGCCCTCACCTTTCCTGACCCCCTCGCTGCGCAAGGCGATGGGCAAGGCCGCCGTCCGCGCCGCCGAGGCCGCCGCCTACGAAAACGCCGGCACGATCGAGTTCCTCGTGGATGCCAAGGGTAATTTCTATTTCATCGAGATGAACACCCGCATCCAGGTCGAGCACCCCGTGACCGAGGAGGTGACGGGCATTGACCTCGTGAAGGAGCAGATCCGCATCGCCAATGGCGAGAAGCTCGGCTACAGCGAGGCCATCCAGAAAGGCCACGCCATCGAGTGCCGCATCAACGCCGAGGATCCCGCGCGCAACTTCGCCCCCTCGCCCGGCACCATCGGCCTCTACTACGCCCCCGGCGGGCTCGGCGTCCGCGTGGACTCACACGCCTACTCCGGCTACACCATCCCACCGTATTACGACTCGATGATCGGCAAGCTTATCTGCTTCGGCAAGGACCGCCCGACCGCCCTCCGTCGCGCCCACCGCGCGCTCAGCGAGTTTCTCGTCCGCGGCATCAAGACGACCATACCTCTCCACCGGGCCATCATGTCCGACCCTATCTTCATGGAGGGCAAGGCCACCACCGCCTACATGGAGGATTTCTTCGCCCGCACCCCGCCGGATGTGTTTGTGTGAGCGGCGGCTGCCGGCCTTCATTTTTCACCCTTCCCAGCCTTGACCTCCCGGGCGTGCGGTCGCAGCGTCGGCCCCTTTTCCCTAACCGAAGCACTCATTTCCCCGCACTCCCATGCCCTCACAAGCAGTCAACGACGTCCGCAAAGGCCAAGTCATCAAGTTCAACGGCGAGGCCCACCTCGTCATGGAGACCCAGCACCGCACGCCGGGCAACCTCCGTGCCTTTGTGCAGGTGAAGATGCGTAATCTCCGCTACGGCAAGTCGCTCGACCAACGCTTCAACTCGACCGACAGCGTCGATGTGCTCCAGACCGAGAAGAAGACCCTCGAGTTCAGCTACGCCGACCGCGAGAACTACGCGTTTATTGACCCCAACACCTTCGAGCAAGTCGAGCTGCCCGCCACCCTCATCGGCGACGCCAAAAATTATCTCACGGCCAACGGCAAGGTGGATGTCCTCTTCGTGGACGAGAAGCCCCTCACCATCGAGCTGCCCAGCGCCGTCGAGCTAAAGATCGTCGAGAGTTCCGAGGGCGTGAAGGGCGACACGTCGGGCAACGTCCAGAAGCCTGCCACCTTGGAAACCGGTCTCGTGGTGCAAGTCCCGCTCTTCATCAAGGAAGGCGAGATCATCCGCGTAAACACGACCGACGGCAGCTACCTCGGGCGGGCCTGAGGCGGCCAAACCACGCGGCCACCCATGACCGCCGCGCGGTCGCTTGGCACCTGAGCGTTAAAGCGGCGGTCGCGGCCGGTTACCCAAAGATCCGGAAGAGTCCGTAGCCCAGCAAACCGGTGACCGGTAGCGTCAGCACCCACGCCCACAGGATGCGCTTGACCACGCTGATTTTCACTGCGCTCAAGCGCTTCGCCGCGCCCACGCCCATGATGCTCGTCGTGATGGCGTGGGTCGTCGAGACCGGCATGCCGAAGTGAGCGGCGATCATCAGCACGGTCGCGCCGGTGGTCTCGGCCGCAAACCCATGAATGGGCTGTAACCTCACCAGCTTGTGGCCCATGGTGCGGATGATTTTCCAGCCACCGGCGGCCGTTCCGGCGCACATGGTCAGCGCGCAGGCGAGCGTGACCCAAAGGGGGACATGCTGGGCGTCGGTCTTCACCGCCGGCGGGACATAGCCGAACTGTAGCCATGTCGGCAGATGGGTGATGGCCCAGGCCATGGGCGAGAGGTGGTCGGCCGGCGTGCCTTCGGTGGTGGCCAGCCAGCCGAGCCAGGCGGGCGCGGTGACGATCAGCCCGGCTTTGGTCGCGGCAACCAGGGCAAGGGTGATGATGCCCATGGTTTTTTGCGCGTCGTTGGAGCCGTGGCTGAAGCCCATGTAGCCGGCGCTGACCAGCTGTAGCTTGCCAAAGACCTTGCCCACGGTGTGCGGCCGCCACTTCAGCACCAGCATATAGAGCAGCGACATCAGAAGCAAACCCAGCAGAAAGCCCATCACCGGCGAGGTGATCATGGGGATGACAACCTTGTAGAGCAGGCCGCCGCTTTTCCACCAATGGTCGGGGGCGGGCTGAGCCCAGATCAACGCGTGCCAATTGCCCTTGGCCGAGGCCAGCGTGGCGCCGCACAGGCCGCCCACCAGCGCATGGCTTGAGCTGCTCGGCAGGCCCAGCCACCAGGTCAGGAGATTCCAGATGATGCCGCCCAGCAGCGCGCAGATGATCGTCTGCTGCGTGACGAACGCCGAATCCACCAGCCCTTTGGCGATGGTGCTGGCCACGGCGGTGCCGACGAGCGCGCCGATGAGATTCGTGGCAGCGGCCAGCACGATGGCCTGCCGGGGCGTGAGCACCTTGGTCGAGACGACCGTGGCGATCGAGTTGGCCGTGTCGTGAAAGCCGTTGATGTATTCAAACACCAGCGCCACCAGGACGACCGTGAGCAGCAGCGTCATGGGGGCGGGTTCAGGAGTATTTCAGCACGATGTGCACGACGACGTTGCCGGCGTCGCGGCAGCGATCAATGACCTTTTCCGCCAGCTCGTATAATTCCTGCAAAATGACGAGCTCCTTGGCGGAGCAGTCACCGTGGTAGAGCTCCTTGATGAGGCCGAGCATGACCTTGTCGGCCTCGCCTTCGGCCCATTGCAGCTTGTCCTGTGACTCGGCGATTTTTTCCATATGCGTGCCGCCCCGCAGCTCCTTCACCATTTTGACGACGATTTCCGCCGCCTGCGTCATGAGCTGGGTCTGGCGCTGAAAACCTTCACGCGGCAGCTTGCCGGGATAAATCGAGAGGCGCTCGACGATTTTTTCCACCGTCTTGGGCACGCGGTAGAGGGCGACGGAGAGCGCCTCGATGTCCTCGCGCTCCAACGGCGTGACGAATGTCTTGGCCAGCTCCTCGCTGATCTGGCGCGTAATTTTTTTGTCCTTGCGGCGGCTATGGATGAAATCGTCGAGGTCACCGGTCGAGGTGTAGGCCTCGCTGCGTTGGAGGTAGCTGGCGAGCAGCTTGGTGCTGGCGAGCGCCTCTTCAGCGCTGGCCTCTAGGAGGTCGTGGAACTTGTCCTCGTGGCCGAGGAGCTTGCGAAGCGGGGAAAGCATGGCGCAGCCAGCGTGGGTCGCGTCGTTACATTTGTGAAACTTTATTTTGCGCCGCGGTCATTTTTCGCCGCCCGGAGCCAGCTCTGGGGCGGGCGCAGTCTGGCCGCGCAACCAGACCCAAACCCAGCCGATGCGCTCGCGCAGAGCCCAGGTGCTGCGCTGCAACGCCGCCGCGTCCCAAGTGAAAAACGTCCCGAGCCCCTCGTCGGGGCGGGGCGCGGCGGTAAAGTCCGCCGGACACGCCTGCGCGTCCGCCCCCGTGTGGCGGAACAGCGCCATCGCGCGGGGCATATGCCACGCCGAGGTCACGAGCGCCACCGGCGCTCCACCCGCAATTATTTTGGCCTCACGTGCCTCGTCCTCGGTGTCGCGCGCCGTCTCGATTTTCATAATGCGCTCTCGGGCCACGCCCAACGCGACCGCCGCGCGCGCCAGCACCTCGGCATGGGTCGGCTGGCCTTCGCGGCCCGGCCCGCTCAACACCAGCCGCGCGTCCGGCGACAGCGCACGCAACAGACGCACACCCTCCGTGATCCGCGCCAAGCCCGCTGGCGAGAGCTGGTTGTTGGCCGAAAACCCGTCCGCGTCCGCGTGGCCGCTGCCGAGCACGACAACGAGCTTGCACGCCGCCAGCGCCATCGGGAGCGGTGCGCTGGCGGTAAGCTCAGGCACCGGTGGAAACCGCCGCTCCAGCGGGCGCACGAGCAGGTTGGCCACGCCGTTGTTGCCAAGCAGCACGAGCCAGCCCGCCGCGGCCGCCAATAGCCACCGCCGCACACGGGGGGCGCGTTTCAGCAGCCGCAGTAGCACGGCGGCCAGCAGAAGCCCCGCCGCCAGCGGCAATGGCATCAGCAAATAACCGGCGAGCTTTTTGAGCGCAAAACCCATGGCGTCATTCCGCCGCCGGCGCGCGCCCGGCACAACCGCAAAACACGCGCTAAAAACTGGGGCGGCCAACGGGACTCGAACCCGCGACCCCTAGATTCACAATCTAGTGCTCTAACCAACTGAGCTATGACCGCCGTAGTTAAGGGACGGCCACGCTGGCCGCCGCCACCACGCTGTCAACCCCATCCTTCGGCTGCGGGCTTTGCCGTATGCGTTGTCTTCATGAGCCGGGCGTGGCGCTCCAGTAGTAACTCCGATTAGTTGCTATGACGCCCCTGCGCCTAGCAATAACAGCATTGGTCCGCGACCTCGAAAAAATTCTTTATCGCCTCGCCGGTCTCCGCGCTTCACCTTTGCCCACTGCGGACGGCTAGCTCAGTTGGTTAGAGCATCTCGCTTACACCGAGAGGGTCGGGGGTTCGAGTCCCTCGCCGTCCACCAGTTTATCGTCTGTCGGCTCACGCACGTCGGCGGTGGGCTGCGGCCAAGAAGGCAAGCGCCGAGGAAGGCGGCGGTGGTCGCGGGTTCGGGGATGGTGCTGGGGTTGGCAACCGTAAGTCTGAGGGTGTTGCCGGCCAAGGTTAGGGAGTAATCGCCAGCCGTGGTGCCGGCGAGGAGCGTGCCGAGCTGAAAGTCGCTTGGGTCGAAGTTGCTCGTGAGCGTGCCGCCAGTGACAAAATCGAAGAGCGTGTAAGTGCCGGGCACGAAGCCGCCGGCGTCGGCGAGATTGAGCGTGAGGCCGCCGAGGCCGGCCGGGCCGGTGAGCGTGCCGCCGGTGAGCATCAGCTTGTCGCTCGTCGTGCCGAGCTCGAAGTCGAGGATCGCGCCGCTGGCGAGGGTGAGACCGTTGCCGAAAACGAGCGTGCCGACACCGTCGCCAGGCGCGAGGTGACCGCCGCTGGCAATTGTCGTCAGGCCGTTGATGAGGCCGTTGCCTACGAGGGTGCCGCCGCTGTTCACCGTGACGGCGCTGCCGGCGGCGAGCGTGCCGTTAACGATCAGCGTGCCGGCGTTGACGGCGGTCGTGCCGGTGTAGGTGTTGTCGCCGCCGAGGATCCACGAGCCGGAGCCGGCCTTGGTGAGCGAGGTCTTGTTGGTGCCGGAGTTATCAACGACGGCTCCGGCGATAGCGTTGCGCCCAGCCGTGCCGCTCAGGGTGAGGGTTTTGGAGCCGAGACCCGTGGCGGTGAAATTGGACGTGAAGACGAGCGATCCCATGCCAGAGCCTTCGAGGGTGGCTCCGCCGGTGGTGCCGGCGAGGTTGACCACGCGGTCGGTAGAGGTGGCGGGGCCAGTGTAGGCCAGCGCGCCTTTCGCTGTGCCATTTCCGATCCCGATAGTGCCATTAATGGCTGACGTGGGCACGCCGAGAGCTGAAGCCATGCCGAGATTGGCGAGAGAGCTAACACTCAGCGTGCCGTCCTGAACGAGAGTCGAACCAGCATAAGTGCTGTTGCCAGTTAGGGCGAGTGTGCCGGCTCCGGTTTTGATCAGACCAAAGCCACTACCGCCATCGCTGATGGCTCCGCCAACCGTAAGAGTGCTCGCGATCACTCGGATCGTGCGGGCGGCGTTCATCGTGACCGCCCCGGTGCCGAGATCGAGGGCGGCGGGGCCGCGAAACTGAAAATTGCCGTTCCAATTCTGCACATTGTTCGTCGAGAGCACCACCGGCGCGCCGCTGGTGTTCCCGAGTTCCGGCGGCTGCCCAACGAGCGTGAGCGTGAGTGTGCCGGTGCCGATGGCCGAGGGGTGGTTGATATTAAGGAGCAGACCGACGCTGTTGGCGAAAAGGCTGGTGCCGCCGGTGTAGGAATTGGCTTGGGTAAGTGTCAGTCCCGCACCGCCTTTCCAGACGAGGGTGCCGGTGCCGCTGACGACGCCGGTGATATCCACGCTGCCAACGCCGGCCGCGCCGCTGAAGGTGCCGGTGCTGTTTAGCGTAAGGCCACCGGCGAGGGTCAGATGGCTGGTGTTGGAGAGCGTCATGGCTGAGGCGACCACGAGAGGCGCGCTGATGGTGGTGTCGGCCAACGAGGAAACCGTGAGGCCCGACCCACCGAGAGTGAGGCCGGCACCATTGGCGGCAGTCAGCGAGGTCGTCGTGGTGATGGCTAGGCCGGCGACACTTTGGCTGGCGGCAAGCACCGGGGCAGCGCTGCCGGTGCCGTCGAAGCGCGCGATGCTGGAGGTGAGATCATCCACGGGAGCGACACCTCCAACCCAGTTCGTTCCGCTGCCAAACGTGGTGTCGCTAGTTGACGACCACGTGACGGTGGTCGCCCCGAAAGCTGCTGCCCCTCCTGCAAAAAAGGCAGCAAAGGCTAAATTACGCACAGCTCCTCCACCGCAAAACACCCTTAGGCGCGCGAAAGCGCGGATGAGGGATGAGGGGCATGGGCGGTGGGGGCGGTTGCTTTTTGTGCGATCGAACGAAGGGCAGCAAGCCATGAATTGAAACGGGGCCAAATTAAACCCCAACGGCGTCCCGGCTCGGTGCTCCGACGCGGGGAATGCGCTTGCGGAACACCGACGGGCTGCTTCATCGTCGCGGGCTGCGTTTTTGTTCGTCCATCGGGCTTCCTTTGCCGACCTTCCCTCTCCCTTCTTTTTATCATCTCTTTTGCTTCGTATTTTTCATGCGCCACACACTCTCCGTCCTCGTCGAGAACCAGTTCGGCGTCCTAGCGCGCGTCGCCGGGATGTTCTCCGGTCGCGGCTTCAACATTGATTCCCTCAATGTCGCCCCGACCCACGACCCCGCGCTCTCCCGCATCACCGTCGTCCTGAAGGGCGACGAGGCCGCGCTCGACCTCGCCATCAAGCAGCTCCGCAAGCTCGTCAACGTCGTCGAGGCCGTGGACTTCAAGGGCGACGAGGCGGTCATCCGCGAGCTCATGCTCGTGAAAGTGCGCGCCGACTCGAAGACCCGCTCGGAGGTCATGCAGATCTGCGACATCTTCCGCACCAAGATCGTCAACGTCGCCCACGACTCCGTCATCATCGAGGTCACCGGCGACGAGTCCAAGGCCGGCGCGTTTCTCAAGCTCCTTGAGCCTTTCGGCGTCATTGAGCTCGCCCGCACCGGCGTGCTGGCGCTGAAACGTTGACGCGACTTTTTATTTCCTACTCTACTCGCTACCCGCTACTCACTCCTCACTACTTTCCCAAACCACCATGCCCGCCAAAGTCTACACCGACAAAGACGCCAACCTCGGCCTCTTCAAAAACAAGACCCTCGCCGTGATCGGCTTCGGTTCCCAAGGCCACGCGCACGCGCTGAACCTCAAGGACTCCGGCTGCAAGGTCATCATCGGCCTCTATCCCGGCTCCAAGTCCCGCGCCGTCGCCCAGGAGCGCGGCTTTGCGGTCTATGACACCGCCGAGGCCGTCCGCCGCGCCGACATCCTGATGGTTGCCCTGCCCGACATGAAGCAGGCCGACGTCTATGTGCAGGACATCCTGCCCAACCTCGCCAAGGGCAAGACCCTCCTCTTCTCGCACGGCCTCAACGTCCACTTCGGCCTCATCAAGCCGCCCAAGGGCGTGGACATCATCATGGTCGCCCCCAAGGGCCCCGGCCACATCGTCCGCCGCCTCTACACCGAGGGCAAGGGCATGCCCGCCCTCATCGCCGTGCTCCCCGGCAGCTCCAAGGCCGCCAAGGCCAACGCCCTCGCCTGGGCCAAAGGCATCGGCTCCACCCGCGCCGGCGTGCTCCAGACCTCCTTCAAGGAAGAGACCGAGACCGACCTCTTCGGCGAGCAGGCCGTGCTCTGCGGCGGTGCCAGCGCGCTCGTGCAGGCGGGCTTCGAGACCCTCGTCGAGGCCGGCTACCAGCCCGAGATGGCCTACTTCGAGTGCCTCCACGAGCTGAAGCTCATCTGCGACCTCATGTATGAGAGCGGCATCGCCGGCATGCGCTTCTCCATCTCCGAGACCGCCAAATACGGCGACATCACCCGCGGCCCCCGCATCGTGAACAAGCAGACTAAGGCCGAGATGAAGAAAATCCTGAAGGAGATTCAGACCGGCCAGTTCACCAAGGAGTGGGTCAAGGAATACAAGGGTGGCCTCAAGAACTACAAGGCGCTCCTCAAGAAGGGCGAGCAGCACCAGATCGAGAAGACCGGCACCTACCTGCGTGGCATGATGCCCTGGATGACCAAGAAAAACATCAAAGGCGTCGCGGCGGCGTATTGAGAGTGAACCGCTAACGCACAGGCATCGGCATTATCGGACAAATGAAAGTTCGCCGACAAATCACCGGTGTCCTGTGCGGTCTGCTTGATACCTACAGTAGTCGTTATTCCGACTACGACGGCTATTGGTTGCTCGGCTTGCTGGTGCACGAAGCAGATTTATTTTCGTTGGATCTGCTTCACGAAAACTCCGTTTCGGTCGCTTCACCAGTGGTCGCGAAGGCCCAGCGGTTGGCACAGAGCAAATTTCAAGAACTGCTGCGACATTCGCATATCCCGATCGAGTGTGTTTCCGAAGCGAAGCTTATCATCCAGAAATCTGGCGACTCGAAAGTCGGCCCCGTGAATGGGCATATGTCACGCGGACACCAGATGATTTTGACGGGGGAGGCCGTGTCTGATCTTGGGAAAAAATATCGAGCACAGAAAGTCGTGTTTGTTGCTCCCCACGATCCCAGCCTTGAACTTAGAAGCACTAGAAGAGAG
>CAIPZZ010000080.1 GCA_903869665.1 uncultured Opitutia bacterium | reverse complement strand
CGGTGGTGGCGGCGGCGGCGCGCTCAACTCCCCCGAGGTCAACGCCGCCGAGCGCACCTTCACCGTGCGCTTCCGCGCGTCCAACGCCCAATCCGTCACCGTCATCGGCGAGCTCGACGGCAAGGAGCACCCCATGACCAAGGCCGACAACGGCGTCTGGTCCGCCACCATCGGCCCGCTCCCGCCCGACACCTACAACTACCAGTTCCGCGTGGATGGCATCGTCGCCATGGACCCCGCCAACCCCAGCGTGAAGCTCGGCTTCGGCGGGTTCCCGCCCGCCAACCTCGTCGAGATCCCCGGCCCCGAGACCGCCTTCCAGGACACGCGCGACGTGCCGCACGGCACGGTGCGCCTCGAGACCTATCACGCCAAGTCGCTCGGCGGCGCGGCCCGCACGATGTGGATCTACACCCCGCCCGGCTACGATGGCAACGCCGACCGCTACCCCGTGTTCTACCTCCTCCACGGCTCGGGCAACACCGACTCCAGCTGGTTCCTCACCGGCCGCGAGAACACCATCCTCGACAACCTCATCGCCGACGGGAAGGCGAAGCCCATGATCCTCGTCAACCCGCTCGGCTACGAGCGCACTGGCATCGGCACAGGGCCGGATCAGAATCTCACCGCGACCGGCAGCGGCTTCTGGTTCGAGCAGGAATTTTTGTCGGACATCATCCCTTATGTGGACGGCAAGTTTCGCACCCTCGCCGACGCCGACCACCGCGCGCTCGGCGGTCTCTCGATGGGCGGCGGCCACACCATCCAGATCGGCTTCCCCCACCTCGACACCTTTCACTCGCTCGTCATCATGAGCATGGGCGCCCAAAACGCGGACCGAACCTATCCGGCGTTCTTCGCCGACCCGGCCGCGACCAACCAGAAGCTGAAGTTCCTCTGGCTCGGCGTCGGCGCCGATGACAACCTCGTGGGCGCAAACGCCCGCGCGCTGGAGGCCACGCTCACCGCGAAAGGCATCAACCACGCGCCCTTCTGGGTGCTGCCCGGCGCGCGCCACGAATGGGTCGTCTGGCGCTACGCCCTGCGCGACGTCGCGCCGCAGTTGTTCCGCTGAGGGGGAAACGGGGCGGACGGAAACGATAAACGCGGCGGTGGTGTTCCGAAAATTCAAACCGCGCGTTCGACGCGCTTTTCATCCCTGCCGCTTTGCTTGGATCTAGCGTCAGACTGTGTGAAAACTCCGCCGCCCGGAAAATTTGTAAAAACAAGGCCGTCTGTGAGCGTATATTCATGGGCTTCGGTTCACTGAAAATCGTAAATCGTGCGTTACGCGTTTAGGTGAAAAGTTTTCACACGGACTCGCGTCTGGTTAGCCATTTTTTGGAGGCCACGCTTTTGTGACACCATACAGACGGCGCTGCTCAGCGTCGGAAAGAACTCCATCTCGCGCGAGCGTGATAAACCCCAAGGTTTTTTTATCGGGAAACTCGAACTGAACCTCTATTCTTCCAGCCTCGAACTCGTAGAAGAGAATCAGCTCTTGGTCTTTCGAGGCGATCCAGTAGGGCTCGCCGAATTCAGCTCGGACTCGTTCCGGAGTAGCCCCTGAATCGAGCGCAACTTTGGCGCCGCTGCGCGCGAAACTCCCCTTGTATGCTCCGATCGTGATGAAGGCGTAGTCGAGAACTCCCTGCTTGGTCCCGACCTCGAAGCCATCGCGAGCAGACTTGTAGGTGTCCGACGCCTTCAATTGCGGTGCGAAGAAATCTCGACTGTCGGGAGCACTGCCGAGCTTGGTGTTACCGCAAGCGAACGTGCGTAGGTCGATAACGAAGTCTTTTGTCTGGGCGCATCCGGTCGACAGCAGGAGGGTAAGAATTCCCATGAAGGTAAGAAGTGATTTCATTTCTTGGCTAACGTTAACGATGAGACGCGCGCGGGCGAGCGCGCTCTGAACCTGGAATTAGGGGAAATGTGGAGCGGAGATGGGCCATGCGAATTACGGTCACTTCCCGCGCGTTGTCTCTGGCAACTGGATCGGCGTCTTCAGCGCATTCCGCAAAATCCAGAGAAACCAGATATCGACAAAGAGCGCTGCCCCACCGAAGCCCGCTACGAATACCCAGTATCCGAACGGGAGGGACCCCCTTCCTTCGATCCACTCCCAACGATAGCGGAGCTTCATCTTCCCGCTGACCAAGGCATACACGAAAACGTAGTTCAGATAGGCACCACCCAGGAGATACAGCACGGCGAGTGCCTGAGCCCCGTAGCGCCACCTCGTGATCATCTCGGGAATCGGTTTATTTAGAATGGACCACAGCTTGCTCATCTTTCTTCCGCCGATCAGTGTTATTAGGCCAAACCCGATTTACGGGCGGTTGGCGTAGGGTGGTGGGAAATCGGGAGTTGCCCAAGTGGCGGGGCGAAATTGTTGTCAGGGGTCATGCCCAGAGCAAAAGCGCGCTACCGGATTTCGGTCAAGGACAACCTCACGGGCCATCGGCTGCGTCTGGAACTGGTGGAGCAGCCGTGGCCGGGGCGGTTCTGGCTGCGGGTGGACGGCAAACTTTCCCCGCGACTGCCCGGGGCCAGCCTGAGCCAGGTGTGCGACCGGCTACGCCGCTGGCTGGCACGCCCTCAGCGCCGCACTTCTCAGTCACCCGCCGGAATCTCGCAGATGGCGAACACGCCGACCGACGCCACCACCGGCCACTTGGGCACGTAGCCGCCGCCCTGCGAGACAAGGTTGGCCCGGTAGAATGCCGAGGCCTCGGCGAGGAACTTGGTGTTAGGGCTGGTCGGGTAAAGCAGCAGCACCGTGATGCCTGCCGCGCGTAGCCGCCGCCGCTGCTCCGCCGCGTCGAGCTTGGGGTCGAAGAGAAACGCGACCTCCGGGCTCCAGATGGGCACGAGGTCGCAGCCGCGCCCGGCGTTGGCGAGCGCGGCGTGGGCGTAGGCATTCTCGGTGAGCACGCGCGTGCCGCGTTTGAAGACGGGCGCGAGCTGGGGGTTGGTCAGCACCGCCTGCTCAAACGCGCCCGGCGGCGAGGGGGAGGCGTTGAGCGCGGCCCAGCGCTGGCCGGCCGGCACCTGCTCGGCCGTCAGCGGAAACAGCGCCGCGCCCCACACCGCCCAGCCGAGCGCAGCCAGCAGCGCGACCGTGGCGAGCCACGCCCGCACCGGCCCGCGCGTTACCCGCTCCAGCCCGACGGCCGCCGCCACCGCGAGCGCGACGAGTGCCGGGCTGAGCACGCGCATGGCGTAGCCCGCTCCGCCCGAGGTGTAGGGCACCGATGCCAGCCACAGCGCGAAGCCCAGCGCCGCGCCCGCCGCCAGCCAGCCCGCGCGCCGCGCCAGCCACACCGCCGCCGGCACGCCCAGCAGCAGCCCGAGGCCGGTCTCGCCCACCAGTTGTTTCACGACCGCTCCCCAAGTTTCCGCGGTGTAGCCCGCGAAACCAAACAGCTCGTGATATTTTTTCATCAGCCCCGCCGCCACCGCGTTGACCGGGAACAGCCCGCCGAGCGAATGTCCGTAGAGCGGATTGCCGTCGCGCAGCAGATTGCGGAGGTGCCACGGCGCGAGCAGCAGCGCCGCCACGCCGCCGAAAACAAGCAGCGCGCGCCCGCCCCGGGCGAAGCCCGGGGCCTTGAGCCTGTCGAAAGGCTGTTCTGTTCCGCCCGGAGCCTTGAGCCCGTCGAAAGGCTGTCCCGTTTCCTCCCAGGCCGCAATCGGGCCAGAAACTCGCCGCCACAGCAGCGTCAGCCCGCCGACCGCGACGAGCGCCGGGCCGTATTCGCGCGCGAGCCCTGCCACACCGGCGAACAAGCCCGCGAGCACGAGCGCGCGGGTGTTACGAGTGCTCCCGGAGCGAATGAGCGCAAACAGCATCCCCGCAAAGCCGACGGCGGTGAGGCCCGTCTCCTGCCCGATAAGCACCGCGCGAAAAAACAGCGGCGTGGCCGCGAGCAGCGCGACCGCCAGCACGCCCGCGCGCCGCGCGCTCCCTCGGCTTAGCTCGGGTCCGTGGGCTGGCCGAAAGGCCGCCACCTGCGCCGCCAGCCCGCCCGCCAGCGCGAGCGCGCCGGCGTATTGCGCGATCACCAGCGGCATCACCGCGTCCGCTGGCGGTGGGCCGGCGAGCGAGGCCACGAGATAGACCCACCAGTAGCCCACGGACACGAGCGGCGCGAAGCCATCGGGGTGAAAATACAGGCCGAACTCCGCCGCCGTGCGCGGCGGGTAAAACGCGAGCGAGCCCTCGCGCAGCATGACCCGCGCGAGAAAATCCCAGCGGAACGTCGTGTCGAACCCGCTCAGCGGCGCGAGAAATCCGCGCCACCCCGCGAGCGCCACCATCACCGCCACGCCGCCCAGCAACAGTAACATCTGCCAGCGGTCGGCGGACGACGGCTCGGGCACAGGAGCTTCAGGGACGGCAGGGGCCGTTTCCCGCGCCGGCCATTTCCAAAGCGCATACGCTAGCGCCGCGTTGCCCGCCAGCACCCACGCCGCCATCGGCCCTAGCCGCAGCGGCACGCCCACGGCGTCGAAGAACTCCACGCCGCACAGCAGAAACAGCATCGAGAGCGGCACCGCCGCCGCCGCTGCCCACGCCGACCGCCAACCGAGCAGCCGCGCCGCCAGCCAGCCCGGCGCGACGAGCCCGGCCGCGTGCGCGACCAAGGACAGGCAGAAGGTGGCGAAAGTCATCGGTTGCATCGCGGGCGAGGCAGGCGGGTGGGGCTCATGGGCGAACGCAGCGAAACGCCCCGCTCCGTGTGGCGCAATGCGCGAAAATGGCGGGCCCTTGCGGCCGGCCTTCGCGCGGGTCCGGCCGCGTCAGTCCTTGAACGTCGCGGGCTGGGTGAGGTTGAACGTGGCGCGCAGCGGCACGTCGCGCGAGGAGCCGCCGGCGAGGAGCTGGTAGGCGCCGGCCTCGGCGACCCAGCTTTTCTTTTCCGGGTCGTAGTAGGCGAAGGCGTCGGCCTTGAGCGCGAGGCGCACGGTTTGGCGCTCGTTGGGCTTGAGCGTGATTTTTTGGAAGCCTTTTAGCTCCTTCTCCGGGCGCTCCAGCGCGGGGCGGTCCTGATGGACGTAGAGCTGGGCGACCTCGGCAGCTTCGCGCGTGCCGGTGTTAGTCACGTCGAACTGCACCGTGGCGAGCGCGCCGTCCGCGCCGCCGGGCGAGACGCGGAGGTTGGAGTAGGCGAATGTCGAGTAGCTGAGGCCGAAGCCGAAGGGGAACAGCGGCTCGATTTTTTTCGTGTCATACCAGCGGTAGCCCACGAGGAGCTTTTCGGAGTAATGCTGGAGGGTGGAGGGGATGAGGGGGTTGCTGCCGCCCGGTCCGCCGGCTCCGCGCGCCCCGCGCGCTCCCCGCGCGCCGCCGCCAACCCCCGCCACGGGTGCCGCGCCGGGAGCGGCCGCAACCTGACCGGGAGCAGCTGCCGCCACGGCGGCAGGTGCGGCCGACGTCGGGGCACCGGTCGCCGGCGCGGCGGCTCCGGGAAACGCGCCCGGTCCGCCGCCCCGGCGCGGCGCATCGGGATTTGGCAGGCCGGGATAGGCGTCCTGGCCGCCGGCAAACGTGGGCGTGTCCTCGAGTTTTTTCGGAAAGGTGTTGGGCAGCTTGCCCGACGGGCTCACGTCGCCAAAGAGAAGGCGGGCCATGGCGTTGCCATTCTCCAGGCCGCCATACCACGCGTAGAGGAGGGCGTTGGCCTGATCCACCCACGGCATCTCGAGCGCGCCGCCACCGTTGAGGACGACCACCGTCCGGGGATTGGCGGCGAGCACTTGCGCGAGCAGGGCGTCCTGGCCGAAAGGCAGCTTGAGGTCGGCGCGGTCGCCGCTCTCGGCGTCGCCGGATTCGTGCGTGAGGCCGCCGACATAAATCACCACGTCCGCCGCCTTGGCGGCGGCGACGGCCTCGGCGGCGAGCGCCGCCGTGTCGGGCGTGCCACTGGGAGCGCCGGCGGCGGGCGGGCCGCCGCGGCGGCCGCGGCCACCTGCCGCGGCGGCAACGTAGCCGCGAGCATAACTGACAGTGATGCCGGTGCCAGCGCGGGCCTTGATGCCGTCCAGCGCGGTGATCTCATAGGGCGACTTGATCTGCGCGGAGCCGCCGCCGATGGAAAAGGCGCGCTGGGCGTTGTCGCCGATGACGGCGATGGTCTTGATTTTCGCGGCGTCAAGCGGGAGCAGGCGGCCGTTGTTCTTGAGCAGCACCATGGACTCCTCGGCCACGCGGCGGGCGATCGCTTGGTTTTCCTTCGTGCTGAGCGGGTCGGCGTCGGTGATGGGACGCGGCACGCGCTTGGCCGGGGTGTCGAGCATGCCGATCTTCACCATGGCATAGAGGATGTGCGTGACCTTCTCATCGAGCGTCGCCATCGGGTAGGTGCCGTCCTTCAGGCCGTTGAGGTAGGCGTCGCCCATCAGGCTCTGGGCCCCGTCCGGACCGCGGCCGGGCATCTCAATGTCCATGCCCTTGAACACCGCCTCCTTGGTGTCATGCACCCCGCCCCAGTCCGACTCGACCAGCCCCTTGAAGCCCCACTCGTTGCGGAGCACCTGCACCAGCAGGTATTGGTTGTGCGAGGCGTGCTCGCCGTTGAGGAAATTGTAGGCGCCCATGACGGACAGGACGCCGCCCTCCTGCACGGCGGCCTTGAAGGCCGGGAGATAAATCTCCCGCAGGGTCCGCTCATCCACGCGGGCGTCCACGCCGTTGCGGTTGGTCTCCTGGTTGTTGGCGGCGAAATGCTTCGCCGTGCCGGTGATGCCTTCGGAGGCCTGGCCTTTGATATAGCCGACGGCGATGCGAGAGGTGAGAAAGGGATCCTCGCCGAGATACTCGAAATTGCGGCCGTTGAGCGGCGTGCGCTGGATGTTCAGGCTGGGCCCGAGCATGATGTTCTTGCCCCGGCGGAACGCCTCGCGGCCGATGACCGCGCCGTATTCAAACGCCAGGTCGGTGTTCCACGTTGCCGCGAGGCCGAGCGTGGCGGGCATCGCGGTGGCGGCGTCGTCGGTGCGGCTGAGCGGGGTGAAGCTGTTGGCCTGCGTCTCGGCGCGCACGCCGAGCGGGCCGTCGTCCATCCAGATCTCGGGCACCCCGAGGCGCGGCACGCCGCCCGACGTCCAGTTGCCCGTGCCGTGGACCATGCGGGCCTTCTCCTCCAGCGTGAGTTCCTTGAGCAGCGCGGCGACGCGCGCCTCGGCGGGTTGCGCCGGGTCGCGCCAGAGCGGGAGGGCATCCTGCGCGCGGAGCGCGGGGGCAAACGCGCCGGCGAGCAGCGCGACCGCAGCGGAAAGCCGGAAACCGGCTGAACGGACGGAGGGTATCTTCATGGGTAGGGGAGGGTGTCTGAGCATTTCGTTTCGGACGCGTCTTTGGCAAGCCATGTTCGTGTCCGGGTGGGATCGGCCGCGAATGGCCGCCGTTCCGGCATGGAGCCCGGCGGCACCCCGTCGTTTCCTGCGCGCTTGCCAGCGAGGGCGGCGGCTGGTTGCGTGCGCGTTTCCCAAGAACACTTTCCCATGTCCGAAATTTCAAAGAGCTACGAAGCGCACGATGTCGAAGAAAAATGGTATGCCGCCTGGCAGGCCGCTGGCGCGTTCGCGGGCCGCACCGACGATGGCCGGGAGCCCTACTGCATCGTCATCCCGCCGCCCAACGTCACCGGCGTGCTCACGATGGGCCACGTGCTCAACAACACCATTCAGGACATCCTCGCCCGTCGCGCGCGGCTCGAGGGTAAATCCGTCCTCTGGCTGCCCGGCACCGACCACGCCGGCATCGCCACGCAGACCGTCGTCGAGCGCACGTTGAAAAAATCCGGCGAGATCAAGCACCGCGACGACCTTGGCCGCGAAAAATTCCTGGAGAAGGTCTGGCAGTGGAAGGAGAAGCACGGCGGCATCATCATCCAGCAGCTGAAAAAGCTCGGCTGCTCCTGCGATTGGGACCGCGAGCGGTTCACGATGGACGCCGACTACTCGCGCTGCGTGCAAAAGGTCTTCGTCGAGCTTTACAAGAAAGGCCTCATCTACCGCGGCAAGCGCATGGTCAACTGGTGCCCCGTCTCGCTCACCGCGCTCTCCGACGAGGAGGTCATCATGAAGGAGTCGCGCGGCACGCTCTGCTATTTCAAGGTCGAGGTCGCGGAAAAACCGGGCACGTTTCTCACCATCGCCACCACGCGCCCCGAGACCATCCCCGGCGACACCGCCGTGGCCGTCAACCCCAAGGACCCGCGCTACGCCCACCTCATCGGGCAACACATCGTGCGCCCGCTGCCCGCCGAGCTGCCGCGCGAGCAGAAGCTCATCCCCATCGTCGGCGACGCGCATGTGGACTTCGAGTTCGGCACCGGCGTGCTCAAGGTCACGCCCGCGCACGACAAGGCCGACTTCGACATCGGCCAGCGCCACGGCCTCGCGCAGATCGAGGTCATCGCCGCCGACGGCAAGATGAACGACGCCGCCGGCGCTGACCTGCGCGGCCTCGACCGTTTCAAGGCGCGCAAGGTCGCCGTGGAAAAGCTCACCGAGCTGGGCGCGCTGGTGAAAGAGGAGCCCTACACCAACAACGTCGGCTACAGCGAGCGCGCCGACGTGCCCGTCGAGCCGCGCCTGAGCGAGCAGTGGTTTCTGAAATACCCGAGCGTGGAAAAATCCCGCGCGGTCGTGGCCAGCGGCGAGATGAAGTTTCACCCCGAGCGTTGGGCCAAGGTCTATGACCACTGGATGGGCAACATTCAGGACTGGTGCATCAGCCGCCAGCTCTGGTGGGGGCATCGCGTGCCGGTGTGGAATCGCGGCACCGAAGTTTATTGCGGCTTGGAGGCACCGAGCGGAGTGGGTTGGGTCCAAGACCCCGACGTGCTCGACACTTGGTTCAGCTCGTGGCTCTGGCCATTTGCGACGATGGGCTGGCCGGAGCAGACCGCGACGCTGAAAAAATTCTATCCGACCACGACGCTCGTCACCGGGCCGGACATCATCTTCTTCTGGGTCGCGCGCATGATCATGGCGGGCTACGAGTTCATGGGCGAGCTGCCGTTCAAGCACGTGTATTTCACCGGCATCATCCGCGACCAGTCGGGCCGCAAGATGTCGAAGTCCCTTGGCAATTCGCCCGATCCGCTCGACCTCATCGCCAAATACGGCGCCGACGGCCTGCGCTTCGGCATCATCTCGCTCGCACCCCAAGGGCAGGACATCCGCTTCCAGGAGGACCGCATCGAGAGCGGCAAAAACTTCTGCAACAAGCTCTGGAACGCCGCCCGCTTCCGCCAAATGAGCGGCGAGGCCGGCGACAACTCCACCCTCGCCGCCATTGTCGCGCGCCTCGACGCCGCGAAGTTCGACGCCGACGACCACGCCATCCTCGACCGCCTGCTCGCCACCACGCGCGAAGTGGACCGCTGCTTTGCGGAGTTTGAGTTCAGCGCGGCGGTGCACGCGCTCTACGGGTTTTTCTGGAACGACTTTTGCGACTGGTATGTGGAGGTCTCGAAATCGAAGCTCCAGTCGCCCAACCTCAAGGCTAACTGCCTCGCGATCCAGGACCTCGTGTTGCGCCAGACCCTGCTGCTGCTGCACCCGTTCATCCCCTTCATTACTGAGGAGCTCTGGTCACAGCTCGGCTATTCCGGGGTGGAGCGTGACGTCCCCGGCGCGCTTCCGAGGTTCATTCAGAACGCCCACCTCGACAACGCGTCGCAGCTCGCCACCACCTCGCACGCGCACGGCCTCGTGCTCGACCGCGCCGCCGTCGCCGCCGTGGAGAAACTCAAGTCCTTCGTCTCGTCCGCCCGCGCGCTCAAGGCCGATCACAACGTCGCCAGCCGCCGCGACGTGCGTTTCCTCGTGACTGCCGCCGACGCCGAGTGGGCCGCGCTCTCCGCCAGCCTCGCCTCGCTCACCCGCATGGTCGGCGCGGCCGAGATTGCCCGGCAGGCGACCGTCGAGAACGCGCCCGCCGTCGTCACCCCGTTCGGCACGCTCTACCTCGATCTCGCGAGCACGGTGGACGCCGCCGCCGAAAAGATCCGCCTCACCAAGGAGCTCGACGCGCTCGCCAAGCACATCGCCGCCACCGAGGCTCGCCTCGCCAATCCCGCCTTCGTGGACAAAGCCCCGCCCGCCGTCCTCGCCGGCGCGAAGAAGCAGCTCGCCGACCAGCAGGCCAAGCACGCTGAGCTGGCACGCTTGCTCGCGGCCTTGGGTTAAGGTGTGCCGGCGGTATGCACCGCACGGCTCAGGGAGGAGTCCGGTGCCAGAGCCGTTTCCGTTGAAATGTAGCCGCCTGCACGGCCCCGAGCCCGATCGAGGGGCTGGATCGCTGCGTCGCTGCGCTCCTCGCCATGACACGATCCGGACGCACTAGTGTTTCAACCGCTCTCGGTCACGGCATGGTCACGCCGAGGTTGGCTTGCAGCATGGCGAGCAAGTCGTCCGTGTCCTTTGGCTCGGGGGTCGTCCAATGCGGGCCGAAGACCAGCTCGGGGACGGCGTTGCCGCCCGTGGCGCCGAAAATCCCGACGCCGGCCTGCACGTGCCGGTCAATCCACGGGTCGGCGAGCGCGGCCTCGAGCCTTGCTTGGCCAGCCAGCTCGGCGGCCTTGGCCTTGACGGCGGCGAGATCGCGCGGACGCCAGAGGTGGCCCGGCTCGGGCGAGAACATCCAGCGATCGAACTCGGCAAAGGCTTCGCGCCGCGCCACCCAGACGGCGAGCGCGAGCCGCGCGAGCTCGCAGGAATCCTTGAATGCGGCCGTGTTCCGGGCGACGAACGGGTTGCACCCGGTGTTTAACGGCACGGGGAAAAGCGCGAAGGCCAGCCGGCCTGGATCGCGCGCGACCGCCTCGTCGAGCATCGCGTGCAGGCGCTGGCAATGGGGGCAGTTGTAATCGAAGAGCACGCTCACGACGTGGCGGGCGTCGGGCGGGCCGATGAGCGGCACGGCCCGGGGATTGATGGCGGGCAGGACCGACGGCGCTTCGCCGGCGCGGGAGAAGGCGGCCGGGGCGAACGCGACCTGCGCCACCGCCATGAGGCCGGACAAGGCGACCCCGGCCAGCGCCGGGCCGGCCGCCGACCAAGCGACGCGCCCGCGCGCCGGACTGGGTGGAGCGAGCGTTTGTTCCGGCGTGGCGGCCGGTTCGGGGGCCAGTTGCCCCGGCGCGTGCCAGAACACCAATCCCGCCAGCAGCACGCCGGTGAGATGCGTGGCCATGCAATAGGGGCAGAAGGCGCCGATCATCCACTTTTGCACGATGGTGAACCACACCGCGCTGCCGGCCGCCGCTCCGGTCAGCACCAGCAGCGCGCGCCACGCCAGCCGCCGCACGGGTGCCTCCGTGGCCGGGCCGAGATAAAAGCTGGCGAGCAGCACCGCCAGATACACCCCCGCCGCCAGCCCGCTCACCGGCAGCACGCCGCCGATGGCCGACCACCGGCTGCCGAGCACTAGGTCGCAGGAACTCCCGGCGACACAGCCGATCACCGTCCCGCCAGCGATGTGATGCCAGCCCAGATAGCCGCTCAACGCCAGCCCCGCCGCGCCGAGGCCCGTGACGGCCCGACGCCACCACGGCCAGGATGGGCACGGAGGAGTCATGGCATCGCGCGGCCCGCCCTCACTGCGCCCGCTGGTTCGCCGCGCCGGGCGTGGGGGCCAGCTGCTGAAAATCGTTGCAGTTGCTATCGGTGTCCGCGCCGTCGGCGATGCGGCCGAAGATCCGGTTGCCCGCCGGGGTGGCGGCCGCCGCGCCGCGTCCGCCTGCCGGGAGGGGCGGGCCCACGAAGCAGCCATGCACGAACGCGGCGGAGAAGCCCTGATACCCTT
>CAIPZZ010000079.1 GCA_903869665.1 uncultured Opitutia bacterium | reverse complement strand
GTCCGGGATTTGGCGGGGGGTGATTTCATAGCGTGCCGGCTTCGAGTTGTTCGAGGTAGATGAATTCGGGCGTCTTCACACCCGCCTCGGCGCGGATTTTCACGAGGCGCGGCGACTCGAAGAAACGCTTCGCGTCCGCGATCGAAGTCCACGCCGAGAAATGCACGATGCGGTTGGCGTCGCCCTGAAACTTGAGCACCTGATACGACCGCTCGCCCGCCTCGCGCCGGATCGCCGCCGCGCCGTCGAACACCTTTTTCCAAGACGGATAATCGGCGACCTCGTGGATGATCAGGACGTGGGGCATGGGCGTGGAAACGATGAGACGCAGGGCCGAATCTGAAAGGCGCACGATACTGGGCAAGCAGCTTTTCGGACGCAGTCGGGAGGCGACGGTCAGAAAAATTTAAGCTGGAAGCCACAAAGCCAGAAACCGGATTGGAAGGTGGAACGCGACGTCCCGGCGCGTTCGTTCGATCCGAGCGCGCCGGGGACGTCACGCTCCACCCCGAAATTCTTAGCTTCTGGGTTTCCTGCTTCAAATCCGGCTCGCGAAATACCTCACCGCACAGGACAGAGCGCGAGGCGGAAACCGAGTGTATAGTCGCGCCGCCCGGTCGAGCCGCCGGCACGCTCGGCGGAACGATTGATCCGTGGCTCCATCCGCCAACTGCCGCCGCGCGCCATGTGAAACGAGCCCGAGCGCGGGCCGGTGGGGTCGGCTTGGGCACCGCCGGGATATGGGCCATACCAGTCGTAGCACCACTCAAGGACGTTGCCGGCCATGTCGTAGAGGCCCCATGGGCTGACCTGTTTCTGGCCGACGGGGTGAGTGGTGTCGCCGCTGTTCTTGGCGTTCCAGCCCATGGCGTCGGGCGTGCCGGGGTAGGCGCTGGTCGTGCCGGCGCGGTAGGCGTATTCCCATTGGGCCTCCGTCGGCAGCGTGTAGGCGTAACCCTCGGGCAAGCGTCCGGCGGCCCGCTCGCGCTCGGTGAGTTTCTTGCAAAAATCCATCGCGTCGGTCCAGGACACGTTTTCCACCGGGGCGTCCTTGCCCGCTTCGGGAAAGTGGCTGGGGTTGGTTCCCACGATCGCCTCGTATTGGCCCTGCGTCATCTCGGTTTTACCGAGCCAGAAACCTTTGGAGATCGTCACCTTCATCACCGGCCCTTCGGCTTGGTTGCGCTCGGGCTCGTCCGGTTCGCTGCCCATTTGGAAGGTGCCGGGCTTGATCCAGATCAACTCAAGATGGAGGTCCGCGATGGTGCGGTTCTCGGACGACGGCTGGACGGTGGGGATGGCGACTTTGGCGGGCGGCGGACTCGGTTCGCGGGTGGCCGGATTATCCGCGCCAAGCAGGGGCCAGGCGACAAAGCCGAGCACCAGCATCGGGCGGAGGACAAGAGCGTGAACGGGGCGATTCATGGCGAGCCAGTATGCGCCATGGCGGATCGAAACGCACCGCATTTTTTGACATAAACCGGCCAAATTTTGCGCCAGCTGGATACGCGGGAAACGCGATAATGCGAAGCAGCCAATGGCCGATGACGCGGGAAAGCGTTTAAGGAGGAAGCCACGAAGCCAGAAAACGGATTGGAGGAGGAACACGACTCCCGGCGCGTTTGCTGGACGTTGAGCGCGCCGCGCATATCACGCTCCTCCACGAAACCTTTCCGCATTCTAGGATTCCTGCTTTGGACCGCACCCCGCCACGCCCACGCCTTCACCTTCGCACTGCATCAGCCCCACAGCCACTCCGGCCAGCCGTGGTCGCCGAGGCCTTGCAGCCATTCGCCGAGCAGAAACGACGCGAGGTTCGCCAAGACGACGGCGACCATGTCCTGCACTCGCTCGCGACGGGTAAGGCCGCCAGCGCGGTGAAACGCCAGCGCGAACAGCACGCACTCCGACAGGGGCGCGAAGGTCTCCGCCACCGCCAGGTAGCGCCAGCGCGGCTCCAGTCCGAGCAGCAGCGGCAGCGCGACCACCACGATGGGATACGAGCACGCCGTCAGCCATACTCCCGCCGCCAGCCGGCGCGGCCAGCGATGTGTCCGCGAGAGCAGGAGGAGCAACACCGGCGTCTCGACCGCGATGGTGAACAGGTAGCCCTTGGGCATCCAGGCCCAAAGCTCCGACGGCAGCGGGGTGAACGGATCGCTCATTTTGAAAGCGGAAATTGGACACAGAGCACACAGAGAGAGTGAGGGAGACCACAGAGGAATGGACGGGTAGAGCGTGAAATAAGCTCAGCCGATTGCAGGCGAAGTGCGCCGCCTCCGGTGCGCTCAGCCGGGGCTGAACGCGCCAGGCAGCCGCGTTCCCCCTTCGTGGCCTCCGGTTCGTGCTCAGTGCTCTCTGTGTAGCTCATCCGAGGGTTGGTCGCACGCTCACAGCAGGCGCAGTAGGAATGTCGCCTCGGCCAGCACATGGCCGATGGCGACGGTGAAATACGCGTCGCGCGTGATCGGGTAGTCGGCGAGGAAGCCGCCCCAGAGCACCACGACGATGAGCGCGCCCGCCACGCCGGCGAAGACCACCGCGCGTTTCCACGTCACCGAGTGCCGCGCAATGGGCACTGCCGCCAGCCGCCACGGCGCGGCGCGCATCGCCACCAGCGGGATCGCCACCAGCCACACACCGTAATGCAGCATTTCCAAGAAGGTGTGCGTCGCCACCAGCGCGTGCGAGGAGACACCGGTGATGATGTCCGCGCCTGCGTGCGCCGTGATGCGCATCGTGAGCATGTCGTTGCCACCGGCGAGCGGCGGCGCATCGGCCAGCCGCCACCAGAGCACGCCGAGGGCGACCGGGATGGCCGGCAGGCAGCGACGATAGGCGCGTTGCCACGCGGGCCGCTGCCGCGCGATCTCACGGTCGAGAAACCACAGCGCAATGAACGGGTGCAAATAGACCAGCCCGATCTCCCACGCCGCCGGCCACAGCCACACGCCGGCCACCAGCGTGAACCCCACGCCCATCGGCAGCAGCCACGGGTTGGCGGTCGCCGCGGCCGGTGTCGCGCTCGCTCGGTCAAGTTCGCCATGAAGGGGCGCAGTCTCGCTGCGCCCTTGGCTTTCTTCCTCCGCCATCCGCCGCCGGTGTCCGTTCCGCAGCGCGACCAGCGCACACACCCAGAGCACCAGTGCGCAGTTCCACGCGGCGGCGGCGGTCGTGAGCGTGTGACCGTCCCAATACGGGCTGCGCGCCGTCACGGCCATCGCGATGTAGGCCGCCGTCAGCACAAGCGTGCCGAGGATGCCGGTCAGGTAAAACGTCCGTAGTGGCCCCCAGCGCGGCGGCATGCGCGAGAGAAAATACCGGAACTCGACCCAGTTGTGCGGCCCCGCAAACAGAAACACCGTGACGATGGAAAACCCCAGCGGCACAAACCCCGCCAGCAGCGCCGCTACCACGACCACCACCAGCGCCGCGCCCGCAAATGCCGCCGCCGACCCGTGGCCGGGGCGTTCGCCGGACAAGGACAGTGAGAGATCGGGCGTGGCGGTCTGGGACATGCGCGAGAGGTCTTAAGGTCTGAAAGTCGAAGGTCTGAAGGCCGGTCGGACAAATACGGATGGCAGAGCGCGGATTTGGGAAGGGGAGCCACCTTCAGGGCGCAGGCGTGCGGGTGCCGCGCGGAGCGGGAGCGGGGCCACGATAGTCGGCGAGCGTATCGGTGAGAGCCTGCCCGATCTCGTCCAAGATTTTGCCGCGATGGCCGCCGAGGTCGCCGAGCACGGGACCGCGATAGCCGGGGTCGGGGTTGTTGAGCAGCCAGCCGATGGCTTCGTTCAGGACGCTAGCAGTCTGGCTCACGCGCCTTGTTTGGAAATCATCCTTCGGAGAAAAAGATGGTGCCCTGGCGCGGCGCACACTGGAAGGCTCTGGCCCGGCGGGGCCGGGCTTGAGCGCATCGGCCTCGGGATGAGTCTCAAGGTAGGCGGTGGCGTCGGCCAGCCTGGCGGTCGCCCGTTTCAGGCTTTCCAGCACCTTGGGAGGGTAGGGCCGTGTTGCGTCGCGTTCGGACGAGACCCGCAGACGATCCAGCGTCTGCGCAGCAAACGTCAGATATGTCCGCGCGGTTGGGCCATATTTCGGGTCCGGCAACAGTTCGACGGGAGCGGAGAGCGGGATGACGCCGCTGGCTCCGCCGCGCACATATTTGTGGTAGGCTAGGCCGTTGCTCATGTCAGCGCCGATCTGGCCGATGGCAGCGATAAGCTTGGTGCGGCGTCCGCCCAGATCGCCGAGCACGGGGCCGCGATAGTCGGGCGCGGGGTTGTTGACGAGCGCGGCGAGCGCGACTTGGAGGGCGTCAACCGCCGTCACCTCGTTGCTGCTGGGAATGCCGAGCGGCTGGCCCGCACGGTTGGTTTCTGTAGAAAGGCCCGGCAGGGCGGGTGCCTTCGGCTCACTGACGGGCGCGGGGCCGGCGGCTAGGACGTTCTGCTCCGGATGCGCGGAGACAAATGCGATGGCCTCGGTCAAGGCGATTTTGGCGTTGGTCGCGTCTTCCTTCGCGCGGGCGAAATAGCCGCCGTAGTTTAAGGTCGAGTCCGTGTTCGCGAAAGTCTCCATCGCGTCGAGCGCGGTCTGGAGCGCGAGCTGGGCGGTGCTGAGGTGCGCGGCGGCGGTCGGGGCGATGGGCTGCTGCAACTGGGCGGGGCGGCGGTAGGTCGGGCGGCCGACGACGCCGCCGTCGGCAATGGCTGGGCGGGCGGCGAGCACGAGCAGGGCGGCGGGCAAAAGGAAGTGGCGAGATAATTTCATGGCGGATGGTTGCCGTAGGTTGGATAGAAGGTCCTGTCAGTGCACGGGGGTGACGGAGGGCGCGCTGGCTGGAGCCGGAGCGGGCGACGGATTGCCGCGCTGGACGCCGCCGCGACGGGGAGCCGTGGCGGCGGCGGGCGTGAGGGCGATGCCGGCGAGCGTGTCGGCGGACGCTTGACCAATGGCATCCATGATTTTTCCGCGATGGCCGTCGAGGTCGCCGAGCACGGGGCCGCGGTAGTCGGGCGCGGAGTTGTTGAGCAGCCAGCCGAGAGCCTCATTGAGCTTTTCCAATGTCCCTCGGTTCAGCTTTGGCCCATTGAAACCCCGTCCCGGACTCGGCCCCGGGGGAGCGTCGGGCGGAATTTTAGTCGCGCGCACCGGGGAAGGCTCCGGCCCGGCCGGGCCGGTTTTGAGCGGCACGGCCTCGGGATAGACGTCGAGCCAGGCGAGCGCGGCGGTCACGTTAGCCGACGCGCGCTGCACGGCCTCGCTCGTTTTGGCGACAAAGCCTCCCTGCGTGGG